>NZ_JBFTHT010000019.1:0-127461 GCF_056394385.1 Arthrobacter sp. 10N44_2 | reverse complement strand
CCACCAAGGTGGCCCGCTCGGTCCAGGCCATGCAGCTGCGTTACGCCACCGTCACCGGCGTGGCCCGCGACGACCTCGCCGACGAGGGCGTCTGGCTCTACGCCGAGACGGTCCGCAAGATCCACGAACTGAACCCGGGCACCGGCGTCGAACTGCTGATCCCCGATTTCTCCGGCAAGCCCGAGCACATCGCGGCGATCTGCGACTCCAAGCCCGAGGTGTTCGCCCACAACGTCGAAACCGTGCCCCGGATCTTCAAGCGGATCCGCCCGGCGTTCCGCTACGAGCGCTCCCTGGACGTCATCACCCAGGGCCGCAAGCTCGGCATGGTGACCAAGTCGAACCTGATCCTCGGCATGGGCGAGACCCGCGAGGAAATCTCCGAGGCGCTGCGGGACCTGCACGAGGCCGGCTGCGACCTGATCACCATCACCCAGTACCTGCGCCCGTCCGAACGCCACCTGCCGGTGGACCGCTGGGTCAAGCCGCAGGAATTCGTCGACCTGCAAAATGAGGCGGACGAGATCGGCTTCCTGGGCGTCATGTCCGGGCCCCTGGTGCGTTCCTCCTACCGCGCCGGCCGGCTCTGGGCCACCGCGATGCGCAAGAAGGGCTGGGAAATCCCGGCCGAGCTCGCACACATCGAAAGCTCCGGAAGCACCCGCCAGGAAGCCAGCTCGCTGCTCGCGGCACATTCCTGAACCCTGCTCTGACACCCTTCCGCTTAAGGGCCGGCACCGGATGACTCCGGTGCCGGCCCTTGGCCGTCCATCACGTAGAATTAAGGAACTATGGCGAATTCCCCTGATCCCAGCAACTCCAGCCCGGCTTCCGAAGCTCCGAAGCGCGGTCTTTTCTCCCGTAAGCCCAAGGAAGCAAAGGCCAAGAAGCCGAGCCGGCTGAAGCAGATCGGCGAGGTCTTCCAGATGACTCGCCGCCACGATCCCATGGTTCCGTGGCTCATGTTGCTGGCGTTCCTGGGTGTTGTTGCCCTCAGCCTGCTGGTCGGTTTCCTGCTCGACAACTGGATCACCGGCCTGATCATCGGCATCGCCCTGGGCGCCCTTGCGGCCACGCTGATCCTGTCCCGCCGTGCCGAGCGCGCCGCGTTCGCGCAGATCGAGAACCAGCCCGGCGCGTCAGGTGCCGCGCTGGGCACGCTCAAGCGCGGCTGGATCACCGAGGACCAGCCCGTCGCCGTGAACCCCCGCACGCAAGATGCCGTCTTCCGCGCCATCGGCCGTCCCGGCGTCGTGCTCGTCAGCGAAGGCCCCAGCAACCGGGTCAAGCCGCTGGTCGACGCCGAGCGCAAGCGCCTTGCGCGCATCCTCCCCAACGTCACCATCCACGTGATCGAAAGCGGCCGCGGCGAGGGCCAGGTGCCGCTCAGCCAGATCGCCAGGAAGATGAACAAACTCAAGAGCGAACTGACCAAGACCGAGGTCAGCGCCGTGTCGAAGCGCATTTCCTCGCTTGGCGGCCGCCTGCCCATCCCGAAGGGCATCGATCCCTACAAGGCCCGCCCCACCCGCGGACGCTAGGCGGGCGGCAGTAACGCACCGCATGATGGAATTGCCCGCAGAACAGAATCGCCCCGGTTCACGGCCACCTCAGGCCGCCAGCCGGGGCGTTTCTCTTACTGCCCGACGTCGGCCCGCCCGGCGCCGGGCCACCGGACCCGGGACACCGGACGCGAGGTACCGGACGCGGGACAACGGACGCGAGGTACCGGACAAAGCGACACCGGACACCGCGAAAACGGACGCAAGAACTCAGGAGATACGCATGAAACTTCCCTCGACCGCCACGATGATCCGCATCTTCCGGGGGCTGGCGATCGCCGAAGCGTTCAGCTGGGCCGCGCTGTTGCTCGGCATGGTGCTCAAATGGATCACCAGGACGACGGAACTCGGCGTGGAGATTGCCGGTCCGATCCACGGGGCGTTCTTCATCGGCTACGCGATTGCGGCACTGAGCCTGTGGGCAATGCTCCGCTGGCCGTTCCGGGTTGCCTTGCTCTCAGGGCTCTCCGCCGTCTTCCCCTTCGCGACGGTGTGGTTTGAGCGCTGGGCCGGCCGCCACGGATACCTGACGGAACGGTCGGGAGAGGCTGCGCCGACGCCGGCCCAGGAGACGGCGGGGGTCTAGTCCGCCGAGGACCTCGGGTTTCTGTGCGCCCCGGCACCATCGCTGTGCCCATCTGACGCACATGGCCGCAATGCGGGGCGGTTAGCGGCCATTCGTGGCCAACGGACGGGGGGCCGCCGCGCAACGGGGCGGTTAGCGGCCATTCGTGGCAAACGGACGGGTCCGCCGCCAAACAGGGAGGTCAGCGGCCATTCGTGGCAAACGGACGGGGCCGCCGCCAAACGGGGCGGTTAGCGGCCATTCGTGGCCAACGGACGGGGGCCGCCGCGCCTGGTTGCCTGGCACCGCCGTCGCGCATCCGGCCGCGGATTGCTACATCCGGACGAGCACCGTATTCATGGCCTTGTCGTGGAGGCCGCGCTGGTCCGGGTCGAAGATGACGGCAGGGATAACGAGGCACAGCAGCAGAGTGCGCACCAGGGCCGCGAGCGGACCCGCCGGGCCGCCGCCCAGCCGGACCACGTGGATTCCCACGATCCGGTGGCCGATGCCGTAGCCGAGGGTGCCGATCAGCAGGATCTGCTCGATGGCAAACACGGCAAGCGTGGCCCAGGAGTCGCCGCCGAAGGCGAAATTGCTGATCAACAGCGCGATGCCCCAGTCAATGCAGATCGCCAGGATGCGCCGGCCGGCACGGGCGATCGACCCTGCCCCGGACTCGGGCAGCCCGAGCCGCTCCCCCGGGTACCTGGAGATGCCGGATGTGTCCGGCCCGGTGAGCCATGAACCGATGTCTTTGCGATCAACCACCCTCCAAGCTTATCGGCTCTGGCCTGTCCATAGTGTGGGAGGTAGGGTGTCACATTGTGGACCAGATAGGCCACAGTGTGGACTGGCGACTAGCGTTTACGTGTCAGGACATTCTGTAACCTCCCCGAAACAATGCGGACACTGCGGGGAAATCCCTTGTCCTTAGGGTGGTAACAGTTGCTAGCGACTGCGAAGCGGGGAAGCTTTTTTGCCTTCTCCGCTGTTGGACTGCGCTGGACAAATGTGCCTGACGGCCAGATCTTTCATATGCGTAAGGAGCATAGATGTTCAAGACTGCGGACGAAGTCCTCAAGTTCATCAAGGACGAAGACATCAAATTCGTCGATATCCGCTTCACCGATCTCCCGGGCGTTCAGCAGCACTTCAACGTGCCTGCCAAGAGCGTTGACGCCGACTTCTTCGTCAACGGCCAGCTTTTCGACGGATCTTCGATCCGCGGCTTCCAGGGCATCGCCGAGTCTGACATGCAGCTCATCCCGGACGTCACGACGGCGTTCATCGACACGTTCCGCATGGAGAAGACCCTTGCACTGAACTTCTCGATCGTGAACCCGCGTACCGGTGACCCTTACCACCGCGATCCCCGCGGCGTGGCCGAGAAGGCGGAGGCCTACCTGGCTTCGACCGGCATTGCCGACACCGCTTTCTTCGCTCCCGAGGCCGAGTTCTTCGTCTTCGACAACGTCCAGTACCAGTCTTCCCCGCAGGGCAGCTTCTACAAGATCGACTCCGAGGAAGCACACTGGAATTCGGGCCGTGAGGAAGAGGGCGGAAACCTCGGCTACAAGACCCCGGTCAAGGGCGGATACTTCCCGGTCTCCCCCACCGACAAGCAGGCCGACCTGCGCGACGCTATGTGCGTTGCCCTGGACGAGGCCGGCCTTGAGGTCGAGCGCAGCCACCACGAAGTCGGCTCCGCCGGCCAGGCTGAAATCAACTACAAGTTCACTACCCTGACCCACGCGGCTGATGACCTGCAGAAGTTCAAGTACGTCATCAAGAACACCGCCGATGCCTGGGGCAAGTCCGTGACCTTCATGCCGAAGCCTGTCTTCGGTGACAACGGCTCGGGCATGCACTGCCACCAGTCGCTGTGGACCGGCGGCGAGCCGCTGTTCTACGACGAGAAGGGCTACGCCGGCCTGTCCGACACCGCCCGCTGGTACATCGGTGGCCTGCTGAAGCACTCTTCCGCTGTCCTGGCCTTCACCAACCCGACGGTGAACTCCTACCGCCGCCTGGTCAAGGGTTTCGAAGCCCCGGTCAACATGGTTTACTCGCAGGGCAACCGCTCCGCCGGTATCCGTATCCCGATCACGGGGTCCAATCCGAAGGCCAAGCGCATCGAGTTCCGCGCGCCGGACCCCTCCTCCAACCCGTACCTGGCGTTCGCTGCCCAGCTGATGGCCGGCATCGACGGCATCCGTAACCGGATCGAACCCCCGGCTCCGATCGACAAGGACCTCTACGAGCTCCCGGCCGAAGAAGCCAAGGACATCCCCAAGGCTCCGGGCACCCTCGAGGAGGCCCTGGATGCACTGGCCGAGGACAACGAGTTCCTGCAGGCCGGCGGCGTCTTCACCCAGGACCTGATCGACACCTGGATCGAGTACAAGTACGAGAACGAGATCCGTCCGCTTTCGCTGCGCCCGAACCCGTACGAGTTTGAGCTCTACTACGGCGTCTAATTAGATCACGGGGCTAAACAGGGTTTAGTCCGCAGAGAGTCCGCACGAGCTGTCAGCACTTCCGCAACGGCAGCACGTGCGGACTCTTCTTTGTCTGGCCACATATGCCCATACACATCGAGCGTCGTCTTCGCTGACGCGTGCCGTCGGGACGCGAAGTAATGCCTTAGATCGTGGAATCGGAACCCCTCGGGGAGCCCTTCGACGGCATCCCGCGCTTCCCTGAATCTGAACTCCAGGCGGTGAGGCGAGATGCTGCGGCCCCACTCGGTATTGACGAAGGTGTCACTCCCCCACTTCGTATGATTCTTCGACAACTCCGGGCAGAAGTCTTGTGGTACCGGGACTGGATTCTTTGATTCCTCCGTCTTCAGTTCCACGCCCGGATTCTGGATGCCGGGGTGAGGACGCCCCGCATGAAGTCCACGTCAGAGACTCGAAGGGCAACAGCCTCAGCCACACGCAAGGCCGCAACGGCAGCCAGAAGCACGGCGGGACGCAGCACCGCCGGCATGGCATCGTGCAGCCCCCGGATCTGCCCGCCGGTGATCCCTCTGGTTTGTGCGGGTAATCCTCGGGGTCCGTTTTTTGGATGGTTCGGACTCATACAAGGACTAGTTTTATGGCTGAAAAACCCAGTGCGCCCGCGGATATACGGGCTGTTGGTAAGAAGTTGGGGCGTGACACGTTGGATGTTTTACGACGGGCGGCAATCGCAGTGGGCATGGATCCCCGCCGGCAACGTGGAGCGCGTCACCGATGCTGACTGGGATATTGAAGAAGACCGGCGATGCCCGGAACACTTACGCGGCATCCGCTGGGGAATCCGTCTGCCCGAATTCCTGCCGGACTAATGTCTTTGATAGTTAGTTCCGTATCCGCATTGTTACGCTTTTCATCAGCGTCGGCTTTGCACTTAGGGGAAGATCATAGGGGCATGATATTGTCCAGCCGTTTACCTAAAAAGGGGGTTCGGGGCACCGTGCCGAACAAATTCACGCCGTCGCCGTCAACTTTCAGTAGAGGGTGCCGCGGTGCTGCCGCCGCCGTCCTGGCGCTTGCCATGATCTCAGGTTCTTCTGCTGCTGCTTCCGTGGCCGCAACTACAACTGTTGCCACTGAAATGTCAGTGCCAGCGGCTAAATCATTGAAGAAAATACCGCATTGGTTATCGGGTCAGGTCCCCATGTTGGCTCAGACTCGCGGCGGTATTGGTGACCTCGTCATGGCTTATTACGACATATGGAAGGTAGGCGAGGTTGTTGCAAAGTATCAGTGGTATCGGGATGGCCGGAAGATCGAGGGCGACACCGGATCTGCACACACACTGGTAGCCGCAGATAAGGGGAAGAAACTTCATGTGGTCATGACCGGATCGAAAGATGGCTTTGCACCCACCAAGGTTGTCGCAGGATCCATGACTTTCGATTTCACACTCACCTTTCACGGCAAACCTTCTATTATAAATCCTTCCGGCGGATTGGTCGGTATGCCACTTTTTGCCAACGCTGATTACGCCAGGACGGTTATAGCAGGTGTTGCGGAAGTCAAAGATTTCTCTTACCAGTGGAGACGCGATGGACAAGCTATTAGAGGTGCCACGTCAGACACATATGACATGACGTTGCAAGACTTAGGAAAAAAGCTGAGCGTAACAGTCACACCTCTTATCGCGGGTTACACCTCAAACTCGTCTACCTCGGCAGCCACCGCACCGGTAGTAGACGCCTCCGTCATCAACGGATCGAAACCGATTGTGACAGGTACTGCCAAGGTCGGCCGAAAGCTAACGGCCACCAGGGGTAAATGGAACGCGAATGCCAAGACGTTCTCGTATCAGTGGTACGCAAACGGTGTTGCCATTCAGGGCGCAACAGCATCGTCGTACACGATCACGGCCAGCATTGTCGGGAAGAAGCTCACGGTACAGGTCACTGCCCGGGGTGCGTATATGTTCTCGACCGCGTCCTCAGCCCCTTCGGCTGCCGTTCGCAGAATCTAGGGACGCAGTCACTCCTCGTCCCCCATTTTCGGGGGCGCCCAACCCCCGCCGGTCATCACGACCGGCGGGGGTTTTCTGCGTTGTGGCCAGGCCGTCCCGATGTTCCTCCAGCCCGCAGAAAGTCCGCAAGAAGTTCAGAACCGGGCAATTCGAGCCAATCTTGGACAGCATCGAAAACCCCGGACGCTAGCGGATTTCAACGCCTCCCAACTTCATAACCTCAGGTCTGTTTAGTTAGAGCTCTACTACGGCGCCTAGTTAGATCAAGCGGCCTGACACTATTCGGCCGGAACAGTTCCAAAACAAAAGGTTCAGCGCTTCCACACCTCAGCGCTTTCCGTACTTCTTGTGCACGGCCTGCTTGCTGACGCCAAGGCACACCGCAATGGCCTCCCACGACAGTCCGGCCCGCCGGGCACGCAGCACTACTTCGGTTTCCGTGCGCGCCAGCTCTTTGTGAAGCTCCGCCACGGCGTAGAGTGCCTCGGCCGGCCCCTTGCCGTCCATCGAGCCAATCAATGTCTGTCAACCATCGTTGACGGCAAGAAGCCGGCGTAATTCCCCTACGGGATCGGGGATCTCCGGTCCGTGGGAAAAGAGCATCCTGTCCGGCTCCAGCAGGCTCAGTTTTAGAAGCGACTCTTCGGCCCGCGCAGAGTCCGCTGTAAACTGCTCCGGCGCCCGTCTCATCACACCTCCGGCTGTCCCCACAGCGTCCCCTACGAACAGCATTCCGTCGTCATGCAGCAGGCTGATGTGTCCCGCGGTATGGCCAGGCGTCTGCACGATCTGTATATCGCGGACCCTGTCTCGTTCCACGAGCGGGCGCAGCGGCACTGCGGAAGAAATCTGGGAAACGTCAGCCGCGCCCGCCCAGATCGCTGCCAACGGGCTCCGTTCCACGACTTCGCCGAGGCCGCCGACATGGTCCGGATGCCAATGGGTGAGGACGACGTCGGTGATGTCACTCCATGCTGCTCCGACACGGTCCAAGGCCGCCGCAATCGCATCCTCGCTGCCCTTGAGGCCTGTATCGATCAACAGCAATCCCCCGGCGTGCGGCACAAGGAAACAGCGTACGTCCATCGTCAACTCAACCGGCCCTGCCAGCCCGGCGGGGATGTGGAGCTCCTGGATGACCGGTTCTACCTGCATCTGTGAGTGACCCATCATGCACCTTTCCAGCGGCTGGTCTTGGTTCAATACTGCGGCACGCACCGTCCCAGTCAAGATGCGCTTTCGGTCAGAATGCCCGGTACATGATGCGTTGCGGTCCGGCGTCGCCGCCTTCGTAGCGGCCGCGGTCCTCGAATCCGGCCCTGCGGTATGCGGCTTGGCCGCCGGGGTTCAGTTCGTTGACGGAGAGTACGACGCCGGCCTGGCCGCTGCCGAGGTCCGCCGTCAGTTTGGCGGCCTCCCGCACGGCGGCCTCCGCGGCGAGGGTGCCGAGGCCCTTGCCCTGCTGCCGCCGGTCGATCAGGAAGCCGCGCAGGAGCCAGGCCGTGTGGTCCTCTGGCCAGCCCGCGAGGGTCGCCGCCCCAGCCTGGAGCGTCAGGACTCCCACGGCGGCCCCGTTCTCATCCACGGCGAACGGGTGCCGGGACTCTTCCTCGAGCCCGATCAGCATCATCCGCAGCGGGTCCCCCACAAACTTCTGCTGCCCTGCGCCGAGCTCCAGCAGCGCGATCTCCCCAAGCTTGATGGCCCGGGCGTCGTCGTCGAGATTCTTCAAAGGCAGCAGCCATACATGTCCAGACATGTAGACAGCGTACCCGCGCCGGCTGCGCCCGCCCCTAGCGGAAAGGGGCTACAGCGCAGCGTCTTTGGGCGGTCCGGCCGGATCCATCCAGAAGACTTCCCAGAGGTGCCCGTCCGGGTCCTGGAAGCTGTGCGTGTACATGAAGCCGTAGTCCTGGGCCTCCTCCGATGCCGTGCCCCCGGAAGTCAGGGCGGTACGGATGACCTCATCCACGGCTTCGCGGCTCTCCAGCGAGAAGGACATGATGACCTCGGCGGTGCCGGCCGTAGCGGCGACGGACTTCGAGGTGAAGGTCTTGAAGTAGGACTCGACGAGCAGCATCACGTACGCGCCGTCGTTGACGATCATGCAGGTGGCGTTCTCATCGGTGAAGTCGGGGTTGAAGGAAAATCCCAGCGCCGTGAAGAATTCAACGGTCTTATCCAGATTCCGGACGGGAAGGTTCACAAAAAGTTGCCTGGCCATTGGCCCAAGGTAGCACCGCCCGCAGCATGTGTCAGTAGGCCCTGTCAGCAGCCGGCAGGCCGCCGCCGGGCGCTATTGGCCGTAGAAGACCCGCTCGAAGACCGCCCGGGCGCGCCGGCTCAACCGCAGGTAGTCCTCCTCCAGCGCCGCGGCGTTGCCTTGTCCGTAGCCGCACCAGCGGGCCACCGCCTCAAGGTCGCGGCGGGAGGAGGGCAGCAGGTCCGAGGGCCGGCCGGTCCAGATGACGTTGGCCGAACGGATCCGGCTCGCCAGCCGCCAGGCCCGGAGGAGGATGACGGTGTCCCCCGCGTCCATCAGGTCCAGGGCCGCGGCCGCCTCGAGCGCGTCCACCGTGGACGTGGTCCGCAGCTGCGGATGCCGGCCGGCATGCCGGAGCTGGAGCAGCTGGGCCAGCCACTCGACGTCACTCAACCCGCCCCGGCCAAGCTTCAGGTGACGGGCGGGATCGGCGCCGCGCGGCAGCCGCTCCGCCTCGACCCTGGCCTTGACCCGCCGCACCTCCCGGACGTCCTGGTCAGACAAAGACCCGGGGTACCGGATGGTGTCGATCAGCGCCACGAAATCCTCGGCCAGGGCGTCGTCGCCGGCCATGGGGCGCGCCCGCAGCAACGCCTGGGACTCCCAGACCAGGGACCACCGGCGGTAGTACTCGGCATAGGACTCCAGGGACCGCACCATGGGCCCGCTCTTGCCCTCGGGGCGCAGGTCCGCGTCCACCGCGAGTACCCGCTCGGCCAGGATCGCCGGTCTGAGCGGCTGGGTCAGCAGGCTGGAGAGCTTGCCCACGATCTGCAGGGCCTGAGCCTGTGCCTCCGCTTCCGGCACGCCGGGGAGTCCGCGGTGAACGTACATGACGTCGGCGTCCGAGCCGTAGCCGATCTCCCGGCCGCCCTGACGGCCCATCGCAACCACCAGCACGTGGGTCTTCAGCGGTTCCCCGGCGGTGATGATTGTCTCCGCCACGCGCAGGGCCCCCAGCACGGCGGCCCGGTCCGTGTCGGCGAGGGATTCCCCCACCTGGTCCTGATCCAGCAGCCCGGCGCTGTCCGCGATGGCTACCCGGAGGATTTCCCGGCGCCGGATCAGCCGGATCAGCCGCATGGCGCTCTCCGGGTCCGCGTGCCGGGACATCTTCGAGGTGATTTCAAGCCATTGGGATTCGAAGCTGAGCGGCACCAGTTCCTTGTCCGTGCCCAGCCACGCCACTGATTCGGGCGAAACCTCCAGCAGGTCCGCGATCAGCCGGGAGTTGGCGAGCACGTGGCAGAGCCGCTCGGCCGCGGCCGTCGAATCCCGGAGCATGCCCAGGTACCAGTGCGTTGTGCCGAGGGCCTCGCTGACCCGCCGGAAGGCGAGCAGCCCGGCGTCGGGGTCCACGCCGTCGGCGAGCCAGTCCAGCAGGATGGGCAGGAGCTGGCGCTGGAGTGCCGCGCGCCGGCTCACGCCGGCGGTGAGGGCCTCGATGTGCCGCATGGCGCCGGGGGGATCGAGGTAACCGAGGGCGGCGAGGCGGCCCTGGGCGGCTTCCGGGGTCAGGCGTGCCTCTTCGCTGCTCAGGGTGGCGACGGTATTGAGCAGGGGGCGGTAGAAGATTCGTTCGTGGAGTTCCCGCACGGAGCGCTTGGTTTTTCGCCAAGCGGCGACCAGGGCGTCCGGCTTGGGCCGCTCGGTGGAGAACGGTCCCAGGACCGCCTTGGCGAGGGAACGCAACGACGCTTCGTTCACCGGCATGAGGTGCGTCCGGCGCAGCTGGAACAGCTGGATCCGGTGTTCGAGCAGCCGCAGGTACCGGTAGTCGCGGTCGAACTCCGCGGCGTCGGAGCGGCCGATATACCCGCCGGCGGAGAGCGCGGCGATGGCCGAGGTGGTGTCCCGGCAGCGCAAGGATTCATCCGACTTGCCGTGCACGAGCTGCAGCAGCTGGACGGTGAATTCGACGTCGCGCAGCCCGCCGCGGCCCAGCTTGATCTGCCGCTGTTCCTCATCGGCCGGAATATGCTCGGTGACGCGGCGGCGCATGGCGCGGACGGATTCGACAAAGCCCTCCCGGCCGGCCGAAGACCAGATCAGGGGCGTCAGGGCTGCCTCGTAGCGGGCCCCCAGAACGGTGTCGCCGGCGATGGTCCGGGCCTTCAGGAGGGCCTGGAATTCCCAGCTCTCGGCCCAGCGCGCGTAATAGCTCTCGTGCGAGGCGAGGGTCCGGACCAGCGGCCCCGACTTGCCCTCGGGCCGGAGGTTCGCATCGACTTCCCACAGCCCGGGTTCGCGGCTCGTGGACATGATCGCGCGCGAGATCCCGGAGGCGAGGACGGTGCCGATGGTCGTGGCCCGGGTCTCCTCCAGCGCGCCGGACTCGATCACGTAGATGACGTCGACGTCGGAAATGTAGTTCAGTTCGCGGGCACCGCACTTGCCCATGCCGATCACGGCGAGGCCGACGTCGGCCACCTCCGCGGCGTCGAACTTCTCCGCCGCCTCGGCCCGGGACACGGCGAGGGCCGCCTCGAGCGCAGCCCCAGCGAGATCCGCCAGTTCCGCACCCGCGGCCGGCATGAAGTCCAGCGGATCGGCCGCGCACAGGTCCTTGATGGCGAGCTCCACGAGCCCGCGCCGGTAGGCGGTGCGCAGGGCCGCGTAGGCTTCCTGACCGCTGAGGGCCGCCACCGGCCGGGCAGACTTGGGATCGGCCCGCACCGACTGCAGCAGGCGCGTCCGCAGGGCCACGGCGTCCGCGGGCATCGGTTCCGGACTGACCCGGACGTCGAAGGCATCGAGGTGTTCGGGGTGGCGGATGAGGAACTCGCCCAGCGCCTCGGAGGCCCCCAGGACCCGGTACAGCGGTTCGCTGCTTTCCGGGTCTGCGACGGCAAGCTTGCGCAGTTCCGGGTGCTTCTCGATCAGCCGGACCAGGGACTGCAGGGCCGTGTCCGGGTTGGCCGCCAGCTGCAGCCCCGCGAACAGGGCATCCTGGTCGAGTCCCTCCAGTTCCCGGGCCGCCAGGAACCGCTCGCCCTTGTCGAGATCACTGAAGCCGGCGGCAATGAGGCGTCGTGCCAGGCTCATCGGGGCAACCTACAGAATGCCCAGATTGCGCTGCAGTTCGTAGGGCGTCACCTGAAGGCGGTAGTCCTGCCATTCTGCACGCTTGTTGCGCAGGAAGTGCTCGAACACCTGCTCGCCGAGGATCTGCGGCATGAGCTCGGAATCCTCCATGGTCCGGATGGCGTCGTGCAGGCTGGCCGGCAGCGGGTCGTGTCCCATGGCGCGGCGTTCCGCCGAGCTCAGCGACCAGATGTCGTCCTCCGCCGCCGCGGGGAGCTGGTAGCCCTCCTCGATGCCCTTGAGGCCGGCACCGAGCAGCACGGCGTAGGCCAGGTAGGGGTTGGCGGCGGAGTCGATGCCACGGTATTCGATCCGCGCGGACTGGCCCTTGCCGGGCTTGTACAGCGGGACGCGGACCAGGGCGGAGCGGTTGTTGTGGCCCCAGCTCAGGTAACTCGGTGCCTCTCCCCCGCCCCAGAGCCGCTTGTAGGAGTTGACGAACTGGTTGGTCACGGCCGTGAATTCGGGGGCGTGCTTGAGGATGCCGGCGATGAACTGGCGCGCCGTCTCGGAAAGCTGGAACTCGGAACCGGCCTCGTAGAAGGCGTTGGTGTCCCCTTCGAAGAGGGAAAAGTGGGTGTGCATGCCGGAACCCGGGTGGGCGGTGAAGGGCTTGGGCATGAAGGTGGCATAGGTGCCCTGCTGCAGCGCGACTTCCTTGATGACCGTGCGGAACGTCATGATGTTATCCGCGGTCTGCAGGGCGTCGGCGTAGCGCAGGTCGATTTCGTTCTGGCCCGGGCCTGCCTCGTGGTGGCTGAATTCCACCGAGATGCCCACCGATTCAAGCATGGTCACGGCGGTCCGGCGGAAGTCCTGGGCCACGCCGCCCGGGACGTGGTCGAAGTAGCCGCCCTCGTCCACGGGGATCGGTGATCCGTCCGGGCCCGGCTCCTGGGACTTGAGCAGGTAGAACTCGATCTCGGGGTGGGTGTAGCAGGTGAAGCCCATGTCCGCGGCCTTGGCCAGGGTGCGCTTGAGGACGTTGCGCGGGTCCGCGGCGGAAGGTTCGCCGTCGGGCGTCAGGATGTCGCAGAACATCCGCGATGTGGCCTCGGTCTCGCCGCGCCACGGCAGGATCTGGAACGTTGCCGGATCCGGCTGGGCCAGCATGTCGGATTCGAAGACGCGGGCCAGGCCTTCGATCGAGGAACCGTCAAATCCGAGTCCTTCCTCGAAGGCGCCTTCCACCTCGGCCGGGGCCAGGGCCACGGACTTGAGCGATCCCACGACGTCGGTGAACCACAGGCGCACAAACCGCACGTCGCGCTCTTCGATCGTCCGCAGGACAAACTCTTGCTGGCGGTCCATACTGGCCTCTTTCCGGTTCTTCCATCCGCCCCGGGCCCGGCATACATGGGCCCCGCGGCTGCTCACGGTTCACTTTACTAAGCATTGCCACCGATTGCTGAAGCCGGACCCCCGCGTAACACACCGTTAACACAAAGCCGGACGAATTCGCGGCGGGAGGGGGCATTGCGCCGTCGCGCAGGCCGCCCGTGTGACGTGATTCACGCCGGGCGGGGGCAACCCGCGGTAGCTGCGGCACTTCGTCTCGCACTACGCTCGTGGCATGGCCTCAAGTAACAGCTCCGATTCCAGCACGCCCGCAGAACTCGCGGCCCCCTACGGCAGCGGCCCGGCAGCGGCTTCAGCGGCCGCCTCTTCGGGCACGTCGGCCAGTGGCACAGGCGGGACCGCCGACGGCGGCGCCGGCGGGGCTGCGGAGGCGGTCCGGAAACCGGCGGCCAGGATCCGCACGCATCATCTCCAGGCGGCCAAAGTCAACGGTGAGCGCTTCGCCATGCTCACCGCGTATGACCAGTACACCGCAGAAATCTTTGACCAGGCAGGCATCGAGGTGCTCCTGGTCGGCGATTCGGCCTCCAACAACGTCTTCGGCAACGAAACCAGCCTTCCCGTGACGGTGGACGAGCTCCTTCCGCTGTGCCGCGCCGTCGCCCGCTCCGCACGGCGGGCCCTGGTGGTCGCTGACCTGCCGTTCGGCAGCTACGAGGTCTCGGCCCAGCAGGCGGTTGCCACCGGCGTCCGGTTCCTGAAAGAGGGCCTGGCCCACGCCGTAAAGATTGAAGGCGGAAAGTTCTACGCCGAGACCGTCCGCGCCATGGTCCAGGCCGGCATCCCCGTCATGGCGCACATCGGTTTCACCCCGCAGAGCGAACACTCCCTCGGCGGCTACCGCGTCCAGGGCCGCGGCGATGACGCCCAGCGGTTGATCGACGACGCCGTCGCGCTGGCCGACGCCGGCGCGTTCAGCGTGCTCATGGAAATGGTCCCGGCCGCCACGGCAGCCGCCGTGGATGCCGCCGTCGACGTCCCCACGGTCGGCATCGGCGCCGGCAGCGCCACCACCGGACAGGTCCTGGTGTGGCAGGACATGGCCGGTTTGCGCGGCGGAAAGATGGCGAAATTCGTCAAACAGTACGCCGACCTCCGCACGTCGCTCAGTGACGCCGCAAAAGCCTACGGCGACGACGTGCGCTCAGGCCAGTTCCCCGGCCCGGAACACTCCTTCTAGTTCCGCTCCAGCGGGCCCCTGACCTTCCGGATCCGGAGACTCTTTTGCAAGACCTCATCCTTCACGGGCGATGCGTTGCGCCTCAGGTGCGGGCAGGCTGACCAATAAGGTCTGCATTAGGACCTCAAGATGTTCCGCCGGCCCGGACGGTTTCATGCGCTAAGCGTAAGGTCAGGCTCCGGCGGACACGATTCGAGGAGTATCGATGGACACGAATAGCTTCTGGGACGTTCTGCTCTGGAGTTTCTGGTTCTTCATCTGGATCGCTGCGCTGATGGTGTGGTTCCGCTGCCTGATGGACTTGTTCAGCGACCACGAGCTCAGCGGCTGGGCCAAGGCCGGCTGGGTTATCCTGCTGATCTTCGTTCCCTGGCTCGGCGCCCTCATCTACCTGATCGCCCGGGGCCGGAGCATGACCGATCGTCAGATGAAGATGCTGGCCCAGCAGCAGGCTGCCCAGCAGGAGTACATCAAGCAGGCCGCAGGCTCGACGGCCAGCCCGGCCGGCCAGATCGCCGATGCCAGGGCGCTGCTTGATTCCGGAGCCATCAACCAGACCGAGTTTGATTCCCTCAAGGCAAAGGCCTTGGCCTGACACGAAAACGGGCTACGCCCGACATGAGAATCACCTGGCTTGGTCACTCCACGGTGGTTCTGGATCTCGACGGGGTTCGGATCCTCACCGATCCGCTGCTCCGTTCCCATGCCGGGTTGCTCCGACGCCTGGCACCGCGTCCGGACCCGGTCTCGTGGGACCGACCGGACGCGGTGCTCCTCTCTCACCTGCACCACGACCACGCCGAGTTGCGTTCCCTGCGCATGCTGCGCGGGGCACCGCTGATGAGCGCGCCGGCGAACGTGGCCTGGCTGCGTCGCCGAAAGCTGGCGCACACAGTTTCCTTGGGCGACGGCTGGACCCCGGTAGGCAGCGGCGTCCAGATTCGCCAGGTGCCGGCCGAACATCGCAGCCGGCCAATGCCGCACCGGCCCAACGACGCCAATGGCCAGCTCGTCCGCGGCCAGTCGGGCATTGTGTGGATCGCGGGTGACACGGGCTTGTTCCCGGAGATGGCCGCGCTCCCCGCCATGGCCGGAGGGCCGATCGATGTCGCTCTGGTGCCGGTCTGGGGGTGGGGACCGAGGCTCTCGGCGGGACACCTGACTCCGGAGACCGCCGCCCGGGCTGTCGCGATGAGCGGCGCACGGTTCGCCCTGCCGGTGCACTGGGGGACGCTGCACCCTCCGTTCGTCACCTACTTTGCCCGGAGCTGGCTCGAGCGGCCCGGCCACCGGTTCGCCACTGCCGTGGCGGAACAGGCTCCCGGCTGCACGGCAGTCGTCCTCGCTCCCGGCCAGACCTGGATTGCGCCCTCGTAAGCCCAGGGCCTCGAATTGGACCCGCCCCGGGAAATCCCTCCGTTGGTCGCTCAGCCGCGGGACGCCGTCGTGGCGCGCTGGCCACAGGACTCAAGCATCGCCACCAGCACCCGGTGGAGTTCCCCGGCACCCTCGATCCGCTCGGGCAGCCCCGCCATGAGATCGGCCGGGCCCATCAGCACGGCGCGGTCCTGCCAACCCCCCAGTCCCCCGTGGGATCCCACGAGGCCTTCGAATGCTGCAACGTCGCCGGTCACGGGATCCACCGCGCTGTTGACATAGAGATCCGGCGCCTCGGGGTGCATCAGCGCGAGATTCAGCACCCGCGCCGCATGCGGCCCGAAACCGGCCAGCGGGTCGGTGCCCTCCACTGCCCCGCTGGTGATATTGACGCGCCCGCCGCTTCCGATCGCCCACGCCCCGCCCTCCTCATCGATGCCGGCCACGAACCCGACGCCGGGATGGCCCGCCAGGCCAGGGACCAGGGAAGGCCACCGATGCTCGAGGGCCTGGAGACTCAGGCGCCGGTCACCGCGCAGGTACACCAGGCCCAGGTTGCCCGAGCCCAACACGACCACCGGATCCTCCGCGCCGCCTGGGCCGGAAGTCTGCTGTGCCGGCGTCTCTTGTGCCTTGGTCAGTACCTCGTCGGCACGGCCGGCGAGCTTCCCGGACAATCCGCCGGAGGCAACGTCGCCGGCGATGGAGTCCGCGCGCCCGAGCCCCTCGACGGACGCGTCCACGTTCTGAACGTGTTCCTGCATCAGTTCCGCGCACAGATCACCAAGCGCCTGGCCATACCGGTCCGCGAACGGCGTGCCCTGGGACTGGCCGTGGTCCGAGAGCACCACCAGCCGGTAGCGGCGGGGAGCGGACCCGGCGAGTTCGGCCAAGGCACCGAGCGTGCGGTCCAAGCCATCCAGGGCTGCAAGCGACTCGGGGCGGAACATGCCTGCGTGGTGGGCGATCTCGTCGTAGTCAACGTAGTCGACATAGATGCACTTCGTGCCGCGACGCAGCTCCTCTGCCACCAGCGCCGTGTTCAGGTCCCGCAGCAGACCGTTGGTGACTGCCCGCAGCAGGGCGAAGGTCCAGTCCCGCCGCACCCGCGGATTGAGGTCACGTTTGACCTGTCTCCGGGCCTGCCAACGCTCCTTGAAGATCTCGGCGACGGTCCGCGTGAAGCTGCGCATGAAGCCGTTCGGGGTGGCAAAAAACCAGGCGAACGCCCGGCGGGTTTGGGTCGAGCCGCGCCGGACCTCTACCCGGCTCATCGTCAAAAACGAGCGGGGCGCGTCACCGGTGAACAGGTTCGAGATGGAGACGCCGTCGTCGCAGAGCAGTCCCTGGCCGGTGCTGTGCCTGTCCTCGATCACCCGGGCGTCTGCCGGACGGTTGGCCACCAGGACGCGTTGGAGCTCACGGTCATACCACCGGAAGGCCGGGATCCCGGCGACCGTGCCGTGCAGAATGCCCATCTGGCTCGCCGGCGTCGTGCAAGGCAGCTGGGGAGTCCATTCACGGAACTGATAATCCCCCGAGGCCAGCCAGCGGCGGAGATGGGGCACTCCCCCGGACTGGATAGCCCACTGCAGCACCGGGAAGGGGACCCCGTCGAGCTGGACGAACAGGACACCGTCCACCTCCGGATCGGTCACCGTTTCCTGCCGGCGTGCCCGTCCTGCCAGCGACGTGATGAGGCCGTCATCGGTTCCGGCTGTGGTGGCCCACGAAATGAGCGTGCCCACCACGGCACTGACCCAGGTAGCGGCGAGGGCTGTCAACGGCGTCGACTCGATGCCGGGCACCAGACGGATGGCGACGTACATGATCAGGGCCTGCCCCACCAGGGCGGTAAGAAGTACTGCCACCCAGCCCACCCTGGCCGAGATCTCCACCAGCACGGGGCGCAGGACCAGGCCGACGAGGCCGGCTGCCGCCGCCACGGCGGCGTATGACCACCAGCTGGCCGCAGAGAACCCCGGAAGCAGGGCGCCGGTGATAATGAGGGCTACAGTCGAGGCAGCCCAGGCAAGGGCCAGCCTGGCGAGGTCTGATATTCGGGCGCCGCGGGTGCGGGCAACGCGCGTCGGCATTTTCCCAGTATGGCTGTCGGCAACCGGCTCGCACCCACCCTCACAGGGTGAGAATCACGGGCCGGGAGAAAATCAGTCAGCCTGCGCGGTGTCCGGTCCGCGATCGCCGGGGGACGTTCCCGCGGGCGCAGCAGGTCCGTACGGGCTAGTCGTCCTCGTCCTTGTCCCAAGCCTCATTGCGCGCCTTGACCTTTTCCAGGGCGTGTTCGGCTTCCTCACGGGTCTTGTACGGTCCGATCAGCTGGCTCCAGTCGGACATCGCGTCTTCCTCGATCTCGTGGGTGTTGACGTTGTACCAGTATTCGGGCATCGGGGCTCCTTCATGGCCCGGAGCGTGTCCGGGTGTCTTTTCCGGGGTGTCTTTTCCGGGGTGTCTTTTCCGGGCTGTATTTTCCGGGGCGAGCCCGGGGGCTTATATGATCAATCTATGCCTTCTCTAGCCTCAACTGCACCCATCGGCACGCTGGTCCCGGGGACAGTGAGCCCGCAGCTTCCCGTGCCGCCGTCCATCCCGCGTCCGGAATATGTGGGCAAGCCGGCTCCTGCGAAGTTCACAGGCTCCGAGGTCAAGTCGGCGGAGACCATCGAGAAGATCCGGATCGCCTCCAAGATCGCCGCCCAGGCCATCGTGGAGGTCGGCAGGCACATCGAACCCGGCGTCACCACCGACCAGCTGGACCGGGTGGGCCATGAGTTCCTGCTGGACCACAACGCGTACCCCTCCACCCTCGGATACCGGGGCTTTCCGAAGTCCCTGTGTTCGTCCCTCAACGAGGTCATCTGCCACGGGATCCCGGACAGCACGGTGGTCCGGGACGGCGACATCCTCAACATCGACATCACGGCCTTCATCGGCGGCGTCCATGGCGACACCAACTACACCTTCCTGGTCGGCGACGTCGACGAGGAATCCCGCCTCCTCGTCGAGCGCACCCGGGAATCGCTGACCCGCGCCGTCCGGGCCGTGGCTCCCGGACGCGAAATCAACGTGATCGGCCGGACCATCGAGTCCTACGCAAAGCGCTTCGGCTACGGCGTGGTCCGCGACTTTACCGGGCACGGAGTTGGCGAAGCCTTCCACACCGGGCTGATCATTCCGCACTATGACGCGGCCCCGGCATACAACACCACCATGGAAACCGGTATGGTGTTCACGATCGAGCCGATGCTGACCCTGGGCACCGTTGACTGGGACATGTGGGCCGATGACTGGACCGTCGTGACCCGCGACCGCAAGCGCACCGCCCAGTTCGAGCACACCCTGCTCGTGACGGAGTCCGGTGCCGAGGTCCTCACGCTGCCCTGACCGCCTGCTCCACACGCTAGTTCCCGTAACCACCCCGCTCTCTCACCACCGGCCCTGCCCGGTCACTACAGCCCGCCCCTGCCACGAACGGAACGACATTGGCCAAGAAGGACGAAAAGTCGAAGAAGAACGCCCCCCTGATCGGCATTGACATCGGTGGGACCGGAATCAAGGGCGGGATCGTGGACCTGAAGAAGGGGAAGCTGATCGGTGACCGCGTGCGCTTCCCGACGCCGCAGCCCTCCACTCCTGAGTCGGTGGCCGAAGTCGTCGCGCAGGTTGTCGCGGAGCTCTCGGCCCGCTCCGATGCCCCCGACGCCAGCAGCCCCGTGGGCGTGACCTTCCCCGGCATCATCCAGCACGGCGTGGTCCATTCGGCCGCGAATGTGGACAAGTCGTGGCTGGAAGCCGACATCGACGCCATGCTCACGGCGCGTCTCGGCCGCCCGGTGGAGGTCATCAACGACGCCGACGCCGCGGGACTCGCCGAGGCCCGCTTCGGTGCCGGCGAGGGAGTCGCCGGCACGGTGCTGGTGATCACCCTTGGCACCGGCATCGGCTCGGCGTTCATCTTCGACGGCAAGCTGGTTCCCAACGCCGAACTCGGTCACCTGGAGATTGACGGCTTCGACGCCGAGACCAAGGCCTCGGCCGTGGCCCGTGAGCGCGAGGGCCTCAGCTGGGAACAGTACAGCGTCCTGCTGCAGCGCTACTTCTCCCACGTGGAATTCCTGTTTTCCCCCGAGCTCTTCATTGTGGGCGGCGGCATCTCCAAGCGTGCGGACGAGTACCTGCCGCACATGAAGCTGCGCACGCCGATCGTCCCGGCCGAGCTGAAGAACGACGCCGGGATCGTGGGCGCGGCCATCGAGATTGCCCTCAAGCACAAGCTGGCAAAATAACGGCCCATCGCGGGATTAAAACCAATTGAGCTATCACTCCGGGTCGTTCTGACCGCTGGGAACGACCCGGAGTGATAGCTCAATTTCTTTGTGGAGCGGTGAGGTGGAGCCGGTGGTGGCTGCGGCTTCCCCTCCGCTGCCACCACCGGAGTCTGTGGTGGATCCTGGGACGCCGTCGCCAGGACAATCAGGACATTTACGACGGCGCCTGCAGCGGCCGCTTGTCCGGGCTCTTGCCGTCCCGGCCCTTGGTCTCTGCCTCATGGCGAAGCAGGGAAATCGCCGATTCGAAGTCCTCGAGCGATTCGAAGGCCTGGTAGACGCTGGCGAACCGCAGGTAGGCGACCTCGTCGAGACGCTGCAGCGGCTCCAGGATCGCCAGCCCGACTTCGTGGGCCTCGATTTCGGCGGCGCCGGAGCCCCGGATCGCCTCCTCGACTTCCTGCGCCAGCAAGGCGAGATCGTCTTCGGTGACCGGGCGGCCCTGGCAGGCCTTGCGCACGCCGTTGATGACCTTGCTGCGGCTGAACGGCTCGCCGACCCCGGAGCGCTTGATGACGGTCAGGCTCGTGGTTTCCACGGTGGTGAACCGGCGGCCGCATTCGGGGCACTGCCGGCGGCGCCGGATGGCGGAGCCGTCGTCGGCGATCCGACTGTCCACGACGCGCGAATCAGGGTTCCGGCAGAACGGGCAATACATGTCGGTTCCTCCCCTGTCGCAATCCGCTGTGACCTCAGTTTACGACTAGATGTAGCTGAATAACAAGCCTGTAATTACTACATGTAGTGGTCTGGGTCCTGAACTACCGGGCGGCGAACCGCACCGTGACGGCCTCGCCATGCGCCGGCAGGTCCTCCGCGCCGGAGAGGCTGACGATATGGCCGCTGACCTGCTCCAACGCGGCCCGGCTGTAGTTGATGACCTGGATGGCGCGCAGGAACGTGGTCACATTCAGTCCGGAGGAGAAGGCCGCGGTGCCGCTGGTGGGCAGCACGTGGTTGGAGCCGGCGCAATAGTCCCCCAGGCTCACGGGGCTGTAGTCCCCCACGAAGATCGCACCGGCGCTGCGGATCCGGCCGGCCACCCGGGCGGCGTCGGCGGTCATGATCTCAAGGTGTTCCGCGGCGTACGCGTCGCAGGCGGCAATGCCCTGCTCCAGGTCCTCGACCAGCACCACCCCGGACTGCGGGCCCGAGAGCGCCTCGCGGACGCGGCTGGAGTGCTTGGTGGCAGCGGCCTGCCGCTCAAGCTCCACGCGGACCTCTGCGGCGAGGGCTTCGGAGTCGGTGAACAGCACCGATGCAGCCTTGGGGTCGTGCTCGGCCTGGCTGATGAGGTCCGCGGCCACAAGGGCAGGACTGGCGGTGGCGTCCGCGAGGATCGCGATCTCCGTGGTACCGGCCTCGGAATCGATCCCGACAACCCCTTTGACCAAGCGCTTGGCGGTGGCCACGAAGATATTGCCCGGACCGGTGACGACATCCACGGGGTCGATCCCGGGGAGGTGGCCGCCGTCGGACGCGTCGGCCGGGATGCCGTAGGCGAAGGCCGCAATGGCCTGTGCTCCGCCGATCGCGTAGACCTCCTCGATGCCCAGCAGGCAGGCCGCAGCCAGAATCGTGGGGTGCGGGAGGCCGCCGAAGTTCTTTTGCGGCGGCGAAGCCAGGGCAATCGATTCGACGCCGGCGGCCAGGGCCGGGACCACGTTCATGATCACCGAGGACGGGTAGACTGCCAGGCCGCCGGGGACATAGAGCCCCACGCGCGCCACCGGCACCCAGTTCTGGCTGACGACGGCGCCCTCGCCGAGTTCGACGTCGATGTTCGCCGGGCGCTGGGCGTCGGCGAAGGCGCGGGCCCGCTTGATGGACTCCTCCAGGGCCGCGCGGACGGCGGGATCCAGGTTCTCGAGGGCTGCACGCAGCGCCTCGGCCGGGACGCGGGGATGCGTCTGCTCGACGCCGTCGAAAGCCAGTGCCAGCTCCCGCAGTGCGCCGAAACCCCGCGCGCGGACGGCGGAGATGATATCCAGGACCGTGCCCTCGGCGTCGGCCATCGTCCCGGACTGTGCCCGGGGCACGGCTGCGCGGAGTCCGGCGAGAGACAGGTGCGCACCGCGCACGTCCACCGTGCGGAAGTTAAGGGCGGCGGTCATCGGGGTCACGGGGCTGTCAGGAGTTAGGCTCACCCGATCATTTTACGTGCCCCGCCGCGGCGGGGTTTGCCGCCGTTGCCCGGGAAGAGGCTGTTCAGGAAGATGGCCAGGGCGATCGCTGCCGGCCAGATGGCGAGGACCGCATAGGAGCGCAGGGAGAAGGCGACGCTGGCGCTGGCCGAAGTATCTGCCGGCGCTCCCCACCATTGGGCGCTGAGCACACCGGTTCCCCACGCGATGAGCGCACCGGCAGCGCCGGCGAGGACCACGAGGACAACAGTGCCGGGGCCGGGCTGCTGGTGCTTGTTGCCGGCGACGAACGACCCGGCAATGCACCCTGCAAGCAGGCACAGCCCCGCCAGCACAAGGTCACGGGGCAGCCAGGTGGCGGTGTTGGTGCCGGCGGCGAGGTCAGGGTTTCCGGTCAGGAGATTCAGGCCCGACGGCGCCAGAAGCCACCAAAGCAGCCCCACCGGGATGCCGGCGGCCGCGATGACCGCGGTCTTCCGCCATGTCCCCCCGGCACCGGGCTGCCCCTCGGGACGCCGCTCGGGCTGTGCGGGCTCCCCGGCGTGGTGGACGGGGCCGTCGACTGCGGACTGTGTCATGCAACAAACCGTAACAAGGATTCCCGCGGCGCATGACGCCGGCCGGCAGCACATGACGGGAGACGTAAAGAAAATGCCGCACTCGATTCCCCTGCGCAATACGCTGGCAGAGTAGAAGTACGACACGCACGTGCAGCAGGGAGTTGGATCGCAGTGGCCACAGATGAAGGTATTTTCGAGGGAACATTCAGGGAAATGTTCCGCCGGCACGCGGCGGGCGTGGCCATCATCACGGCCAATCACAACGGCGTCCCGTTCGGATTCACGGCGACCTCAGTGGCCTCTCTGTCCGCCAAGCCGCCGCGCTTTACGTTCAACATGGCCAGGACCTCCAGCTCGTGGCCGGCCGTGGCGAACACGACCTACATTGGCGTGCACATGCTCGGGCTGGAAAACCAGGAGCTCGCCGACCGTTTCGCCCGGGCCGGCAACCGGTTCGACGGCGACCACTGGGAGCTCGGACCCCACGAGGTGCCCGTGCTCAAGGGCGTCAGCGGCTGGCTGATCGGCAAGGTCCAGATGCGGCTCTCCTTCGAGAACAACGCGGTCGTGGTGGTCGAGGTGGTGGAGGGCCAGGTCGGCGACGACGGTGTTCCCCTGCTCTACCACTCCGGGGCCTACAGCCAGCCCGTTCCGCTCGACTACGAGATCTGACAGACGCCTCTACGGGCCATGGCAAATTAACACGGCACATTAAAACTTCCCCGGTGGTGCATCCGGCGACGGCCTTCGGCCGGTAATAAGGGTGTAAGCACAACCACCGCCCCCATGTGGGCCCCGATGAGGAGTTGGAAATGCGCAAGACACTCTCTGCAGCCACCGGAGCAATGACGCTGCTGGCAGCACTGGCCCTGGCCGCCCCGGCCCAGGCCGGGACCTGGCATCACCGCGACGAGGGAACGGCAAAACTGTCCGTCCTCCACGGCGTTCCGGGCCTTACCGTCGATGTCTGGGTCGACGGCAAACTCGCCCTGGACAACTTCAAACCGGGCACATTGGCCGGGCCGTTGAACGTCCCCGACGGAGACCACAAGGTCGCCATCACCGGCGCCGACGCCACCAGCGCCGACCACCCCGTGATAGGCCCGGTCACAGTGGACCTCGAAGAAGGTCGGGACTACACAGCGGTCGCACATCTGGCCGCTGACGGGACGCCCACGGCCACCCTTTTCACCAATGACACCTCCGCCAGCCCGGATGGAAAGGGCAAGCTGACCGTCCGGCACGTCGCTGCGGCGCCCGCCGTCGATGTCCTGGCCGGTGGCAACGCGGTCATTGAGGGACTCACCAACCGGCATCAAAAGACCCTCACTCTCAAGGCCGGAACCGTCCCGGCCTCGGTCGCAGCCGAGGGAACCACTGCCCCGCTGATCGGTCCGGCCGGCATCAAGGTCACTGCGGGGAAAAACACCATCGTCTACGCCTGGGGAAGCCTCGCCGACAACAACCTTGGGGCCGCCGTACAGGTAGTGGACTCCTCATCGCGCGGACACAAAGGCCACCACGAGTAAGCCAACCGGAGCTCCAGCAGGCATCCTGTTTTCTCGCCCGGTGGGGTCGCATCAACCGCGGCCCCACCGGCACGCACACAGCGACAGCCCGGAAGGCTGACCCAGTTCGACCATGGCGGAGTCCCCGCGCGAGCGGCATAATGTGGTGCAACAGGGGCCACTGCCGCTCAAAGGAGCACCTGATGGAGGCTGCCGCATCGCACGATTGGGACTCCGGTCTCGACCACGCATTTGCCGGCGGCGACGAACACGTCCTCGCGGAGGCGTACCGACGGTTCAGTCCGCTCGTCTACACGCTGGCGCTAAGATCCTTGGGAGAGCGTGCCGCTGCCGACGACGTCACCCAGGAGGTCTTCATTCGGGCCTGGAAATCACGGACCACATTTCGCCCGGAGGCGGCGCGGCTGCCGGCATGGCTGATCGGGATCGCCCGCAATGCAATCTCCGACGCCTTGTCCGCTCGCTCCCGCCAGCGCCATCTCGAACAAGCAGCCACTCTCTTGGTCGTTGACCCCGCTTCCCGCCCGGACGCCGGGGACGTAGAAGAGGTCGCCGACCGCCTGACGTTGGACGAAGAACTGGAGCATTTAGGGGATCCACAGCAAGCAATAATGCGGCTGGCGTTCTATGAAGACCTGACTCACGACCAGATCTCGTCGCGCCTCAACTTGCCGCTCGGTACTGTCAAAAGCCACATCCGGCGCAGCCTCACCCGCTTACGCACCCGCCTGGAGGTGGAACATGGAACACCTTGACGCCGAACTTCTTAGTCTGCTGGCCCTTGGCGAGCCCCTGGGCACGGACGCCGACGCCGACCACCTCGCCAGCTGCCCCACGTGCAGCGAAACCCTCCGAGGCCTGCAACATGCCGTGCACGTTGCCACCCTCGACACCGCAGGCATCGAACTCGAGCAACCCGGCAGCCAGAACTGGGCCGCCATCCATCAGGCCCTCGGCCTCTCGCCGGCCCTCGCAACGGATCCCTTGAGCCAGCCCAGCTCAGGGCACCCTGCCCCGGAGGAACCAGCCGCACCGGAGAAACCTGCCGCGGCGGAGGCGCGCCCGAACCACGGCGGCGGCACAAAGCCGGCACCGATACCACTGCGGCCCCGCGCCAAAGACAGGCGTGGCCGTCCCGGTCTGTGGGTTATCGCGGCTGCGGCCGGAATCGTTCTTGGCACGGCCGCCGGATGGACCGCTGCCGGAGTTCTCGGACACACCGGCACTCCCACACCCACCTCCACCCAGTCGGGTCCCGCTTCGACAGTCGTCGCCCAAACGTCCCTGACTCCGCTGCCCGCACATACCGGGAGCGGAGACGCCCGGGTGGAGCAACTCCCCGATGGAACCCGGCACCTGATCATCCGGCTCTCCAACGACCACATCACCGGATTCCGGGGCGTGTGGGTCGGCTCTGCCGACCTGTCCAGAATGGTCAGCCTGGGTGTCCTCGACAATGAATCCGGCATCTTCACCATCCCGGACGGCATTGATCTGGCCCAGTACCCCATCGTGGACGTCTCCAACCAGCCATACAACGGGAACCCGGCCCACTCCGCCGACAGCATCGCCCGGGGAACGCTCAACCCGAAAACATGATCCTCGGATGCTGTGCGTGAACCCTCGCGGGGCGGCGATACTCAGGGTGCCCTGGATCGCTCAGCCTTGCCTGGCCGCCAGCAACCCCCTGCATGTCAGTTATCCAAACAGGTCGGGCCGAGCAGCACCTTCAGATCGCCGAACAGTGACGGGCTCGGGTTGACGCGCAGGTGCACCGGCAGGCCCATGACCTCCACCCGGGTGTCGCCCTGCAGGTGCAGGCGGACCTCCGAATTTCCGCGGTGGGTGCGCAGCACGTCGCCCAGCTCGGTGACCACGGCCTCGGTGGCCTTGTGCGTGGCCATGGTGATCACCACGGGCCCGTTCTGGCTGTCGCTGAGGTCCGGCACGGAGAGTTCCATGCAGTTCAAGGTGACGGCGCCGTCGTCGCGCCGCTGCAGCCGGCCCTTGACCACCACGATCAGGTCCTCCGCGAGCACCGAGGCGATGGGGCCGTAGACCTGGCCGAAGAACATGACCTCCATGGAACCGGCGAGGTCCTCGATTTCGGCCCGGGCGTAGGCGTTGCCGCTGGCCTTGGCGATCCGCCGGCTGAGCGAGGTGATCATGCCGGCGATGGTCACGATCGAGCCGTCCGGCGGGCCGTCTTCGGCGATGATCGAGGTGATCGACCGGTCGGCGTGCTGGCTCAGGAGCCCTTCCAGTCCTTGCAGCGGGTGGTCGGAGACGTAGAGGCCGAGCATGTCGCGCTCGAACGCCAGTTTGTCCTTCTTCTCCCATTCCGGCAGGTCCGGGATCTCGGTGCTGAGCGACGCCTCGGGCTCCTGGTCCTCAAAGCCGGCGAAGAGGTCGAACTGGCCGATCGCCTCGTTGCGCTTGAGGGTGATGACGGAGTCGATCGCTTCTTCATGGATCATGGCCAGGGCCCGCCGGGGGTGGCCGAGCGAGTCGAAGGCGCCGGCCTTGATCAGGGATTCGATGGTGCGCTTGTTGCAGACCACTGCCGGGACCTTCAGGAGGTAGTCCTTGAAGGAGGTGTAGGCGCCTTCTTTTTCGCGCGCCGCCACCATGGCTTCGACGGCGTTCACGCCGACGTTGCGGATGGCGCCCATGCCGAAGCGGATGTCGGTGCCCACCGGGGTGAAGTTGAGGGCTGACTCGTTGACGTCGGGCGGCAGCACCGTGATGCCCATGCGCCGGCATTCGTTGAGGTAGATCGCCGACTTGTCCTTGTCGTCGCCCACTGAGGTCAGCAGGGCAGCCATGTACTCCGGCGCGTAGTGCGCCTTCAGGTACGCGGTCCAGTAGGAGATCACGCCGTAGGCGGCCGAGTGCGCCTTGTTGAAGGCGTAGTCGGAGAACGGCAGCAGGATGTCCCAGAGGGTCTTGACCGCGGCCATGGAATAGCCGTTGTCCTGCATGCCCTGGGAGAAGCCGGCGAACTGCTTGTCCAGCTCGGATTTCTTCTTCTTGCCCATGGCGCGGCGCAGGATATCGGCCTGGCCCAGGGTATAGCCGGCGAGCTTCTGCGCCACGGCCATGACCTGCTCCTGGTACACGATCAGCCCGTAGGTCCCGCCGAGGATTTCGGACAGCGGTTCCTCGAGCTCCGGGTGGATCGGGATGACTTCCTGGATCTTGTTCTTGCGCAGCGCGTAGTCGGTGTGCGCGTTGGCGCCCATGGGTCCGGGCCGGTAGAGGGCCAGTACGGCGGAGATGTCCTCGAAGTTGTCAGGCTTCATCAGCTTGAGCAGGGACCGCATGGGGCCGCCGTCGAGCTGGAAGACGCCCAGTGTGTCTCCGCGGGCGAGCAGTTCGTAGGACGCCGTGTCATCCAACTCGAGCGTCTCGAGGTCGAGTTCGATGCCGCGGTTCATTTTGATGTTTTCCAGGGCATCGGAAATGATCGTCAGGTTTCGCAGCCCGAGGAAGTCCATCTTGATCAGGCCGAGGCCTTCGGATGTCGGGTAGTCGAACTGGGTGATGACCTGGCCGTCCTGGAAGCGGCGCATGATCGGGATCACGTCGATGATGGGGTCCGAGGACATGATGACGCCGGCGGCGTGCACGCCCCATTGCCGCTTCAGGCCCTCGATGCCCAGCGCCGTCTCGAAGACCTTGGCGGCCTCCGGGTCGGTGCTGATGAGCTGGCGGAAGTCGCCGGCCTCGCTGTAGCGCTTGGACTGGGGGTTCTGAATGTCGGCCAGCGGGATGTCCTTGGCCATGACCGCCGGCGGCAGCGCCTTGGTCAGCTGCTCGCCCATGCTGAACGGGTAGCCCAGCACACGCGAAGAATCCTTGAGGGCCTGCTTGGTCTTGATGGTGCCGTAGGTGACGATCATCGCCACGCGCTCGTCGCCGTATTTGCGGGTGACGTAGTCGATCACTTCGGAACGGCGCCGGTCATCGAAGTCGACGTCGAAGTCAGGCATGGAGACGCGGTCCGGGTTGAGGAAGCGTTCGAAGATCAGGCCGTGGTGCAGCGGGTCCAGGTCGGTGATGCGCATCGCGTAGGCCACCATGGAGCCGGCGCCGGAACCACGTCCGGGACCGACCCGGATGCCGTTGTTCTTGGCCCAGTTGATGAAGTCGGCGACGACGAGGAAGTAGCCCGGGAAGCCCATCGAGGTGATGACTTCGAGCTCATAGTCGGCCTGCTTGCGGACCTTGTCCGGGATGCCCTGGGGATAGCGGTAGCGGAGTCCCTTGTCGACCTCCTTGACCAGCCACGACGTTTCGTCCTCCCCCTCCGGGCAGGGGAACCGGGGCATGTAGTTGGCGCCGGTGTTGAAGGAAACTTCGCAGCGTTCGGCGATCAGGAGCGTGTTGTCGCAAGCCTCGGGGTGGTCGCGGAACAATTCGCGCATTTCCTGCGGTGACTTCAGATAGTAGCCGCTGCCGGAGAAGGCGAAGCGCGAGCCGCCGTTGTCGTAGGTCGGCTCCAGGAGGGTGGAACCGGACTGGATGGCCAGCAGGGCCTCATGCGCCTTGGCGTCATGCTCGTGCGTGTAGTGCAGGTCGTTGGTGGCCACCAGCGGCAGGTTCAGGTCCTTGGCCAGGCGCAGGAGGTCACCGGTGACGCGCCGCTCGATGTCCAGGCCGTGGTCCATGAGCTCACAGAAGTAGTTCTCCGCCCCGAAGATGTCGCGGAACTCCGCCGCGGCCTCCAGGGCTTCGCGGTACTGGCCGAGCCGCAGCCGGGTCTGGACCTCGCCGGACGGGCAGCCGGTGGTGGCGATGAGCCCTTCCGAGTAGGTGTTCAGCAGCTCCCGGTCCAGCCGGGGCCATTTGCCGAAGACCGAGTCCAGCGAGGCGATCGAGGAGGCCCGGAAAAGGTTCCGCATGCCCACGTTGTTGTAGCTGAGCAGGGTCATGTGCGTGTACGAGCCGCCGCCGGAAATGTCGTCCTTGCGCTGGTGCTCCTCGCCCCAGCGCACACGGGTCTTGTCCGTGCGGGCGGTCCCGGGAGTCACATAGGCTTCGACGCCGATGATGGGTCTGATGCCCTGGTCTGTTGCGCGCTTCCAGAAGTCGAAGGCGCCGAACAGGTAGCCGTGGTCCGTCGTGGCGAGGGCCGGCATGCCGAGCCGTTCGGTTTCGTCGAACAGCTCACCGAGCCGGGCGGCACCGTCCAGCATCGAGTACTCGGTGTGGTTGTGGAGATGGACAAACGAGTCGTTGCTGGAAGTCACCGCACCATTCTAGTGCCGTGCCACGACGGCGGCGTGCAGCCACGGCGGTGGGCACCGAACGGCGGCAACGGGCGGCCCGGCAGAACCCCGTGGATTCAGACCGCCCGTGCCGTGCGGCTCAGGCGTTTCCGGACTCCAGGACCGTCAGCGCGTACTGCAGGTCCTGCGGGTACTCGCTGGCGACGGTAACCCGCTCCCCTGTCCGCGGGTGGTCGAAGGACAGTTCCCGGGCGTGCAGCCACTGCCGGGTGAGGCCCAGGGTGGCGGCCAGCCTCGGGTCCGCGCCGTAGGTGAGGTCACCGGCGCAGGGGTGGCGCAGGGCCGAGAAATGCACGCGGATCTGGTGGGTGCGGCCCGTCTCAAGGTGCACCTCCACGAGTGAGGCCTTCCCGAAAGCTTCCAGGACCTCATAGTGCGTCACCGAATCACGGCCGTCCTCGGTCACGGCAAACCGCCAGTCATGGCCCGGGTGCCGGCCGATGGGCGCGTCGATGGTGCCCGCCAGCGGATCGGGAAGGCCCTGGACGACGGCGTGGTAGACCTTGTCCACGGTGCGCTCCTTGAATGCGCGCTTGAGCACGGTGTAGGCATTTTCGGTCTTGGCCACCACCATGACACCGGAAGTGCCGACATCGAGCCGATGGACGATGCCGGCGCGCTCCGGGGCGCCCGACGTCGAAATCCGGTAGCCGAGCCCGGCGAGGCCACCCACCACCGTGGGTCCCACCCAGCCGGGCGAAGGGTGGGCGGCGACACCGACCGGTTTGTCGATGACCACAAATTCGTCATCGTCCAGCAGGATCAACAGGTCGTCCACTACTTCCTCCACGATTTCCAGGGGGTCCCTGCGGTCCGGCACCACGACCTCAAGCACGGTGCCCAGGGTGAGTTTGAGGGACTTTCCGACCTTCCCTGCGTTGCTGGTGACGTTGCCTTCGGCGATCAGGACTGCGGCCTGCGAGCGGGAGATGTCCATCAGCCGGGCCAGTCCGGCGTCCACACGGGCACCGGCGAGGTCCTCCGTGACGGTGAATCGGTGGTGCCCGGCGGGTGCGGTGCCGGCTTCGGCGGCCATATCGGCCGCCATATCAGCGGCGTTTCCTGAGGCAGTGTCAGACATCGTTAGCCACCGTATCCTTCGTATGGCGCGAGCCGTCCAGGGAGATTCCGCGGAGCGTGAGCAGGCAGATGATCACGACGGCGGAGACGACGGCGGAGTCGGCGATGTTGAAGATCGCGAAGTTTGGCAGCTGGATGAAGTCCACCACATGGCCCATCGCGAAGGACGGCTCGCGGAACAGCCGGTCCGTCAGGTTCCCGAGTGCGCCGCCGAGCAGCAGTCCCAGCGCCAGGGCCCACCAGAGCGAACCGAGCTTGCGCAGCTGCAGCAGGATCGCGACAGACACGGCCGCCATGATGATTGTGAACACCCAGGTGACGTTCTCGCCGATCGAGAACGCCGCCCCCGAGTTGCGGATGTAGAACCAGTGCAGCAGCGGGGGAAGCACGGGGATCCGCTCACCCTCGGTCATGGTGGTCGTGACCCAGAGCTTGGTGAGCTGGTCGAACACGTAGGCGAAGACCGCGAAGGCAGCGAAAAGGACAAACAGCTTTGCCCGCCGCGGCCGGGCGCGCACGGGCTGTGCCGCCTCGACAGGCTGCATGGCGTCTGGTGATGGTGCGTCAGTCATAGGGCTTTCGATCGGGAGCCAGTGCGGGGACCGGGTTCAGGTACCGGCAAGTGCCGGGCACCTGGGCCGGTGCCGGCACGTTGCGGGAAAAGGGAAAAGCCGGCGGCCGAGGAATCCTCAGCCACCGGCTTTCAGAATACTTGCTTTTTGCCCTAGCTGGCTTCGCCAACCTCGGGGGCCGCGACGGAGCCGCGGGCGTCCAGGTCGCGGAGCTGGCCTTCGATGTAGGCCTTCAGGCGTGAGCGGTAGTCGCGCTCGAAGCCGCGAAGCTGCTCGACCTTGCGTTCCAGGACGGAGCGCTGCTGCTCGAGGGCACCGAGGATCTTGCGGGACTTTTCCTGCGCATCGTTGACGAGGCTGCTGGCCTCGATCTGAGCTTCAGCGATGATTTTGTCCCGCTGCTGCTCGCCGTCGGCGACGTGCTTGTCGTGCATCTGCTGCGCCATGGCGAGCAGGCCGGCGGCGGACTCCGACGCCGGGGTGGCGGCGCTGCGCGCCGGCTCGACAACCTGGGCGGCCTTGGCGGCCTGCTCGGCTTCCTTCTTCTTAGCGGCTTCTGCGGCCGCCTTTGCCTTGGCCTCGGCCTCGGCCTTGGCGGTGTCTTCCTTCTCGGCCTTGACGGGTGCCGGGACCTTTTCCACCACGGGTGCGGCGGCTGCGGAGCTGGCAGGCGTGCCGGCGCCGGATTCGGCGAGCTTCTTGCGCAGCTCGTCGTTCTCCTGGTTCAGGCGCCGAAGTTCGACGACGATCTCGTCCAGGAAGTCGTCAACCTCGTCCTGGTCGTAGCCTTCGCGGAACTTGGTCGGCTGAAAGCGCTTGTTGACAACGTCTTCTGGCGTCAAAGCCATCTGGTCACCTCGTTGGTCTAGTTAGTCAGTAGGCCTTCCGGCCGTCAAACTACGGTACCTAAATATGGTCTGGTTCCTCTAATTCAACACCGCAGTGTCAAACCGGAGTTTACTTTCGGTTTGGGCCCGGGCCGGGCAGGTCGCTGCCCGGCTGCGGCTGCGGCCTATGCCGCGATCGGCTGGGCGTACACCAGGCCCTTGACGATCCACATCGCCACGCTCACGGCCACGAACAGCAGCAGGAAGCCTATGTCCAGCGACATTCCGCCCAACCGCAGCGGCGGGATGAGCCGGCRGAGCAGTTTGAGGGGCTTGTCCGTGACCGAATACACAGCATGAGCGGTCACGAGTGCCAAACCGCGCGGCCGCCAGCTTCGGGCAAACATCTGCACCCAGTCGTAGACCAGACGGATGATCAATGCCACGAAAAAAAGCAACAGAACGATATAGACGAGCCCCAAAACAATTCCCATGAGCTAACTCATATCTCCATGTTCATTCCGGATACCGAAGTGTCCTAAGGAAAGTGTCACTTCTATTTCAACACGGATAATTCCGCACGGATGCCAGGCGGGTGTCCCCGCCTGGCATCAGTACCGAATATTCGGGCCTAGCTCTGGTTGAAGAAACTTGCCTGCGTCTCGCTGACCTTCTTGTCGTCGCCAATGACTTCGACGTACGACGGCGAGAGCAGGAAGACCTTGTTCGTCACCCGTTCGATGCTGCCGCGCAGGCCGAAAACAAGACCGGCGGAGAAGTCCACGAGGCGCTTGGCGTCAGCCTCGCCCATGTCGGTGACGTTCATGATGACGGGGATCCCGTCGCGGAAGCTTTCGCCGATGAGCTTGGCGTCGTTGTACGACCGCGGATGGATGGTCGTGATTTGCCGGAGTCCGGTGGTCTCTTCGCGGCTCGATGCCGCACGCTTGATGGGTGTCACAGGTGCGCGATATTCCTCTTCAGCGGCGTGGGGCTCCTCCCGGGGGACCTCGCGGACGGGCGCCGGAGCACGTCGTTCCTCGCGGTCCTGCTCCATGGATTCGTCCTCATCCTTGTGCGGTGTGGGGTGCTCAGACTCGTAGTGTTCGTCGCCGTCGGCGAGCCCAAGATAGATCATTGTCTTGCGCAGAGCGCCAGCCATGGTCGACTCCTAATCTTGTCCGTAAGCGGGCCGCTTAGTGACTAGACAGCCTTGGAATCCCCGCCATTACCTTCCAATATGTCGAACTTACCGCAGGGCCGGACGCGGACCGAGAATATCGGAGCCAATGCGCAGGTGTGTCGCCCCGAAGCGGACGGCCTCTTCGAGGTCCTGGCTCATGCCGGCGGATATTCCCGTGGCGTAGGGAAATTGCTCGGCCAGGCGCCCGGAAATGCCCGCCAGCTTTTCGAAGGCAGCCGCCGGGTCCGCCCCGAGCGGGGCAACGGCCATGACGCCGGCGAGCCTCAGTCCGCCGGCACCGGCGACCTGTTCGGCCAGCGCGGTGACTTCGCCGGGCGCCGCGCCGCCGCGGTGGGCCGCTGCTGCGTCGCCGGCCTGCTCGGCCAGGCTGACCTGGATGAAACAGTCCAGGGGCGGGCGGCCGGTGCGGTCGGCTTCGACGGCCATCGCCTTGGCCAGGGCCGAGGCGACGGCTTCCCGGTCCACGGAGTGCACGGACGCGGCGTACTTCACCACGGATTTGGCCTTCTTGCTTTGGAGTTGACCGATGAACTGCCAGCTCAGGCCAAGGTCCTGAAGCTGCGCCGCCTTTTCCGCGGCCTCCTGGTCCCGGTTCTCCCCGACGTCGGTGACCCCCAGCGACGCCAGCCGCCGGACGTCCAGCGCAGGATGGAACTTGGTGACGACGATCAGGCGCGGCGGCGCCGCCTGCCGGCCCGCGGCGGCCACGGCGGCGTCGATCCGGCGGCGGACGGCCGCGAGGTTCGCCTCCAGCTGGGCCAGACGGGGGCCTTCCAGCGCGTCCGTTCGGTTCTCATGGTTCTCCCCCGGCGCCGTGACGGGCTCGACGGCGTGTGCGTCCGGGCGCTGCGCCGGTTCAGTCATGGCCATACTCCCTTTTCCCGTCAGTCCCGTCAGTCCCGTCAGTGCCGTCAGTCCCGTGGGTGCCGTCCGTCCACGCCAGCCCGGCGAAGCGGCCGGTGTGGCTGTTGCGGCGGTAGGAGAAGAGGGTGTCGTCCTCGAGGGTGCATCCCCCGGAGTATTCGATCGCGACGCCCGCAGCTTCCAGCTGGCTCCGCACTCCGGCTGGCAGGTCCAGACCAGGGGTGCCGGTCGAGGTGGTGCACCAGGTGGCAGGCACGGCCGCGGAAACGTCCGCGCGCAGGCTGCCGGGGACTTCATAGCAGCGCCCGCAGACCGAGGGGCCCACCCAGGCGCTGATGCGGTCCGCACCGAGCTCCCGGAGGCGGGCCACAGCGGCTGGCACCACCTCGGCGGCGACGCCTGGCCGTCCGGCGTGGACGACGCCCAGCACCGGCGCCCCGGCCGGATCCTCGCCGACCAGCACCACCGGCACGCAGTCGGCCACCAGGACGGCCAGCGGCTCAGTCAGGGAGACCATGGCATCGGCCGTGGGCGCGGCCGGACCTTCACCCGCGGAGTCCGCGGCCGGGGACCCAACGATGGTGGCGACGTCACTGCCGTGGACCTGGTTCATGTACCGGAAGGAGCGCCCGCCGAGCCCGGCGGCCGCTTCGAGCTCCGCGCGCCGGCGGCGCACCGCCACGGGGTCATCACCGACATGCAGTGCCAGGTTCCCGGCTCCGGCGTCGGTGAAAGCCACCCATACGCCCGGCCGGACTTCAGCCCGCCAGCAAAACAATCACAACACCGCCATCAACATGTCCGGAATACCTGCGTTCATACAATCCACCGTAACCCGCCGCAAAGCAGCATGGCACCGCCGGACGGCGGTGCCATGCTGGAGCGGAACTATTTACTTCAGGAAGTCCGGGACATCCAGGTCATCGGAGTGCCGGCCGGACAGGTCCGGCTCCACGACGGCCGGAAGGTCGACGTCGAAGCCCGAATCGGCCGGTACGGCAGAGGGACGCTGCTGGCCCCAGCCGCCGTAGCCGGAGGCGCCGACGGTGGCGTGCAGCGGCTGGACCGGGGCGGAGGCGGGTGCCTGCGCCGGGGCGGGGGCGGCGGACGCGGGACGCTGCGGCGCGGCCGGCAGGGACTGGTCCATGGACGGCGAGGTGGCCTTGACGTCGTCGAAGCCGGCGGCGATGACGGTGACGCGTGCCTCGTCGCCGAGGGCGTCGTCGATCACGGCGCCGAAGATGATGTTGGCCTCCGGGTGGGCGACTTCCTGGACCAGGCGGGCTGCCTCGTTGATTTCGAAGAGGCCAAGGTCCGAGCCGCCCTGGATGGACAGCAGCACGCCGTGCGCACCGTCGATCGATGCTTCCAGCAGCGGGGAGGCGATGGCCAGCTCCGCGGCCTTCACGGCGCGGTCTTCGCCGCGGGCAGAACCGATGCCCATCAGCGCGGAACCGGCACCCTGCATGACGGACTTGACGTCGGCGAAGTCGAGGTTGATCAGGCCGGGGGTGGTGATGAGGTCCGTGATGCCCTGGACACCGGAGAGCAGGACCTGGTCGGCGGAACGGAACGCGTCCAGGACGGAGACGTTGCGGTCGCTGATGGAGAGCAGGCGGTCGTTCGGGATCACGATCAGGGTGTCGACTTCATCGCGCAGGGCGTCGATGCCGGCCTCGGCGGAGCCGGCACGGCGGCGGCCTTCAAACGTGAAGGGGCGCGTCACGACGCCGATGGTCAGGGCGCCAAGGGACCGTGCGATCCGGGCGACGACGGGGGCGCCGCCGGTTCCGGTTCCGCCGCCTTCGCCGGCGGTGACGAAGACCATGTCTGCGCCCCGGATGACCTCTTCGATTTCATCGGCGTGGTCCTCCGCGGCCTGCCGGCCAACTTCAGGGTTCGCGCCAGCACCGAGTCCACGGGTCAGCTCACGCCCGACGTCGAGCTTGACGTCGGCATCGCTCATCAACAATGCCTGGGCATCGGTGTTGATGGCGATGAATTCGACGCCGCGAAGACCGACCTCGATCATGCGGTTGACTGCGTTCACGCCACCGCCGCCGATGCCGACGACCTTGATGACGGCCAAGTAATTCTGCGGAGCTGCCACGTTACGTGTCCCTTGTTCGTGTACTAATGCGAAAACTGATCGAGTCCTGCTTGAAGCTTTGAACCTTAACCTTCGACTTGAAGGTTATAGTTATGTCAAGTAACTCATGTCTGTGACGGTATTTCCTATGCAGGGGACATTCAATAACCGGCGCCGCGTGTCGCGCGATTACCGGGCAAATAGCCCCTGTAAGTAGTCCCGCGGGCAGCTGGACGTCCGCTGGACATCCGTGACGCGGCGGATCCGATTGCCGGCTACCGCGTGACTGGGTGCCGGGGCACGCTGACATCGTAGACCTTCACCGGGTTTTTGGCGTCGGCCGGGACCTTCAGGAGGGCAGAAAGGACCCGTGCCTTCAGCTCCTTCTCCCCCGCGTTGCCCCAGACGATTGTTTGCCCGTCGACGAGTTTGAGTTCGACGGCGTCGGCCGACGCGGCAGAGGCGTTGGAGAGCCGCGCCAGCACATCCGCCGGCAGGGCCCCCAGCACTGCCGTGATGGCCTGGAACAGGTCCTTCGGCAGCGTTCCGCTGCCGCCGTCGATCACCGGCAGCGATACCGAGGCCGCATCGGCGGTGGTGCTGAGCTGGACACCGTCGACGTCCACCAGCTGGAATGTCTTGCCCTGCTTGACCAGGGCCACGGGAATGCGCTCGGTGACGTGCACCTGCAAGGTGGCGGGCGGCAGCGCCTTCGCGGTGACGTCCTTGACCTGGACCAGCGGCTTGAGCAGGGCTGTGACCTCCTCCTCGCTGATCTGCGGCAGCGGCTTGCCCTGAAGGGGCGCGAGGGCGGCCTGGACCTGATCCGGGTGCAGCATCTTTGTACCCTCCACCGTGACCGTGCGCAGGGCCAGCACGGGCGAGTAGACGGCGGCCGCGACGATGCCCGCCATCAGCACGGCCACGATCCCGATGGTGCTGAGCAGGATCCGCCGGCGGCGCTTGCCCTTGGGCTCGGGGAAGGACAGCACCTTTCCGGGCCCGTTGTCCGGGGCGGCCTGCGGGTTCTGCGGATTGCGGGACCGACCGACGGCGGTGTCCTCGGCGGTGTCGGCGGCGGTCTTGGACGCAGAAATGACATCCGTGCCCGTCCCGGCGGACGGCGGCCGGGAGCCGGATCCGGATCCGCCACGATAGGTGGGGCGCCTGGTGCTAGGCACCGGCGGCCTCGGCCGTCAGGGCCTCGACAATCAACGGCCCGTAGGCCGTGACGTCACCGGCGCCGGCGGTCAGCACGATGTCCCCGGGCCCGGCGGCCGCCAGCAGTGCCTGCACAGCCTCCCCGTCGGGTCCGACAAGGCGGCCGCCTGAGCCCAGGTGTTCGGCGATCAGCCCGCTGGTGACCCCTGGAATGGGATCCTCGCGGGCAGGATAGATGTCCAGGACCAGGGCCGTGTCCGCGGTGTTGAGCGCTTCGGCGAACTCGCGGGCAAATTCCCGTGTCCGCGAAAACAGGTGCGGCTGGAAGAGCACGTGCACCTTGTGCTCCCCGGCGACGGCCCGTGCCGCGGACAGGGCGGCGCGGACCTCCGTGGGGTGGTGGGCATAGTCGTCGTAGACGCGGACGCCGCGGCCCTCCCCCTTGAACTCGAAACGGCGCGAGGCGCCGGAGAAGTGGGCCAGTGCCGCCGCGGCGGTGTCGGGCGCGACGCCGAGTTCGATCGCCACGGCGAAGGCGGCGGCAGCGTTGAGTGCGTTGTGCCGGCCCGGAACCTGGAGTTCGACGCCGAACGTGCCCGCCGTCGTCGAGATCCCCATCCGGCCGGGTCCCGCGTCGTGCAGCCGGATGGCGGCGTCGTCGGCGGTTCCGTAAAGCACCACGCGGGTGTTGCCGCGGGCCAGGGTGCGCTCGGCCAGTGCCCTGGCCCCGGGGTCGTCAGCGCACGCCACCAGGACGCCGTCCGCCGGGAGCAGGGCCGTGAAGCGGTCGAAGGAGGCATAGACAGCCTCGGCGGTGCCGTAGAAGTCCAGGTGGTCCGGCTCGACGTTGGTCACCACGGCGATCGTGGGGCGGTAGTTCAGGAAGGAGCCGTCCGATTCGTCGGCCTCGGCGACGAAGATGCCCGCCGTGCCGTGTGCCGCATTGACTCCGAGCGCCGGCACGTTGGCGCCGATCGCGAAGGACGGGTCCAGTCCGGCGCCCTGCAGCAGCACCGTGATCATGGAGGTCGTGGTGGACTTGCCGTGCGTTCCGGCGACTGCCACCACAGTGTCATCCGCCATCGTGGCGGCCAGCGCCTCGGAGCGGTGCAGCACCGGGAGTCCGGCGGCGCGGGCCGCCGCGAGCTCGGGGTTGTCGGGCCGGATCGCCGAGCCGGCGACCACCGTCTGGGCGTCTCCCAGGTTGCCGGGAGCATAGCCGACGGCGATCCGCGCCCCGGCGGCCGCGAGGTCCGCCATGACGGGCAGCGACTTGGCGTCGGAGCCGCTCACCGGGATGCCGCGGGCCACCATAATGCGGGCAACGGCGGACATGCCGACGCCGCCGATGCCGATGAAGTGGACGCGGCCGAGGGATTCCAGGGCATGCGTGCCGTGTTGGGGCTGGGTCATTGCTCTACTGCTTCCTGCCGTGCTGGTTCGTGCCCTGCTGTTTCGGACGCTGCCGGTTCCCGCTGCGCTCGTTCGAGGACGCGACGCCGAGGATGAGATCGGCCATGCGCCGGTCGGCGTCGCGGATGCCGAGCTGTTCGGAGCTGGCTGCCATCCGGTCCAGCCTGTCCGCGTCCAGCAGCAGGGGAATGATGTTCCCGCTGATCCAGTCGGCGGAGAAGGCCTTGTCATCGATTATCAATGCGCCTCCCGCGGCGACCAGGCCCGCGGCGTTCAACGCCTGCTCGCCGTTGCCGATGGGCAGGGGCACGAAAACGGCAGGCACGCCCACGGCGGCCACCTCGCAGACCGTGGCGGCTCCGGCACGGGCCAGCAGCAGGTCCGCCGCGGCGTAGACGGTTTCCATCCCGTCGACGTACTCCACCTGCCGGTAGCCTGGCGCGGCGAGCGGTTTGCCGTCGGCGTCGTGGACGGACTTGCCGCGACCGGTGATGTGCAGGGTCTGCACGCCGGCGTCGGCGAGGGCCCCGACGGCCGCGGCGAGGGACCGGTTGATGCTCTGGGCGCCCGAGGACCCGCCCGTGACGATGAGCGTCGGCCGGTCCGCGTCCAGGCCGAGCGCCTGCCGTGCACCGGCCCTGGCGGCCGCGCGGTCGAGGCCGGAAATTTCGGGGCGCATGGGCATGCCTACGTGCCGGGCGGCGCGGCCCAGTTTGGTCGCGGCGAAGGCCACTGCCACGTGGGCGCCGAGGCCTGCGCCAACGCGGTTAGCCAGACCGGGACGGGTGTTGGCCTCGTGGACCACGATTGGGATCTTCCGGCGCCGGGCAGCGAGGTACATCGGAGTGCACACGTACCCGCCGACCCCCACCAGGACGTCGGCGCCTGCCTCGTCCAGGATGGAACCCGCCTGCTTCACCGCACCGGCCATCCGGCCCGGCAGCCGGAGCAGATCCGCGGAAGGCCTGCGCGGGAGCGGGACACGGCTGATGGTGGCAAGGTCCAGGCCGGCCGCCGGGACGAGCCGCGCTTCCATTCCCCCGGGCGTCCCGACAGCCAGGAGCTGCACTCCGGGGCGGGACTGCCGGAGGGCGCCGGCAATTGCCAGCAGCGGGCTGATATGGCCGGCGGTTCCGCCGCCGGCAAGGACCACGGACAAGGGCGACTCGGTGTTCATGAAGGGCTGTTTACGCTTTCGTACGGTTCTTGGTGGCTGGGCTCTTGGCGGGGTTCTTGGTGGCGTTCTTGGTGGCGGGGCTCTTGCCCGCGGGGACCTTGGGCCGGGCGGCCGTGCGGGCGGCGGACCGGCTGGAGGCCGTGCTGGCGGCGGACCGGCTGGCGGCAGTCCTTGCAGCCCGGGCAGCGCGGGCCCTCCGGACGGAATTGGCGAAGGCGGCCGGGCCGAACCTGAGCATCTTTTTCGGCTGCATGCCGGGGTCCATCTGGGCCCGGGCCAGGGACAGGACGACGCCGATTGCGCACAGCGACATCAGCAGGGCCGAGCCGCCATAGGAAATGAAGGGCAGTGGGACACCGATCACCGGTGCCAGCCCGGTGACCACGGCCATGTTGACGCTGGCCTGGCCCAGCAGCCAGACCATGATCGTGCCGGCCAGGACGCGGTGGAAGACATCGTGCTGGGCGACGACCACCCGGTAGATGGCGGTGCCGAGGATGGCGAACAGGACCAGGACGACGATCGTGCCGACCAGTCCGAGTTCCTCGCCGATGATCGCGAAAATGAAGTCGTTGTGCGCTTCCGGGATCCAGCTGTACTTCTGCCGGCTCTGGCCCAGTCCGACGCCGAACCAGCCGCCGGACGCGAGCCCGTACAGGCCGTTGGTGGACTGGTAGTTCAGGTCCGAGCCGTCGGCGCAGGTCTGGCCCGTCCATGACAGGATGCGGCACATCCGGTTCGGGCTCGTGACGGCGAGGATCGTCGCGCCAAGGGCCAGGACCGCCCCGGCGAAGCCGAAAAGGTACAGCCGCACGCCGGCGAAGAACAGCGCGGCGGCCACGATGATCATCACGATCATGGCCGTCCCGAGGTCGTTTCCGGCCAGGATGAGGCCCAGGACCGCAATGGCGCCCGGGAGCACGACCGGAATGAGCGCGTGGCGCCATTCGTGGAGGAGCTTGGCCTTGCGGTCAAGCACGGTGGCCATCCAGAGCGCGAGGGCAAGCTTGGCGGCTTCGGAGGGCTGGAACGTGAACGGACCGACGTCGATCCAGTTCTGGTTGCCCAGCGCGCTGCGTCCCACGAGGAGCACCAGGCCCAGCAGCGCAATGGCCAGGAACATGAGCGGCCAGGCGAAGCGCCTGAGCCAGACGACGTTCACTCGGGAGAGGACAAGCATCGCGAAGACGCCAATCGCGGCGAATCCGCCCTGTTTGAGGGCGGCGGAGTACGGCGACTCCCCCGCGGCGATGGCTTCCACGCTGGAGGCCGAGAGGACCATCATGATCCCGATCGCCGTCAGCGCCAGGGTGGAGCCAAGGATTAGGTAGTACGTGGATCCGTTGCGCGACTTGCCGGTGCCTTCCAGCGCGGACCAGAATCCGCGGCTCCAGGCACGCACCCGGGCCGCGGGGGTGACGGCGGGGCCGCCGGCCGTTGGCCGTGCCGCCGAAGGGGCCGGACGGCCGGCGGGCGTGCCGCTGGTGGCCCCGCCTCTACTGGCCCCGCCGGCGGCGGGTCGTGCCGCCGTCGTACGTGTGGGCGTGCTGACCATTGTTACTCCTCGCTGGTCTGAGCCTGCCCTTCCACGAGCTCGCGGACAGCTTCGATGAAGGCATCGCCACGGTGAGCATAGGAAGAGAACTGGTCCATGGAAGCAGCCGCCGGGGCCAGCAGCACAGTGTCCCCGGAGGCGGCCAGCTGCGCCGCCGAGGCAACGGCCTGGGCCATCACAGTCTCGCCGAAAATCGGCGAAGGGCCTGCGTCGGCTTTGGCCGTACCGGCAGTCTGCACGTCTTCAGTCTCGCCCTTGCCCTGCCCGATCACGGGGACATCCGGCGCGTGTCGCTTCAGGGCGGCCTGCAGATCGCTGGAGTCCGCGCCGATCAGGACCACGGCCTTGAGCCGGCTGCCCTGTTCCTGGATCAGGGAGCCGTAATTCACGCCCTTGGACAAACCTCCCGCGATCCACACCACATTCTGGAACGCGGACAACGAGGCGGCGGCGGCGTGCGGATTGGTGGCTTTGGAATCGTTGATCCACAGCACACCCTCATGCCGGGCCACCAGCTGGATCCGGTGGTCTCCCGGAAGGTAGTTCAGCAGGCCCTGGCGCACAGCCGATGGCTCCACCCCGTAGGCCCGTACCAGGGCAGCGGCTGCCAGCGCGTTGGCCACCATGTGGCGCGGCGCCACCGGTCCGAGGTCGGCGATCGAGGCGAGTTCGGCCGCGCTGTCCTTGCGTTCGGCGATGAACGCCCGGTCAACCAGCAGCCCTTCCACGACGCCGAGCATGCTGATGGCCGGGGTCAGTGTGGTGAATCCCACGGCCCGGCAGCCTTCAACCACGTCCGCGTCCTCGACCATGCGTTCGGTCTCGATCTGCTCGGCGTTGTAGATGCAGGCCTTCTGCGTGTTGGCGTAGACCTTGGCCTTGTCGGCGAGGTAGGAGGCGTAGGAGCCGTGCCAGTCCACGTGGTCTTCAGCGACGTTGAGGCACACGCTGGCCACCGGCGACACCGAGTGGCTCCAGTGCAGCTGGAAACTGGACAGTTCCACCGCGAAGGCGTCGTAGTCCACGGGATCGCGCAGGGCGTCCAGGATCGGGGTTCCGACGTTGCCTACGGCGATCGCTTTCAGGCCGGCGGCCTGGAGCATGGATTCGGTCAGGCCGACCGTGGTGGTCTTGCCGTTGGTGCCGGTGATGGCCAGCCAGTCGGCGGTCTTGCGGCCCTCGCGTTCGCGGAGCCGCCAGGCGAGCTCGACGTCGCCCCACACCGGAATGTGCGCCCGCGCCGCTGCGGCGAGCAGGGCCTGGTCCGGGCGCCAGCCCGGGGACGTGACCACCAGGTCCGGCTTTTGCCCGTCGATCTTCGGAACGGACTCCACCGCTTCCTCGCCCAGCAGGACGTCCACGGCGCCGACGATCCGGAGTGTGTCGGCCTGGGCCAGCGCCTTGGCGCTGGTGGCGGCATCCACCACCACCACGCGGGCGCCGAGTTCAATGAGGGTGTCGGCGGCGGCGAAGCCGGAGACGCCGATGCCGGTGACCACGACGCGCAGTCCGGCCCAGTCGGAATCCCAGGTGGTGAGTCCCTGCAGCCGGGGCGAGGTGGTGAGCGGGGCGGGGATGGGACCGGTCACAGCAGCACCACCCATTCGGCGTAGAAGATGCCCAGGCCGGCGGCGACAAACAACCCGGACAGGATCCAGAACCGGACCACCACCGTGACTTCGGCCCAGCCCTTGAGTTCGAAGTGGTGCTGGAGCGGTGCCATCTTGAAGAACCGTTTGCCCTTGGTGATTTTGAAGTAGCCCACCTGGATGATGACCGAGAGCGTGATGAGGACGAAGAGCCCGCCGATGAAGGCCAGCAGCAGTTCGGTGCGGGACAGGATCGCGAAGGCTGCGACGGCGCCGCCGATGGCAAGGGAGCCGGTGTCGCCCATGAAGATCTTTGCGGGCGAGGTGTTCCACCACAGGAACCCGACCATCGCCGCGCTCAGGATGGCGGCCAGCAGGGCCAGGTCCAGGGGGTCGCGGACCGAGTAGCAGCCGCTGCCGGCCTGCCGCGGGGATCCGCAGGCCTGGTTGCTTTGCCAGATGCCCATGAGCGTGTAGGCCCCGAACACCATGACGGAAGCGCCGGCGGCCAGGCCGTCGAGGCCGTCGGTGAGGTTCACGCCGTTGGTCGCGGCCGTGACGATCAGGTTGGACCACAGCACGAACAAGATGGCGCCGAGTACGGTTCCGGCGAACGCGAGGTTAAGCCACGGAATATCGCGCACCAGCGAGATCTGGGTGGACGCCGGGGTCAGGCCCGCGGCATTCGGGAAGTTCAGCGCCAGCACGGCAAAGATGATGCCAACGGCGCCCTGGAGGATCAGCTTGGCCTTGGCGTCCAGGCCCAGGCTGCGCTGCTTGGAGATCTTGATGAAGTCATCCAGGAATCCGACCAGCCCCATGCCCACCATGAGGAAGAGCAGGAGAAGCCCGGAGGCGCTTGGCCCCGGTGAGTGCGGGTTCATCATCCACATGATCAGGTGCGTGAGCCCGTAGCTGACCAGGACCGCCACGACCACCACGGTGCCGCCCATTGTGGGCGTGCCCCGCTTGGTGTGGTGGGAGGTGGGTCCGTCGTCCCGGATGAATTGTCCGTAGCCCTTGCGGACCAGGAACCGGATGAACAGCGGGGTGCCCACAAACGCGAGGAGCAGCGCCATTCCGGCGCCCATCAGCAGTGCAATCACAGCTGTGCACTCCCTTCTGTGGCGGTTGCGGCAGTTCCCTCAGCAGGTCGCTCGGGAGAGTCTTGGGTGGCATGTGGGGGTAATGCTATCCGATCCCCCAAGTGGCGCAGCCCGATGCCGTTCGATGACTTGAACAGGACCAGGTCGCCGGGCTGGAGCTCGGCTTGGAGAAGCTCATAGGCCTCGTCCGCCGTCTCGGCGAAAACGCATTCGTCGCCCCAGGAGCCTTCGTTGACGGCGGAGACATACAGCGACCGCGCCTCCCGGCCCACCACGACGAGCCGGGAGATGTTCAGCCGCACCACCTGGGTGCCGACTGCCATGTGCTCGCGGATGGAATCCGGGCCCAGTTCCAGCATGGCGCCCAGGACCGCCCAGGTGCGGCGGCCGCGGCCCAGCTCGGCCAGCGTCCGCAGTGCTGCCCGCATGGACTCCGGGTTGGCGTTGTACGCATCGTTGATGACGGTCACGCCGTCGGGACGCTCCGTGCGTTCCATCCGCCAGCGGCTGGCGGCGGTCTGCGCGCTGAGCGAGGCGGCGATCTGCGCCCCGGGGATGCCGGCCGCGTGCGCCGCAGCCGCGGCCGCGAGGAGGTTGGCCATGTGATGGGCGCCGATCAGCTTGGCGGCGACGTGGTGCCGGGTTGGCCCTTGCTGTGCTTTCCCGTCCGTCACGTCGGCGGGCAGGTAGAGCTCAAATTCCGGGTGGCCGTCGGCGTTCAGTTCCACATCCGCGGCCCTGACCACATTGGCCTGGGCCACGTCGGCCTGGATGGTGTTGTCCTGGCCTGTGCCGGCCGCGCGTGAGGTGTAGCCGAGCACGCGGGCCCGGGTCCGGGTGGCCATCGCGGCGACGCGGGAGTCGTCCAGGTTCAGCACGGCGGTGCCCCCGGCCGGGAGCGCCTCCACGAGTTCGCCCTTGGCCACCGCGATGTTCTCGACGCCGCCGAACTCCCCGGCGTGGGCGGAGCCGACGCCGAGGACGACGCCGATCTCCGGCCGGACCATGTCCGCGAGGTATTGGATGTGGCCGATGCCCGTGGCACCCATCTCGATGACGAGGTAGCGGGTGTCGAAGTCGGCTTTGAAGACTGTGAGCGGCACGCCGATCTCGCCGTTGTAGGACCCTTGCGGCGCAACTGTGGCACCTTCGGCGCCGGCGGCCGCGAAGATTCCGGCGAGCAGGTCCTTCGTGGTGGTTTTGCCGGCGGAGCCGGTGATGCCGACCACGGTGAAAGCGGCGCCGGCCGCGGCGCGGCTGGTGCGGATCCGGCGGACGGCTTCGGCGGCCAGCGCGCCCATGGCGAGGACAGTGTCCTCAACGACGACGGCGGGATAGTCCGTTCCGGCGGCGTCGGCCACTTCGCGCTCAACGAGCGCCAATACGGCGCCCCGGTCAAAGGCTGCGCCGACGAAGTCGTGTCCGTCGGCGTTCTCCCCCGGTTTGGCCACATAGAGGGAACCCGCCGTGGCCTCGCGGGAGTCGGTCACCACGGAGGCGGGGGTAATTCCCGGTTCCGCGGCGAGCCGGCCGTCGGTTATGTCGGCGATTTCCGCCGCTGTAAATGCAATCATCTCGGTTTAGGACTCTATCCGGTGGTCTTCGAGAACGGTGAATCCCCGTGCTGTCAAGGCGTTCCGAAGCTCCACCCGGTCATCCAGTGCCAGGTTGATTCCCTTGACTTCCTGCCAGACCTCGTGACCGCGCCCGGCCACGAGGATGGTGTCCCCGGCTCCGGCGAGCTCTACGGCCTTCAGGATGGCGGCGTCGCGCGGGAAGACCTCCAGGACTGTGCAGTCCAGGCCTTCGTCGTCCTTGGCCGCGAGGGCCCCGGCAAGGACGTCCGCGCGGATGGCCGCCGCGTCCTCGTCGTGGGGATCGTCGTCGCTGACAATCACGGTGTCCGCCAGCCGCGCCGCGATGGCACCCATCGCGGGGCGTTTGCCCTGGTCCCGCTGTCCGGTGGCGCCGAAAACGATGATCACTCTGGATCCGGGTTCCGGGGACCGGACGGCTTCGAGGGCACGGGACAGTGCGTCGGGGTTGTGCGCAAAGTCCACCACGGCGGCCGGGGCCGTGGACACGAGCTGCATCCGGCCCGGCACGGCAACGGTGAAGGGATCCGCGGCGTCGAGGGCGGCCTGCACCGCGGCCGGCTCGTGGCCGCCGGCGAGGACCATCACCGTGGCCAGCGCGGCATTGGCGACGTTGAAGCCGCCCGGCAGGCCCGTGTGGACGCGCAGCTCGGCGCCGTCGCGGTGCCGGAGGACGAAGTCTGAACCGAGGCCCCGCGGAGCAGTCCGGACCACAGTCCAATCCGCGGTCCCGTCGGCGTCAGCCGGCCCGGCGCCGTCGGTCCCGGCCGTGGCCAGGGTCGTGACCGGGATTTCGGCGGTGGCCGCAAGCTTGCGGCCCCAGTCATCATCGATGGTCACGACGGCGGCGCGGGCGCGTTCCGGCGAGAACAGCCGGGCTTTGGTCTGGAAGTATTCCTCCATGGTCCCGTGCAGGTCCAGGTGGTCCTGGGTGAGGTTCGTGAAGCCGGCGACGTCGAACACCACGGCGTCGACACGGTGGAAGGACACGGCGTGCGAGGAAACCTCCATGGAGGCGGCATCGAGCCCGCGTTCGCGCATGAGCGCCAACAGTGCGTGCACATCCGTGGATTCGGGAGTGGTCAGCAGGCTCGGGATCGGCTCCCCGCCGGCCAGGATCTCAATCGTCCCGATCAGCCCGGTCCGCTTACCCAGCGCCCGCAGCAGGGCATTGATGAAATAGGTGGTGGTGGTCTTGCCGTTAGTGCCTGTCACCCCGAAGAGGGCCGGTGCCCCGGCGCCGTCGGGCCTGCTCTGGTAGATGAGCGCGGACAGCTGGCCGACCACGCTGCGCGGCTCGTGGGCCAGCAGGACCGGGACGGCGATGTCATGGCCCAGGGCCAGCAGGCGCGCCCCGGCGTCGTCTGTCAGGACCGCCACGGCGCCGGCGTCGACGGCCTGGGACACGAAGTCGGCCCCGTGCCGTGTGGCGCCCGGCAGGGCCACGTACAGGTCTCCCGGGCGGACCGACCGGGAGTTCAGGGAGATCCCGGTGACCTGGACGGAGCCGGATGCACCGGGAACGGCGATGCCGATCGCCGCGCCAATGTCTGCCAGCGGCACTGCGGCAACCGCAGTGGGCCGGAAGCCCTGGGTGGAGTCATGGCCGGACGGCGCGGAAGCATCGGGGTCGGTGAGCTCTGACAAGTGGATCTCCGTTGTGGTGCTAGTGGATCGGGCACTGAACTAATCGGGCACTGAATGAATCGGGCACTGAAAAAAATCGGGCACTGAATGAATCGGGCACTGAAAAAAATCGGGCACTGGTAGATCGGGACCTGCGCACGCGGAAATGCTCCGGCGCGCAGGCAATGGGTGTGGCGTCGGCTGGTGACTTCCGGGTGCCAGGTGGAACAGGCGCTACTTGGCGTACTGCGGCAGCCGCGCGGGTTCGCCGGTGGAGGGCTGGACGTTGAATGTGCGCAGCGTCTGGCTCATCACCGAACGGAACACCGGTCCATTGGTGATTCCGAAGATGCTTCCCTTGGGCCGTTGCAGGACCACCTCAACAATAAACCGCGGATCGTCCATGGGCGCCATTCCGATGATGGAGGCTGTATAGCCGCAGAACCCTGATTTGCCGTCGTCGCAGGGCGATTCGGATGTGCCGGTCTTGGCGCCCACCCGGTACCCGTCGATCGCGGCCTCTTTGATCTCGCCCTCGGTTACGGCGCTCTCAAGGATGTCGCGGACCTGTTTGGCGGTTTCCTTGGAGACGACCTGCTGCGGGGCTTTGGCCGGGACTTTTTCCTCGGCACCGTCCGGGTTGATGTAGCTGTCGATCAGCCGGGGCTGGAGCATCACGCCGTCGTTGGCGATGCTCTGGTAGGCCCGGACAGTCTGGAGGGTGGTTTGGGCGACGCCCTGGCCGAAGAGCACTGTGTATTGCTGACGCCCGTCCCACTGGTCGGCCGGGGTCAGGATGCCCTTGGATTCGGCCGGCAGACCGATGTCGGGGGCATCGCCGATGCCGAACTTCCGCAGCCAGTCATAGCGCTGTTGCTTGCTCAGCCGCTGGCCCACCATGACTGTGCCGGTGTTCATGGAATAGCCGACAATGCCCGCCAGCGTCCGCTGCTCGGTGCCGTGTTCGAACGCGTCACTGAAGGTCTGGCCGTCCACTGTGTAGGTCGGTGGAATGGTGAACCTGTCCAGCGGGCTGGACTTCCCTTCCTGAATCGCAGCTGCGGCCGTGATCATCTTCTCCACCGAGCCGGGTTCGTAGGCGGCGGTGACGGCCCGGACCCCGCGGTCCTCGGCGGCAACCTTGCCGGGGTCGTTCGGATCCGGGGAGTCGGTATCGGCCATGGCCACGATGTTGCCGGTCTTGACGTCCTGGACAACGATCACGCCCCACTCGGCGCTGAGCTTGTCCTTCTGGCTTTGGATCGCCTGTTGGGAGAAGTACTGCAGGTCCGAATTCAGCGTGAGTTTGATGTCCTTGCCGTTCACCGCCGGCGTCAATTGGTCCACGCCGACCGGGATGCGCAGTCCGTCGGCGCCGATTTCAAAGAGCCGCTTGCCCGGTGTGCCTTTGAGTACCTCGTCCTGGGTCTGCTCGAGGCCCGCCTGTCCGGTGCTGCCGTCCTTGAGGAAACCCACAATTCCGCCGGCCACGGAGCCGTTGGGGTAGACCCGCTTGCTGGTGCCTTCGGTGACGATGCCGGGAATCTGCAGCTTGGAGACCTTGTCCTCGACGTCCGGTTTCAGGTCCTTGGCCACGATGTAGTAGCGCTGGGTTCCGGTCAGGGCATCGCGGAGGGTGCCGCGGTCCATGCCGAGCACGGCGGCGAGTTCGGAGATGCCCTGGTCCCGGGTGACCTTGACGAGCTCGTCCTTGCCGTTGATGGTCTCGAACCGGCGGAAGGTTTCGGTCTTGGTGTTGACTGTCTGGTCCACAACGACGTTGTAGCGGATGACGCTGCTGGCCAGGACCGCGCCGGAGGAATCGAGGATGCTGCCGCGCTCCGCGGGCAGCACGGTGGGCGTGAGCCTGTTGTTGAGGGCGGCCTCAGCCAGTCCCCCGATGTCCAGGCCCTGGACCATGAACAGCTTGCCGCCGACCACCAGCAGGAGCGCCAGCATGATGCCAAGCCCCACGCGGAGCCGCCGGGTGGGGTTTGGGGCTTTCGCCTTGCTTGCCCTGCCGGAGTTCTTCGCCACGGTGAGTCCTTGCTGCTTGCCTTGCTGGTGGTCAGTGAACGTTACTGCCCCGGCGTCTTCTGTGCGGGGGCGGGAACCGAGCCGCCGTGGAGTTCCACGGCGGGGGCGGCGGGTTTCGGTGCGGGTGCGGGCTTCACAGCTGCCGGCGCCTTGTCTGTGTCCGCCGGTTTGGTGTCTGCCGGCTTGGTGTCCGCCGCCTTGCGCTGGGCGAGAGGCTCGTTCTCCGTGGCCGGCGGGACAACCGTGAGCTGCCCGGCGACGGCCGGTGCGGCGATGACGGCGCCCGGGGCATCACCCTTGACGGCCGGCTTGGCCTTGCCGGTGACATTGAGGGTGGAGAGGTCGATCTGGCCCTTGGCGACCGAAGCCACCATACCCAGCTCCGTGGCCTTGGCCGCCAGGTTCTGCGGGGCGTCGAAGTTCTGCACCTGCTGGGTGAGGTCCTGGTTCTGCTTGGTCAGTGTGGTCTGTTCACTGCGGAGCTGGACCAGCTGGTACTGGGCTGAGGAGACGGAGATGTTCAGGACCAGCACGGCCATGAGGGCAATCGCCAGGAGCCCGAAGCAGAGCACCACGAACGGTGCGCGGCGCTTGCGCGGCACGGAGCGGACCACCGACAGCGGGGTGCGTGCCTTGCGGGGCTGGTCAAGGCCGGGGCGGAGGCCGGGCAGGGCACGGGCAGTGGCGCCCTGGGCAACGGGGTAGCTGTTGACGGCGGCGGTGCTCATGCGGCTCTCCTGGCTTTGATGCGTTCGACGGCGCGCAGCCGGGCGGAAGCTGCGCGGGGGTTTTCGGCGATTTCAGCGGCGGTGGGTACCTCGGTGCCCTTTGTCAGGGTTTTGAGTTCGGCTTTGTGCTCTTCGAGCTCGACCGGGAAGCCGAGCGGCGCCGACGACTTCGATCCGGCCTGGAAGAAGCCCTTGACGATCTTGTCTTCCAGGGAGTGGTAGGACATGACCACCACACGGCCGCCGAGGGCGATGGCCTCGATCGCTGCCGGGATGGCGCGCTCGAGGACGTCCAGTTCCTCGTTGACCTCGATCCGGAGCGCCTGGAAAGTGCGCTTCGCGGGGTGGCCGCCGGATTTGGCGGCACCGGCGGGCACCACGGCCCGGATCTGGTCGACCAGTTCGCCGGTGGTGGTGAAGGGCTTTTCGGCGCGCGCGGCCACGATCCTGTTCGCGATGCGGCCGGCGAACTTCTCTTCGCCCCACTTCCGGATGATCCGGACGAGTTCTTCTTCGCTGTAGTTATTGACGACGTCGGCGGCCGTCTGGCCCCGGCTGGTGTCCATCCGCATGTCCAGGGGCGCATCGAAGGAGTAGGCGAAGCCGCGTTCCCGCTCGTCCAGCTGGAGGGACGATACGCCGAGGTCCATGAGCACTCCGTGGACTTCGGTGAAGCCCAGGTCTTCGAGGACGTCCGGGATCTCGTCGTAGACGGCGTGAACGAGGTCGGTCCGGTTCTCGAAGGGCGCCAGCCTGGACCCCGCCAGTGCCAGGGCTTCCTCGTCGCGGTCGATGCCGATCAGGTGAAGGTCCGGGAAGCGCTGCAGGAGGGCCTCCGAGTGTCCGCCCATGCCGAGCGTGGCGTCGATCACCACGGGGGTCTCGCCGCGGCTCCGTGCGGCCTCGATGCCGGGGGCCAACAAATTGATGCACCGGTCCTTGAGGACCGGTACATGGCGTTCGGACGTCGGCTTCGCCTGGTCGGGATCCGTCATGCCTTCGTCCTTTCGTTGGCCTTGTTTGTTTTGAGCTTTGCTAGTTGCGCTTTGCTAGTTGCTTGGTACTGCTCTTACGCAACGTTCCTTGGTCCAGATCCCCATCCGCGCCTATCCTGCGCCGGCCTGGCTCCGGGGAAGTGAGCCAGGACAACAACCGGATGGGCGGCTGGAGATCTCGATCAAGGAACGTTGTTTGCTGGTGGATCAGTGGGGGTTCAGAGAATCCCCGGGATGGCGTCGTCTGTTTCCGAGAAGGCGGTTTCCTTTTCGGCCAGGTACTCATTCCAGGCTTGGGCGTCCCAGATCTCTGCCCGGGATCCTGCGCCAATGACGGCGAGTTCCCGGCCAAGACCTGCATACTCCCGGAGCGCCGGCGGAATCGTCACGCGCCCCTGCTTGTCAGGTACCTCGTCCGAGGCTCCAGAGAGGAAAACACGGATGTAGTCACGTGCCTGCTTGGAGGAAATTGGAGCCTCCCGCATCTGCTCGTGAACCCGGCCGAATTCCGCCTCACTGAAGACGTAGATGCAACGCTCCTGGCCCCTTGTGAGAACCAGCCCGCTGGCAAGTTCCTCTCGGAACTTCGCGGGGAGGATAATTCGACCTTTTTCATCCAGACGCGGCGAATGTGTGCCGAGAAACACGGCCCACCGCCTGTCTGTTTTAGGAAGTCCAACGTCCCCTGTGCTGCCACTACCCTCTTACGTCCTCCACATTACTCCACATCGCTCCACAGTCAACGACACGCCCGGGATGTTTAGACAATTCTGTGGATGTTTATCCCCCTCCTTCCCAGCATTTGCAGGGAATCGGGGCTGGTGGGGGAAAGTGGAGCGATTTTTGCCTGCTTGCCTCCCACCCCGCACCGATTGACGGGGCGTACCGGCGCGGGAGCGAATAATTCGGTGCGGTTGTCCCTTTTTCGGCGCAATCGAAGCCAAATTCCAGCAAGGCTGCAGCAAAGGCGCCGGAAATTACCGCGTTAAATGGCGAAAGACCCGCCGAAGCGGGTCTCGCGCCGCTCCCCGGCGGACCGGTGGCGGGAAGTGGAGGACTTTACGGGGCCGTCACTGAGCGGTTTAGGACTCGCCCCCGTGCCGTTCGTCCCAGCGCTGCTCGAGGTTGCTCATGAACGAGCTCCTGGGCTTGCCCTGCTTGCGTCCGCCGGCTGCCCTGGCCTTGCCGACCGCAGAACTGCGCATCGTGGCGAAATAGACGCCGGCGCCCATCACAACAAATCCGAGGACCCCGACAAAGATGTTCTGCATCGACACCCCGACCAATAACAGCAGCACGCCCGCGAGAGTCGCGAGCACGCCGATGACGAGGTGGCGGGTGGACCATGAGCGTCCGGGGACCGATCCCATTGAGCTTGCAAACTTTGGGTCGTCCTCATGCAGCTGCTTCTCAAGTTGCTCCAGCAACTTCTGTTCGTGTTCCGAGAGCGGCATCACGACCTCCTCAAGTCTGCCAACGTCCGGGCATGACGTGGCCATTGCCCTAATTCCCTAACGCCCGGGATTCCGAAGTGGTTCCCCCGTCACCGCCATTGGTGAAAAGGGGGCCAATTCAGCTCTCCCGCGCCGGTCTTAGCTGGCCAGGTCGCCCTAACGGTCGATCCAGTAGTCCTAAACCTAGGTATTAATAAGGATAGATTGTTGCGGCCTGTTCTGAAAGACAGTCTTAAGGCCCTTTCGCCGCCGGAACCCTTGGGAACGGGCGGCCCGACGGGGTTCAGGCCGGGTTCACTCAAGGGCGCCCCCGGAATCCAGGAGCCGGGCCGGAAGGACGGACTTATTGCCGAACTTCCGGGTGACAGCATCGAGGGCTTGTTCGGCGGCCCGCCAGTTGTCGTCCCGTCGGTCAAGACTGAGCTGAAGCGGGGCATCGGCGGCCTCTTCCAGCTGCTCGGCGCGGATGCCGACCAGCCGGACCGTCATGGGCCGCTGACCCACCGATTCCAGGAGCTGCACTGCCACCGCGTACAGGAGTTGGGCGCTGTCGATCGGTGTGCTCACGGTGCGGCTGCGGGTAATAGTGGAAAAGTCGGCGTAGCGCAGCTTGAGCGCCACGGTGCGGGCGTGCATACCGGCACTGCGGAGGCGCTCCGCCGTCCGGTGCGAAAGGCGCAGCAGCTCCCTGTGAAGCAGCGCGTCATCCGCGGTGTCAGTGGCGAACGTCTCCTCGGCACCAATGCTCTTTTCCAGGCGGACCGGCGTCACGGGCCGCGGATCGATGCCCCAGGAGAGCCGGTAGACATGCTCCCCCGATGCGCCCAGCAGCTTGCGCAGCGAGGGCAGCGGCGACGCTGCGACGTCCGCCACCGTCCTGATGCCCCGTCGGGCCAGCACCTCCACGGTCTTGCCGCCGACTCCCCAGAGCGCACTGACGGGAAGGCTGTGTAGGTAGGGGACGGTTTCCTCCGGCCGGATCAGCAGCAGCCCGTCCGGTTTGCAGCGGGTGGACGCGATCTTGGCCACAAACTTGCTGGCGGCGATGCCCACTGATGCCGTAATGCCCAGCTCCCGGAACACGCGGGCCCGGATGAGTTCGCCAATCTCCCGTGGCGGCCCGAGCCTCCGGATGGCTCCCCCGACGTCCAGGAACGCCTCATCCACGCTGAGCGGCTCGACGAGGTCGGTGATGGAACCAAAGATTGCCATGATCTGGCCGGACACTTCGTAGTACAGCTTGTGGCGGGGCTCGATGATGACAGCCGAGGGGCACATGCGCGCCGCCACCACCATGGGCATCGCCGATCTGACGCCGAAGGCGCGGGCCTCATAGGACGCGGAGAGCACCACGGAGCGGTCCGCCGGGTAGCCCACAATCACGGGCTTTCCCTTCAGCTCGGGCCGGCTGCGCAACTCCACGGAGACAAAGAAGGCGTCCATGTCCACGTGCATGATGCTGCTGCGCCGCAGTTCCAGCAGTGAGTCCCCGCCCAGGCTGCCGGCAGGCTGGATCTGGGGCTGCGCATTCGAGGGCCCGTTGGGGTGCATATTCCTCTGCGCTCCCTGCTGATTCTCTGCGTCCGGCCCCACGTCTTCAATCCTATGCCCGGGGACTGACTAAACTGGAGGCTGATTCCGCTTCAACCCCAGGAGGAAAGTCCCTGTGAAGGTATTTGGACAGCGCAAACGTGCCGCAGCCGCCATCGCGGCGGCTGGCGCGCTATTGGCCTTGGCCGCATGCACGCCTGCCGGCACCGGGAGCCCGGCGGCGTCGCCGGCGTCGACCCCGGACGCCTCTGCGCAGTCCTCCACCACGGCTCCCCCCAGCCCTTCCGCGGAGCCCGGCACGTCAGCCACGGTCGGCGCCCTCGTACCCGGCTTCCCGCAGAAACTCCTGCCGCTGATGCCCGGAGCCCAGGTGGTCTCCAGCAGCTTCGACAAAACCACGGTGCCGGCAACCGCGGCACTGGTCGGCAGCATCACCGCCCCGGCCGCCGATGTCCTGGCTTTCTACGCCAAGGGGCTGCAGGCGCAGGGCTTCAAGCCCGTACCCGGGGAAACCGTCGGTGCCCTGCCTTCCAAGGACTTCCTGCGCGGGGACAACGAAACCGTGAACATCTCCGTCATGCAGACAACAGGGGTGTCCACGTTCACGATCGGTGCGAACGTCGCTGCCGAGTCCGTCAAGTGAGTCTCGCCGAACAGCTGCGGCTCGAGCAGGCGGATTACGTGGCCGCCGTCGCCGGCAAGCTCACCGAGTTCCTGACCAGCCGACAGGCCATCATGGCCTCGATCTCCCAGGACATCGATCCGCTCATGGGCTCGATCTCAAACCTGGTCACGGGCGGAAAGCGCCTGCGGGCGCTCATGTGCTACTGGGGGTGGCGCGGCGCCGGCGGAGAAGCCGGCGCGGCCGAGGTGGTCACCGCCGGCTCGGCCCTGGAGCTGTTCCAGGCCGCGGCCCTGATCCACGATGACATCATTGACCGCTCGGACACCCGCCGGGGCGGACCCAGCGTCCACCGCAGGTTCATTGAACTGCACGAGGCCCAGGGCTGGGCGCTGGACAGCGAGCGGTTCGGCCACGCGGCAGCGATCCTGACCGGGGATCTCTGCCTGTCCTTCAGCGAGGAATCGTTCACGGAGATCGGACACCGTGCCGCCTCCGGCAGCCCGGCACGGCTGATCTTCAACCTCATGCGTGCAGAAGTCATGGCCGGGCAGTACCTCGACATCCTGGAAGAGGTCGCCGGGCCCCGGCGGGACCGCGCCGGGGCCGTCAGCCGGGCCCAGTCCATCATCCGGTTCAAGTCGGCCAAATACTCCACCGAACACCCGCTCGCCCTCGGCGGCGCCCTGGCCGGCGCCGGCGACGAGCTGCTGCGCGGCTATTCCGCGTTCGCGCTGCCGCTCGGTGAGGCGTTCCAACTGCGGGACGATGTCCTTGGCGTCTTCGGTGACCCCGTCACCACCGGCAAACCTGCCGGGGACGATCTCCGTGAGGGCAAGCGCACGGTCCTGGTGGCCTTCGCCCTGGACCAGGCCTCCGCGGCCGAATCAGAGTTCATCGACGCCAAGCTGGGCAGCCCCGATCTCGGCGACGCGGACATCGAGGAGATCCGGCGGATCATCGTGGACTGCGGCGCACTCCAGGCCACGGAAGTGCTCATCGAGGAGTTCGGCAAGGCCGCCTTCGCCGCCCTGGACCTGCTGCCGCTTCAGGAGCTGCCCAAAACCGCGCTCCGCAGGCTGGCAGAAGCCACGGTCAGCCGCGCCGCTTAACCCGGCCCTCACGGCAGCAATGCCTTTTTAAACGGTGCCTGGAAACGCGGCGGGCCGTGCACGGCGCTTGCGCTGTGCACGGCCCGTCATGGCACGTCCGGGGGATGCTGCCGGCGCAGTTGCTGCCGGTCTGCTTTTACCAGGCCAGTGATTGCGCCCTGCGGCGAATTTCGGTCTTGCGCCCTTCCCGCAGGGCGTCAATGGGCCGGCCGCGGAGGGAATCGTCCGGCGTAAAGAGCCAGTTGATCAGTTCCTCATCCGAGTATCCGGCGTCTGAGAGAACAACAATGGTGCCTTTCAGGCTCTCCACCGCATGCCCGTCCTGGATGAAAGCCGCAGGCACGGACCGGATGCGCCGGTCGCCGATTCTCACGGCCGCCAGCGCACGCTCGTCCAGCAATGCATGGACCTTGGTGATAGATACGTTCAGAAGCTGTGCGACATCGGGCAGGGGCAGCCATTCGCCCACGAGGCTTTCTACATTACTCACGCATAAAGATTGCCACGGCCGGTGCCCCGCCGCCTAGTCGGCATCCGCAGAATTCACGCTGCGGTCATGGCCGGTCCCGCCGCGCCGGAATGCCGCCCGGCTTCACCGGGGGACTCCCCTGGAACGACTTTCGGGCGACACTCCACCGGAAACGGGTTTGCGGAATGTCAAACGGTTCTTGTGCTAATTGCCAATTCATGAGAGATTCACATAGATCACATTTGTAACAGAAATAACTTTTGTCACACTGGTAACACCAGTTCTACCGGCCTGACCGCAGCGTTGCCGCTGAGAAGAGGATCTTTCCAATGACAACCTCACGTTCGCCACAGCTCCGTCCGGGGCGCAGCCTGCCGCTCATCGCGGCGACGACGGCGGCGCTTCCCGCCGTCGTGCTTTCCTCCCTGGCGATCGCCCAGCCTGCCGCAGCCGAATCGCGGGTGCGCTCGGTCCCGGCAACGCTCGCGGCCGCCATGCGTGCCCAGGCGAAGGCTGACGCGGCGACATCCCTGAAGGCGGCAGTGATCCCGGCCGCCTCCGTCCCGGTGACGCTGCCGAGCGCCTTGCGGCCCGCGCAGACGGCCGCTCCGGCCGTCTACACGATCGCCCGCGGCGACACCATCAGTGCCATTGCCGGCCGCTACGGCCTGGACACGTTTGCCGTGCTCAAGCTGAACAACCTGCAGGCGAACACCATCATCTACCCGGGGCAGAAGATCAAGCTCACGGGCTCGACGCCGGCGCCGGCAGCGCCCAAACCGTCCGCACCGGCGAAATCGACGCCGACAACGCCCGCCTCGGGCGGCGGCAGCGTGTACGTCGTCAAGTCCGGCGACACCCTGAGCGCCATCGCCACCCGCCACGGCGTTGGCCTTTCCGAGATCTTCAAGTGGAACGGGCTCGGCATGAGCTCCGTGATCTATCCCGGCCAGAAGGTCAAGGTCGGCGGCGGTTCCAGCACGCCGGCCCCCTCCGCACCCGTGACGGCCGCCGCACCCAAGCCGTCGGCGCCCGCGCCCGCCAGTTCCGGCTCCTACACCATCAAGGCCGGCGACACCCTCTCCGGCATCGCGGCCCGCAACGGTGTCAGGCTCTCGGACGTCCTGTCGGCCAACCGGCTGACAATGTCGAGCATCATCTACCCCGGCCAGAAGCTCGTCATCCCCGGCGCGTCGACCATCGCACCGGCATCGAGCACGCCTGCCACCACCACGCCCCTCGTGCCCAGCACGTTCCTCGGGTTCAGCTACCCGGCCGCGGTGGTCAGCTCGGCCAACCAGAACAAGGCGCTGCTCAATGCCTCTCCGGTGCCCACCCGCCAGCAGATGAAGTCGATCGTCGCGGACACGGCCCGGCGCATGGGCGTGGACGCCAGCCTTGCACTGGCTTTTGCCTTCCAGGAATCCGGCTTCGACCAGCGTGCGGTGTCACCGGCCAATGCGATCGGCACCATGCAGGTCATCCCGTCCTCCGGCGAATGGGCCTCCGATCTGGTGGGCCGCCAGCTGAACCTGCTCGATCCCTACGACAACGCCACGGCAGGCATCGCGATCATCCGCCAGTTGGTCCGCACGAGCCCGGATGTGGACACCGCAATCGCCGGCTACTACCAGGGCCAGTACTCGGTGAGCCAGAACGGCATGTTCGAGGACACCAAGGGCTACGTCGCCGCCATCAAGGCCAACCGGCAGCTGTTCGGCTAAACCCGGCCGCTCGGCCAACTACAGACTCCAGCACAGGCTCCCTTTCGGCGGAGCGTGACGCTACGGGCCCGGATCGCATGTTGATTCGGGCCCGTTTCTGTCCAGCGACTACGATTGTAAGGTGCAGGAATACGTGTCGGATGCTCTCGTAGGGAACCTGGTGGACAACCGCTACCAGGTTCAATCCAGGCTTGCCCGCGGCGGGATGTCCACCGTGTACCTCGCCACGGACCAGCGCCTTGAGCGTGATGTCGCGCTGAAGGTGCTCCATCCCCATCTGGCTGACGACCCGCAGTTCCTCGATCGGCTGGGCCGCGAAGCCAAGGCTGCCGCCCGGCTCTCCCACCCACACGTCGTGGGCGTCCTGGACCAGGGCGAGGACGGCCGGCTCGCCTATCTGGTCATGGAATTCATCAAGGGCCACACGCTGCGGGATGTCCTCAATGACAAGGGCGCCCTGTCGCCGCGGCTGGCCCTGGCGCTGATCGATCCGGTCGTCGAAGGCCTCGGCGCCGCGCACGCCGCCGGAATGATCCACCGGGACATCAAGCCCGAAAACGTCCTGATCGCCGACGACGGGCGGATCAAGCTCGGCGACTTCGGCCTGGCACGCGCTATCTCGACGTCCACCAGCACGGGCGCCCTGATCGGGACCGTCGCCTACATCTCCCCCGAACTTGTCCTGGGCAAACAGGCAGATGCCCGCAGCGACATCTATTCCGTCGGGATCATGCTCTACGAAATGATCACGGGCCGGCAGCCGTTCGAAGGCGACGTGCCCATCCAGGTCGCCTACCAGCACGTCAATTCCACCGTCGCAGCGCCCTCGCTGGAGGTGCCCGGGCTGGCCGCGGAGATCGACGAACTCGTCCAGTGGTGCACGGACCGGGACCCGGACAAGCGCCCCGTCGACGGCAGCGCCCTGTTGTCCGAGCTCCGGCACATCAGGACCAACCTCAGCGACGCCGAACTCGACCTCCAGCCGCCGGCGGCTCGCAGCACCCTGCCGGCCGTGGCAGCACCGCCAACCCGGCCGCCAGGCGGTACCGGTCCGGCGTCGGACGCGCAGGAAACGGCCCACGTGCTGCCGCCCACCGGAATGCCCACGGAATTGCAGACTGAGGTATACGGCAGCCTCGCCCGGCCCACCGAGATGCTTTCCCGCACCAGCGGCAACCCGACCACTGTGATGTCCGGTGCCCCGCGGCGTCCGGCCTACGGACCGTTGTCCACCCCGGACGAGGCGGCCTACGACGGCGCTGGGTATGACGGCACGGCGGAGGGCGCGGTTGCCCCCAGCAAACGCGCCCAGCGCAAACTGGACCGGGACGAGGAGAAGGCGCGCCAGCGAGCCGCCGCCACGCCCACCAGGACCCTGCACGAGGGCAACCCCCGGCGCCGCGGCTTGCTGTGGATCGTCCTGCTCGTCGTCGCGGCGCTGCTCGCCGCCGTCGCCGGCTGGTTCTTCGGCATGGGTCCGGGGTCGCCGGGAACGATTCCCCCGGTGGCGAACAAGACCGTTGCCGAGGCCCAGGACCTGCTCCGCACCGCCGGCTTCCAATCCACGGTGAAGGATGTCTTCGACGACGACGTCTCGCCCGGGCTCGTGGTCGGCTCGGAGCCGACCGCCGGGGAGGTCATCCGCAAGTTCCAGCCCGTGTCGCTGGCCGTGTCCAAGGGCCCGGAGCTGTTCCCGCTGCCGGAACTGGCCGGCAAGAGCCTGGACGAGGCCAAGACCACGCTCAACGGCGCCCAGATGGCTTTGGGCCCGATTACCGAGACCTTCGACGAGAAGGCGCCTGCCGGAACCGTCCTTGCCCAGGCTCCGCGCAGCGGCAACCCGGTCAGGCACGGGACGCCCGTGGGCCTGACCGTCTCGAAGGGCCCGCAACCCATCCCGGTCCCGGATGTTCGCGGGCAGGCGCAGGACGCCGCTGTTAAGGCCCTGGAAGCCGCCGGCCTGAAGGCCGTGGTGGCCCCGGAGGCAGTCAACGACAGGAACGTCCCCGAGGGCGCGGTGCTGTCGCAGGACCCGGCCTCCGGCAACCTGACCAAGGGCGGCACCGTCACCTTGACCATCTCGAAGGGCCCGAAGCTCGTCGAGGTGCCCAGCTTCATCGGCAAGCAGGCCTCGGAGGCCCAGGAAGCCCTTGAGAAACTCGGCTTCAAAGTCCAGGTCGACAACATCCTCGGCGGTTTCTTCGGCACGGTCCGGGACCAGAATCCGGTGGACACGAAGGCCCCGGAAGGCTCGACCGTCACGCTCACCGTCGTCTGACCAGCACCCCGCTCCGACTCCTGCCATCGCACAAGAAAGCTCCGCCCGGCTGCAGTAGCCGGGCGGAGCTTTTTCTCAGAATGCGTTCTGTGGGAAACGTTCTGTCTGAATGCGTTCTGCCAGATACGTTCTGTCCATCAGTGCGTCAGCGCTTGGAGAGCGCTCCGGCCACCAGGAACGCCATCTCGAGCGACTGCATGTGGTTCAGGCGCGGATCGCAGACCGACTCGTAGCGGTCCAGGAAGGCTTCCTGGTCGATCGGGTCGGCTCCGCCGAGGCACTCGGCGACGTCGTCCCCCGTCATCTCCACGTGCAGGCCGCCGGGAACGGTGCCGAGCGCGTGGTGGACTTCGAAGAATCCGCGCACTTCGTCAATGACGTCGTCGAAATTGCGGGTCTTGTAGCCGTTGGGCGAGGTGACCGTGTTCCCGTGCATGGGGTCGGTGACCCAAAGGACCTGGGCCCCGGAGGCGGTGACGCGCTCGACGATCGCCGGCAGCTTCTCGCGGATGTTGCCCGCACCCATGCGGGTGATGAAGGTGAGCCGGCCGGGCTCCCGGTTCGGATCCAGCTTGTCGATCAGGCGCAGGGCGTCGTCGCCGCTGGTCGACGGGCCGAGCTTGACGCCGATCGGGTTGCGGACGCGGGAGAGGAAGTCAACGTGTGCGTGGTCCAGCTCGCGGGTCCGCTCCCCGATCCAGAGGAAGTGCGCGGAGGTGTCGTAGGGCAGCCCCGTGCGCGAGTCGATGCGGGTCAGGGCGCGCTCGTAGTCCAGCAGCAGGGCCTCGTGGCTCGCGTAGAATTCCACCCGCTTCAGGGCCTCGAAGTCGGCACCGCAGGAGGCCATGAACTTGATGGCGCGGTCGATGTCCCGGGCCAGGGACTCGTAGCGGGCGTGGGCCGGGTTCTCGGTGAAGCCCTTGTTCCACTGGTGCACCAGGCGCAGATCCGCGAAACCGCCCTGGGTGAAGGCGCGGATCAGGTTCAGCGTCGAAGCGGAGGTGTGGTAGGCCTTGAGCATCCGGCCGGCGTCGTGGGCGCGGGACTCGGGCGTGAAATCGTAGCCGTTGACGATGTCGCCCCGGTAGGCCGGCAGGGTGACGCCCTCGCGCGTTTCATCGTTGGAGGAGCGGGGCTTGGCGAACTGGCCAGCCATGCGGCCCATCTTGATGACGGGCATGGCAGCGCCGTAGGTCAGGACAACGGCCATCTGCAGGATGGTCCGGACGCGGGCGCTGATCTTGTCCGCCGTCGCGGCTTCGAAGGTCTCGGCGCAGTCGCCGCCCTGGAGCAGGAACGCCTTGCCCTGCGCGGCGGCGGCGAGCCGTTCGCGAAGAATGTCCACTTCGCCGGCGAACACGAGGGGCGGGAGGACGGAAAGTTCCTTGACGGACGCCTCGAACACAGCCGGGTCCGACCAGGTGGGCTGCTGCGAGGCCGGGAGCTCCCGCCAGTTGTCCAGTCCGGGATAGTTGGCGGCTCCGCTCTGGGCGGTGCTGGTCAGCGGGGAAACTGGTTTCTCAGATAGCTCGGTCACTATCTAAGGATAGTTGCCCCATCAAGGTTCGGGGGCCCTGCCTGTCATTGACAGCCCGGCTGCCGTCATATGGCACCCGTGGCCCGCTCATGCGGGGCCGGGAACCTCCGGCCCCGCGTCCCCGGCAGCGGCTTCATTCGGGGTTTCCGTTGGGGCCGTGTTTGGGGCTTCGTTTGGGGTATTGCCGGCGGCCGCATCCTGCACCGCGTCAGGGCCCGAAGGGGTTTTGTCCGGGGCCGCGTCCTGCGCTTTGCCCGCCAGGCGGAGCTTCACGACGGCGGCGTACTCATCCAAGTATTCCTGGCCGGAGAGGCGCATGAGTTCGTACATGATCTCGTCGGTCACTGAACGCTGGATCAGCCGATCATCCTCCATGCCGTAATAGCGGCTGAAGTCGAGCGGTTCGCCAAAGATCATGCCGATGCGGCGGATGTTGGGCACGCGCTTGCCGATCGGCTGGACTTTGTCCGTTCCGATCATTGCCACCGGGATGACCGGGACGCGGGCCTGCAGCGCAAGGCGCGCAACCCCCACCTTGCCGCGGTAGAGGCGCCCGTCGGGGCTGCGGGTCCCCTCGGGGTAGATGCCCAGGAGGGAACCCTTCTTGAGCACGTCCATGCCGGCGTTCAGCGACTGCGCGGACGCGGCGCCTCCGGACCGGTCCATGGGGAGCTGGTTGGTGAGCCGGAAGAAGGCTGCGGTCAGCCTGCCCTTGATCCCGGTGCCGGTGAAGTATTCGGATTTCGCCAGGAACGCGACCGGCCGCGGCACCATGACCGGCATGAAGATGGAATCCGAGAAGGAGAGGTGGTTCGAGGCAAGGATCGCGGAGCCCTCGGCAGGGACGTTGTCGAGGCCCTTGACCCAGGGCCGGAACAGCAGCCTGAGCACCGGCCCCAGGACAAACGTCTTCATGAACCAATAAAACACTCGGTGACCTCTCCGGAAGGCGTCTGGCCTGCGGCCCGAACCGGGTCCGGCCAGGCTTCAATGGACACCTTACTCTAGTGAGTTTTGGCGCTAAGGGTGACACGATGGGCTCATGACTGAAAGCAGCACTCCCCCTGCGCCTGCCGCTTTCAGCTACCCGGGCCACGGTCCCAACGCCCGGACCGGTGTGGCCATCTGCCACGGCTTCACAGGCAGCCCGCTCAGCGTCCTGCCGTGGGCCCGCCACCTCGCCGCCCAGGGCTTCGCCGTCTCGGTACCGCTACTGCCCGGGCACGGCACCCACTGGCGGGATCTCGCCCGGCAGGGCTGGCAGGACTGGTACAGGAGCTTTGAAACGGCGTACCTGGACCTGGCCGCCCGGACTGATGACTGCTATGTCGCGGGACTGTCCATGGGCGGCACGATCGCCCTGCGTACCGCGGCCCGCCACAGCGTGGCCGGCGTGGCCGCCGTCAACCCCGGCCTGAGCTTCTATGACCGCAGGGTCCGGATCGTGGGACTGCTCAAGTACTTCCAGCGCACCACCACGCCCGTCCAGGAGGACAATTCCACGGCGGCCACCACCGACGACGGTGACTACTCCCTGACGCCGCTGGCCGCCGTCCACCAGTTGCGCCGGCTGTTCGCCGCGACCCTCCGGGACCTGCCGTCCGTCTCCGCCCCGGCCCTGGTGTTCAAGTCGGACACCGACGCGGTGGTCCCGCCGTCGTCCCTGGCGCTGCTGCGCAGGCGGCTCGGGTCCCGGGAACTCACGGTGGTTCCCCTCCCGAAGAGCGGGCACGTTGCCACCCTGGACGCCGATGCGCCGCTACTCTTTGAAGAATCAGTGCGTTTCTTCCTGCAGCACGCCCACGCCATTTCGCCGCCCCGCGCCCCCTCGGAGTCCCCATGAGCATCCTCCCGGACCATTCGCCGTTCAGCAGCCCGTTCACCGGAACCATCCCCCGGACCGGGGTCGTGGTCTCGCACGGCTTCACCGGCAGCCCGCACGGTGTGCGGGACTGGGCGTTGTCCCTGGCCGGTGCCGGGTTCGCCGTCCGGCTGCCCCTGCTACCGGGGCACGGAACGAGCTGGCAGGAGCTGGCCAAGACCCGGTGGCAGGACTGGCATGCTGCCTTGGACGCGGCCTACCTGGAGCTTGCGGAAGAATGCGACGTCGTGGTCGTGGCGGGGCTGTCCATGGGCGGCGCCCTCGCGTTGCGGATCGCGGCCACCCGCCCCGTAGCGGGGGTGGTGGTGGTCAACCCCGGCCTGGTCATCGATGATCCCCGCGCCCCGCTGGCGGGCGTCTTGAAGTTTGTCCTCAAGAGCACCCCGGCGATCGCCAATGACATCCTCAAACCGGGCATGGATGAGTGCGCCTACCCGCGCACTCCGGTGGCCGCCGCGCACGAGCTCAACAAGATGTTCAAGGACACCGTGCGGCTGCTGCCCCGCGTCACGGCTCCGGTCCGGGCCTACCGTTCCACAGTGGACCACGTGGTGTCCGAATCCAGCATGGAGGCCCTGCGCCGCGGGTTGACCAACGCCCCGCTTGAGGTGGTCCGGCTGGAAAACAGCTACCACGTCGCTACCATGGACAACGACGCGCCCGAGATCTTCCGTGGCACGGCCGAATTTGTCCGGTCCGTTGCAGCCGCAGCCGGTCCGGGCGCCGCCCGCGCCAGCCGGAAGGACACGGCCAATGACTAAACCGGACCCCGACGTCCCTGACCCCGAGACCCCTGACCCCGACGACGCCCGGTCGCCTGGCGCTGACGCATCCGGCCTCCGGCGTCCGGGCACCACCCCGCCCCCTGAGGCGCAGGACCCGGCCGCCGCGGACGAACCGCTTGCCGATGACGACGCCGTGTGGCTGGATCTCGTCGCCAGGCTGGAAGGGGTCGGGACAGGCGGGGACGAGGCAGTTGGGGGAACTGACGGCCCGGCCGGCGAAACCAACAGCGCCGCCGTCACCGGCGCTGGCTCCGGCGCTGGCACCGGCGCTGGCTCCGATGCTGGCTCCGGTGCGAACAGGTCGTTCAGCGATTTCGACCCGCTGGGCCTCGCCGGCGTCGCGCCGATCGAACTTTCCGCCAGGGAGCGGCTCGCCTCCGCCCCGGGGAACCCGGCCGCGGGCAGCAGTGAGGCACCGGACACCGCATCCGGCCCCCGGGACTACGAGGCCGACGACGACGATGGCGTGTTCGTCCCGGAGGAGCCGCCCAGCCTGGCCGGTGCAGATCCGATGACCGTCCTTGCCTGGATTGGCGCGGTGGGCGGCCCGATTGCGCTCGTGTTCTCGGCGATGTTCTGGCGGTCGGCCCCGACGCTAGCGATCGTGGGCATGGTGGCCGCGTTCGCGGCCTCCGTGGTGTTCCTGATCATGAAGCTGCCGGGCGAGAAGGACGAGCACGACGACGGGGCGCGCATCTAGTCCACCCGGTCAGGGCGCCAGGCACCGCGCTGGCTGGTTCAGGGCCCAGGAAGGCACGCTACTGGGTGTGCATGCGGCTGCTGACCCGGGAGAGGTCGGCGGCGCCGATCAGCCCGGCGTTGGGTCCCAGGGCCGCAAGTTCGATCTCCGCCGCGGGGCGGAAGCCGCGGCCGGTGAGGTTCCGCGCGAAGGCCTTTCGGGCCGGCGCGACGAGCAGCTCGCCGGCGTCGCACAGTCCGCCGCCGATCACGAACTTGCCTGGGTCCAGTGCCGCTGCGAGGTTCGCCAGGCCAAGGCCCAGCCACTCCCCGACGTCCTCGAGGAGTTCGCGGGAGGTCTGGTCCCCGGCCTTGGCCAGCTCCGTCACGATCACGCCCGTAATGCGTGCCACGTCGCCGTCCACGGCCTTGAGCAGTTCCTGGGCAACCGGGGAATTCGCGGCGGCCAGTTCCCTGGCCTCGCGGCCGAGCGCATTGCCCGAGGCGTATTGTTCCCAGCAGCCGCGGTTGCCGCACTCGCAGCGGTGCCCGCCCGGCATGATGATCTGGTGGCCGAACTCCCCCGCCACACCGAAGCGGCCGCGTTCGAGCCGTCCGTCCATGACCATGGCCCCGCCGATTCCGGTGCCCAGGGTGATGCAGACCAGACGGTCCTGTCCCTGTCCGGCGCCGAAGCGCCATTCCGCCCAGGCGGCGGCGTCGGCGTCGTTGGTCAGCAGGACGGGGCGGCGCAGCAGCCGCTGCAGGTTCTCGCGCAGCGGTTCATTGCGCCAGGCCAGGTGTGGGCTGAAGAGGACAGTGCCGCCGTCGAGGTCCATCCAGCCGGCAGCGCCGATTCCGACCGACCAGATCCGGTGTCCGGCGCCCAGCTCTCCGACGAGTTCGACAATGACCTGTTCCACGGCGCGCGGGTCGTTGCCCGGGGTGGAGCGTTTGGCCTGGCTGAGGATCCTGCCCTCGGCGTCCACCACGCCGGCAGCAACCTTGGTTCCCCCGATGTCGACGCCGATCGCCAGGCCCTTGCGGCCCAGCCGCAGGTGTGAGCGGAGGTCGTGCCCGGCCGTGGCGGCCGCGGCTCCGGCCAGGGTCCTGCTTCGCCAGGCGGCGGTCCGGCGGCGCAGGCCGGGCTGCCGGCCGGGTGTTGGTGTCTGCATGGTGCCCCATTCTATTCGCCGGGGCCGCAACGGCAGCGAAAGCCCGGCCGAATGACGCGGCAGCAGAGCGCCGCGCACGTGCCCGCAGCATCCCCGACTGGCGGAACGGCGGCCCCGACCGTAAAGTTACTCGCCAGTAGGTGTCGCAGAACACACCTTCGGGGGGCCGCATACTAGGCTTAGCGGTACCCCTTGCGGGCCTATGGATACCAAAGGAGCTGTCGTGCGAGAAATCATTGTCCCGCCCCTGGTGAATGTCGATCCGGACACCAATGTCACCGATCTCGTGGTGCGCCAGGCGGCCAAGGCCTCCAACCCTGCGCTGTTCTCGCGGCTCGACGCGGCCGGCCAGTGGCAGGACGTCCGCGCCACGGAATTCCTGGCCGACGTCTCGGCCCTCGCCAAGGGCCTCATGGCCAGCGGTGTGGCCGCCGGCGACCGGGTGGGCATCATGTCCCGCACCCGGTATGAATGGGCCCTGATCGACTTCGCCATCTGGTTCGCCGGCGCCGTCTCGGTCCCGATCTATGAAACCTCCTCCCCCTCCCAGGTGGCCTGGAACCTTGGCGACTCCGGCGCCGTGGCCGCGTTCGGCGAATCGGCGCACCACGAGGACATCATCCGGCAGGCGGCCACCTCCGAGGGCCTCACCGCCCTGGGGCATGTCTGGCAGCTCGAGGGCGACAGCCTGGACGAGGTCCGTGCGGCGGGAGCCGGCGTCAGCGATGCCGAGCTCGAAGCACGCCGCAGCCAGGCGTCCCTGAACGATGTCGCCACGATCATCTACACGTCGGGCACCACTGGCCGACCCAAGGGCTGCGAGCTGACGCACGGCAACTTCGTGGAACTGTCCGAGAACGCGCTGGTCACGTCGCTGGGCACGATCGTCCACGAGCAGGCGCGGACCATCATGTTCCTGCCCATGGCCCACGTCTTCGCACGCTTCATCTCTGTGCTGGCAGTCGCGGCCGGCGTCACGGTGGCGCACACCCCGGATATCAAGAACCTGCTGCCGGATCTGCAGAGCTACAAACCGACCTTTATCCTCGCCGTCCCGCGCGTTTTCGAGAAGGTCTACAACTCGGCCCTGACCAAGGCCGAGGACGGCGGCAAGGGCGCCATCTTCCACCGCGCCGCGGACACCGCCATCGAATTCTCCCGGGCCCGGCAGGCCGGCAAGGTCGGGCTCGTGCTGAAGCTCAAGCACGCCGTGTTCGACAAGCTCGTGTACAGCAAGCTCCGGGCCGCCATGGGCGGGAACGTCTCCCATGCCGTTTCCGGCGGCGGGCCGCTCGGTGAACGGCTGGGCCACTTCTTCCAGGGCATCGGCATGCAGATCCTGGAAGGGTACGGGCTGACTGAAACCACGGCGCCGATCACCGTCAACACCCCCGACCTGATCAAGATCGGCACGGTCGGCGCCCCGATTCCGGGCAACTCCGTCAGGATCGCGGACGACGGCGAGATCCTCGCCAAGGGCGTGTGCGTCATGCGCGGCTACTACAAGCGCGATGACCTGTCCGCTGCAACCTTCGAGGATGGCTGGTTCCGCACCGGCGACATCGGCCAGCTGGACGAGGCGGGGTTCCTGACCATCACCGGGCGCAAGAAGGAAATCATCGTCACGGCCGGCGGCAAGAACGTCGTCCCGGCCCTGTTGGAGGACCAGATCCGCGCGGACGCGCTCGTCTCGCAGGTGCTCGTGGTCGGTGACAACCGCCCGTTCATTGGTGCCCTGGTGACCCTGGACGAAGAAGCGCTGCCCGGCTGGCTGGGCCGCCACGGGCTCCCGGCCTCGACCTCGCTCGCCGAGGCTGCCGTCAACCCCGCCGTCATGGCCGCGGTCCAGGAGCTCATCAACCACGCCAACCAGTCCGTGTCCCAGGCCGAGGCGATCAAGTCCTTCCGGATCGTGCCGGCCGACTTCACCGAGGCCTCCGGACATCTGACCCCCTCCATGAAGGTCAAGCGGGCCCAGGTGCTCAAGGACTTCGAGAACGTGATCGAGGAAATGTACAGCGCCAAGCGTCCCACCCTCGCCTAGGCTGCAACCGACGGGCCTTCCGGGCGTACGCCGCACGCACCCTTCTGTGTTGATGGGCTACGGTGTTGCCGCGCTGCCGCTATTCGACGACGAGCAGCAGATCCCCGCCCTGGACCTGTTCGATCCCGGCGACGGCGAGCCGCGCGACGGTGCCGGCCACCGGCGTCGTGATGGACGCCTCCATCTTCATGGCCTCGATCGTGGCCACCGTGTCGCCGGCCTTGACGGTGTCCCCGGCCTTGACAGTCAGCGTGACGGCACCGGCGAACGGCGAGGCAACCTGGCCCGGCTGGGAGGCGTCGGCGCGTTCGGCGGCCTTGACGTTGCTCACCACTGAACGGTCGCGGACCACCACGGGCCGGGACTGGCCGTTGAGCGTGCACATGACCGTGCGCATGCCCTTCTCGTCCGGCTCGGAGACGGCCTCGAGCGAGGCGATCAGCCGGACGCCCTTCTCGAGCTCGATCTCGTGCTCGGCGCCGCGCTGCAGCCCGAAGAGGTAGTCCCGCGTGTCCAGCACCGAAAGGTTGCCGTAGGCCTCCACGCTCTTCTGGTAATCCTTCGTGGGACCGGCGAAGAGCAGGCGGTTGAGCGTGCCCCGCCGGGTCTTGGAATCGCCGTTGAGCGCGGCGCTGTCCTCGGCGCTGATCTCGACGTCGCGGACCTTGACGGTGCGGCCCTGCAGCGCCTTCGTCCGGAAGGGCTCGGGCCAGCCGCCGGGCGGGTCACCGAGCTCGCCGGAAAGGAAGCCGATCACAGAATCCGGGACGTCGTACTTTTGCGGGTTCTCGTTGAAGTCTTCCGGGTCGGCGTTGAGGCCCACCAGGTGCAGGGCGAGGTCGCCCACCACCTTGGACGACGGGGTCACCTTGACCAGCCGGCCGAGGATCCGGTCCGCCGCGGTGTACATGTCCTCGATCGCCTCGAAACGCTCGCCCAGGCCAAGCGCCATCGCCTGCTGGCGCAGGTTGGAGAGCTGGCCGCCCGGAATTTCGTGCTGGTAGACCCGGCCCGTGGGCCCCGGCAGTCCGGACTCGAACGGCGCGTAGACCCGGCGAACGGCCTCCCAGTAAGGCTCGAGGGCGCAGACGTTCGCCAGGCTGAGACCGGTGTCGCGCGGCGTGTGGGCCAGCGCGGCGACGAGGGCCGAGGCCGAGGGCTGGCTGGTGGTTCCGGCCAGGGAGGCCGATGCCACGTCCACGGCGTCCACGCCGGCATCCACGGCCGCGAGGAGCGTGGCCAGCTGGCCGCCGGCGGTGTCGTGGGTGTGCAGGTGGACGGGGAGGTCGAACCGCTCCCGCAGCGCCGAGACCAGGCGTGCCGCGGCAGCCGGACGCAGCAGTCCAGCCATGTCCTTGATCGCCAGGATGTGCGCCCCGGCGTCGACGATTTTCTGCGCCAGCTCCAGGTAGTAATCCAGGGTGTAGAGCGTTTCCTCCGGGTCCAGCATGTCCGCGGTGTAGCAGAGGGCAACCTCGGCGACGGCGGTACCGGTCTCACGGACGGCCCGGATGGCCGGGGCCATCTGGTTGACGTCGTTGAGGGCGTCGAAGATCCGGAAAATGTCGATGCCCGTGGCGGCGGCCTCGTTGACGAACGCCACCGTGACCTCTTCCGGGTAGGGCGTGTAGCCGACGGTGTTGCGGCCGCGGAGCAGCATCTGCAGGCACAGGTTCGGCATGGCCTTGCGCAGGGCGGCAAGCCGGTCCCAGGGGTCTTCGCCGAGGAAGCGCAGGGCGACGTCGTAGGTGGCCCCGCCCCAGGCCTCGACCGAGAGCAGCTCGGGGAGCATCTTGGATTCTGCGGGACCAGCCGCCACGAGGTCCCGGGTGCGCACCCGGGTGGCGAGCAGGGACTGGTGCGCGTCGCGGAACGTGGTGTCCGTGACGGCCACGGCGTCCTGCGCGCGCAGTGCACGGGCAAACCCTTCCGGGCCGAGTTCCTGGAGACGCTGGCGGGACCCTGGCCGGGCCGCTGCGTCATCCAGGGCCGGAAGCTTGTCCGCCGGGTCCGTGTGGACCTTGAGTTCGCCGTTGGGCTTGTTGACCGTGACGTCGGCAAGCCAGGTCAGCAGCTTGGTGCCGCGGTCGGCCGAGACCCTTGCCTTCAGCAGCTGGGGCCGTTCGTCAATGAACGAGGTGGCCACATCCCCGGCGACGAAGTCGGGATCGTCCAGGACAGCCTGCAGGAAGGAGATGTTGGTGGACACGCCGCGGATGCGGAACTCGGCGAGGGCGCGGCGGGCCCGGGCGACGGCGGCCGGGTAGTTGCGGCCGCGGCAGGTCAGCTTGACCAGCATGGAGTCGAAGTGCGGGCTGATCTCCGCGCCCGAGTAGACGGTGCCGCCGTCAAGCCGGACGCCTGCGCCGCCGGCCGAGCGGTAGCCGGTGATCTTGCCGACGTCGGGCCGGAAGCCGTTGGCCGGGTCCTCCGTGGTGATGCGGCACTGCAGGGCGGCACCCTTGAGCTGGACGCTCTCCTGGGACAGGCCCAGGTCCGCGAGGCTCTCACCGGCGGCGATGCGCAGCTGCGCCTGGACGAGGTCGACGTCGGTGACTTCCTCGGTCACAGTGTGCTCGACCTGGATCCGGGGGTTCATTTCGATGAACACGTGCTGGCCGGCCCGCTCACCCACCGTGTCGACAAGGAATTCGACGGTACCGGCGTTGACGTAGTTCAGCGCCTTCGCGAACTTCACGGCGTCGCGGTACAGCGCCTGCCGGATGCCTTCGTCGAGGTTCGGGGCCGGGGCGATCTCGATGACCTTCTGGTGGCGGCGTTGGATGGAACAGTCACGCTCGAAGAGGTGCATCACGTTGCCCTCCGCGTCGGCCAGGATCTGGACCTCGATGTGGCGCGGGCGCAGGACGGCCTGCTCCAGGAACATGGTGGGGTCGCCGAACGCGGCGTCGGCTTCGCGCATGGCGGCCTGCAGGGCCTCCGGGAGCGCCTCGCGGGTGTCCACGCGGCGCATGCCGCGCCCGCCGCCGCCGGCGACGGCCTTGGCAAAAATGGGGAAGCCGATTTCATCCGCGGCGGCGATCAGTTCGTCCAGGTCCTTCGACGGCTGGCTGGACTTGAGGACCGGGACGCCGGCCTTGCGCGCGGCCTCGAGGGCGGCAACCTTATTACCGGCGAGTTCCAGAACCTCGGCCGGCGGGCCGACGAAGGTGATGCCGGCCTCCTTCGCGGCCCGCGCCAGGCGCGGGTTCTCGGAGAGGAAACCGTAACCGGGGTAAATGGCGTCCGCCCCGGACTCCTTGGCGACGCGCACCACCTCATCAACGTCCAGGTAGGCCCGGACCGGATGTCCCTCCTCGCCGATCAGATACGCCTCATCGGCCTTCTGGCGGTGAATGGAGTTGCGGTCCTCATGGGGAAACACAGCGACAGTCTTGGCACCCAGCTCGTAGCTCGCGCGGAAGGCGCGAATCGCGATTTCGCCGCGGTTGGCCACCAGAATCTTAGAAAACATACTTCTCCTGCTTCATCGCGGGCGTATCGGTAAGTGCTCACAGTGTCTAGGACCTGTGCGGGCAAACACAAATCATTGTGGCGACTGTCACAGCATTATCCGTCACGGACGCCGCGATGGGCAGGGCCTTGGCCTTGGAGCTTTCCCCGTCCGTCCGATTGGCGAGGTTCTGGCGCCCCACGCCGGATGAAACGGGTTTCGCCGGAGCATCAACATATGATGAGTGGGTGGGTGGCGCATGCACGCCCCGGCTCCGAAGAACGCAGGAGCCGGCACGACCCCGTCTCGGCAACCGGCGTTAGGTATTGGTTTTTCAAGTGCAAGTAGTGAGCATCAGCAGCCTCAAAGGCGGTGTCGGCAAGACATCCGTGACCACCGGACTGGCGTCGGCGGCATTGGCCGCCGGCATCCCCACCCTCGTCGTCGACCTTGATCCGCATGCTGACGCCAGCACGGCCCTGGGCGTGAGTCCGGACGATCAGCTCGATATCGGCAGGATGCTGAGGTCGCCGCGGCGGGCACATCTGGCGGACAACGTGGTCCCCAGCGGCTGGGTGGAACACGCCCGGATCAACGGCCGCAGCAACGCCAACGGCAGTGCCAACGGCAGGATTCAGTCCGGCGCGGCAACCTCCGTCCTGGACGTGGCCGTCGGCTCTGCCTATACCGGCATCTACGACCGCCCCGACCTGGGCCGCCGCGACCTTCGCCGGCTTTCCACGGTCCTGGCAGGCGCCACGAACTACGAACTCGTCCTGGTCGATTGCCCCCCGTCACTGAACGGCCTGACCCGGATGGCGTGGTCCGCAAGCGACAAGGTGACCCTGGTAGCCGAGCCCGGGCTTTTCTCGGTGGCCGGCACGGAACGCACCATGCGCGCCATCCAGCTCTTCCGGCAGGAATTCGCCCCCAAGCTGTCCCCTGCCGGCATCGTGGCCAACCGGGTGCGCAGCAGTTCGGCCGAGCACACGTTCCGGCTCTCGGAGATGGAATCCATGTTCGGCCAACTGCTGTTGAGCCCGCATATCCCGGAGCAGGCCAACTGGCAGCAGATCCAGGGCGCCGCGCACTCCATCCACCACTGGCCCGGCGACTCGGCCAAGAATGCGGCAGGGCTCTTCGATGCCCTGCTGCAGAACCTGCTGAACCAGGGCGGCGTGGCCCCGGCCGGCGCTGTCCGCGACCGCAGCCTTCGGTAGCCCCGGACTGCCGTACACAGCCCAACAGAAATGAGGCCGCCTTTCCTGTCCGGGAGGCGGCCTCATCTTGTTGTACTTAGTTTCTGTGCTCAGTCACGTCTGCAGCTGTGGGAGCTAGCCGATCTTGCGGGCCGCCCGGCGTTTGCTCAGCTCGTCGTCGGGAAAGGACTGGTCCGCGGCGTGTTCGCTGGGAAGAGCTGCGAGGCTTCCTTCAACTTCGCGCCATACGCGGCCGACGGCGATGCCGAACACCCCCTGGCCGCCCTGGACGAGATCGATGACTTCATCTGCCGATGTGCACTCGTAGACGCTGGCGCCGTCGCTCATGAGCGTGATTTGGGCGAGGTCCTCGACGCCGCGCTCCCGCAGGTGTTCCACGGCGGTGCGGATCTGTTGCAGGGAGACGCCCGTGTCCAGGAGCCGTTTGACCACCTTGAGAACCAGAATGTCGCGGAAGCCGTAGAGCCGCTGCGAGCCGGAGCCGGCCGCACCGCGGACGGCGGGCTCAACGAGTCCGGTGCGCGCCCAATAATCGAGTTGGCGGTAGGTAATGCCGGCCGCCTTGCAGGCGGTGGGTCCGCGGTAGCCCGCGTCCTCGTCCAGAACGGGGAGATCCTCGGTGAACAGCAGGCCTTGGGCACCGCTGGCGGGCACAGCAACGCCGGCCGTTGAGGCCTGCTTCAGCTCGCCTGCTTCGCCTTTCGGACTCACGTGGACCCTCCTTATCGTGGGTTCCCCTGGGTTTGTTGCATCGGCAGCAATAGATGTGAACTGCTGCATGACACCGGATGAATATTTCATCCGTGTAATTCAGCCGGACTGCACCTTCCAGTGTGACTTGCGCGGCTACCGTATGCAATGGGAACTTGTACCTTCGACGTTAGGCCTGCCGGGGCCCAAGGTCAAAGACGTTGGGGCTATTCCAAGGGCGTGTCGAAAGTTTCATCCTCGACTTTAACGTTTGGTGCCGCCACAGCTGTCACGCACGTATCAGAAACACCAGCAGTCACAGGCACGCCCGCAATCGCGGCAGGTTCCCTGGCGCCGGTTGCCTGGGCCGGCTCAGCCGCCGAAGTCTTCGGGTTCGACGTCGTCGAGGAACTCGCGGAAGCGCCGCAGTTCGACTTCCTCGTCCACGGCGGGTCCGGGGTGCGTGTCCTCGCCCTCGTCGTGTTCGGTGATCCGGACGCCGGCCTCGTCCATGACGGCGTCGGCGCACCAGATCCGGCACTTGGCGCGCAGGGCAACGGCCAACCCATCGGAGGCCCGGGAGCTCACGGTGGTGCCGTTCTCGAACTGCAGCTGCCCGTAGAAGATGTTGTCCTCCACCGCCACGATGTTGACGCTGACGATCGTGTGGCCCAGGGCCTCGACAACGTCCACCAGGAGGTCGTGGGTCATCGGCCGGGGCGGGATGACCCCCTGCTGGGCCAGGGCGATGGCGCTGGCCTCCGGGGTCCCGATCCAGATGGGCACGTGGCGCTCACCATGGATTTCCTTGAGCAGGACAAGCGGCTGGTTGGACGGCAACTCGATCCGCACGCCGACAATCTCCACCTCAATCATCAGATGTCCATCCTTGAGATGCGGTCGTGGACCAGCGCCTGGTGCAAGGACAGGCAGAGGTCGCTGATTTCCCGGGCCGCCTCGGCGGCGCGGGCGTGGGAGGCTGCGTCCTTGCGGGAGGTCAGGGTGGCCACAGCACGCTCCACGAGCCCGAATTCGCGGTCGGCAGCCGCCTGGAAGGGCCGCAGGTGGCGGGGTTCCAGGCCATGGCTCTCCAGCTGGACGCAGGCCCGCGCGACCTGCAGCGCGTGTTCGTCGAATTTGCCGTTGACGTGCCCGATCAGGCCGTAGCTCAGGAGCGATTCCAGCAGTGGGACGCTCGCCCCGGATTCGGCGCGCAGCTGCTCCTCGCTGAGCCTGCGTGCCCGGCTCTGCAGCTCGGAGGCGAGCTCCTCGGAGACAATCCGCGGGGACAACGTGACGCCTGCCGGCAGGTTCTCCGGCCGTTCGCCCCGGTCGATCGCATCCAGGTAGTCCTTGATGACCTTCAGCGGCAGGTACTGGTCACGCTGGAGTGAGAGGACGAAGCGCAGCCGTTCGACGTCGTTCTCGGAGTACTGACGGTAGCCGGCAGGTGTCCGCTGCGGGTTGATGAGTCCCTTTTCTTCAAGGAACCGGATTTTTGACGCAGTCATGCTGGGGAAGTCGTCGCTCAGTTGAGCCAGGACTTCCCCGATGTTCAGAACCTGGGGTCCGCGCCGATCCGCATGTGCCGTGGCCACAGGCAACTACCCCGGAATCAGACGTTGCCTGCTGCGCGGGCAGGGCTGAGGTAGAAGGTGAGGCGGAATTTGCCGATCTGGACCTCGTTGCCGGACTTCAGTTCCACCGAGTCCACGCGGTCGTGGTTGACGTAGGTGCCGTTCAGGCTCCCGGTGTCCACAACCTCAAAGCTGCGCGCAGTGCGGCGGAATTCGACGTGCCTGCGCGAGACAGTGACGTCGTCGAGGAAGATGTCGGCGTCCGGGTGGCGGCCCGCCGTGGTGACGTCGGAGTCCAGCAGGAACCGCGCACCGGCGTTGGGGCCGCTGTGCGCGACGAGCAGGGCCGATCCGAAGGGAAGGGCCTCAACCGCTGCCCGTTCCTCAGTTGAAAGCTTCGGCGTGAAATTGGGTTCGTCGCGCACCGGAGTGAGGTTGATCGACGTGGTCTCCGAAGCCTTCACTCCACCCGTGCCGTAACCGTCACCGGTGTCGTTCCGTTCGTGCCCAAACATTGAGTCCTCCTCATTCGTTGCAGGTGTCCCCCCTGCAAACAACGCATGCCGTCCGGAAAAGCCTTGCAGTCCCGGTAATGAGGCCCTTCGGCGGGGCGCGGCTTTGTTTTGTTATCCCAACAACACTCGCCGGCGGCCCCGGCCCGAATGACCTCTGTCTTTAGCCTACCTGCTGTTCATACTCGGATGCACTGAGCAAGGACTCGACCGCGTCGGCTTCCGCGAGCTTGATTTCGATCAGCCAGCCTTCACCGTACGGATCGGAGTTGATAAGGGCGGAATCGGTGTCCAGCGACTCGTTCCTGGCCACCACCTCGCCCGTCACCGGGGCGTAAATGTCGCTGACGCTCTTGGTGGATTCGACCTCTCCGACGACGTCGTTGGCCTTGATGGTGGTCCCGACCTCGGGCATCTGGGCGTAGACGACATCCCCGAGGGCGTCCTGGGCAAAATCAGTGATGCCCACGCGCACAACCCCGTCGGCGTTGGGGGCCGAAACCCATTCGTGTTCTGCGGTGTAGGACAGGTCTTCGGGAATGATGCTCATGACGGGCCTTTCATCGGGTCAATCACCTGGCGGCGGCAGTCGTTTGTTCTAGCCGCCGCTGAAAGTATAGGCACATCGGGCAGGGGCCGGGGAGGCATCTGCGAAGATGGTGCCATGGCAGAACATGCTCCGCTGAAGGGCGGGAATGTGAACAACCGGGGCGCCGGGACCGTCCGGACACGTGAGGGCTAGGCCGTGCCTGAGCTTCCTGAAGTTGCGGCCCTGACGGACTTTCTGGACGAGCACCTGCGCGGAGCAATGGTGCGGAAAATCCAGCCGGTCTCCTTCGCCGTGCTCAAGACGGCAGACCCTCCCTACTCCGACCTCCAGGGCAAGGCCGTCAGCGGCGTGCAAAGGTTCGGCAAGTTTGTCAGCCTAGAAGCGGACGGGCTGCATTTTGTCTTCCACCTCGCCCGGGCCGGCTGGGTCCGCTTCACGGACTCCCCCACCGACGCCCAGCTGAAAATGGGGAAGGGCCACATCGCGCTGCGGCTGACGTTCTCGGGCGATTCCGGCCCGGTGGGCATGGACCTGACCGAGGCGGGCACGAAGAAGAGCCTGGCGGTCTATGTGGTCCGTGATCCGCACGACGTGCCCGGCATCGCGGCGCTCGGACCGGATCCGTTCAGTCCGGACTTCGACGTCGATGCCCTGGCCGGGATTCTCGGCTCCAGTTCCCAGCAGATCAAGGGCGTCCTGAGGAGCCAGGGCATCATCGCCGGGATTGGGAACGCGTACAGTGACGAGATCCTGCACGCCGCCAGGACTTCGCCGTTCGCGATCGCCAGGTCGCTGGACCGGACGGACGTTCAGCGCCTCTACGACGCCATCCACACCATTCTGGGAACGGCGGTGGCGGAGGCCAAGGGCAAGCCGCCCAACGAACTCAAGGACACCAAGCGGAGCCACATGCGGGTCCACGGCCGGACCGGCGAACCGTGTCCGGTGTGCGGGGACACGGTCCGGGAGGTTTCCTTTGCCGATTCCGCCCTGCAGTACTGCCCGGCGTGCCAGACCAAAGGAAAGATCCTGGCCGACCGCCGGACGTCCCGCTTCCTGAAATAGCGGATCACCGCGGACCTTCCTGGGAACACCACGGAGCGGATGTGTCCGGGAAACAGAAAACCCCGCCATTCCTTCATCAGGAATGGCGGGGTTTCAGCTGTTGGTCGGGCTGACAGGATTTGAACCTGCGACCCCTTGACCCCCAGTCAAGTGCGCTACCAAGCTGCGCTACAGCCCGCTGGTTCCTCCGTTCTCCGCCCGGAAGTCTTCCCGGATTCGCTCCAGGTTTTCTTCCAAGCAGTCCGGCCGAACCACCTCCAAAAGCTTACACGATCCGGGAGGGTGCCTGTGACAATTTCAGGCTGTCCCGGCAAGGTGTGTCGGAATTAACGTTTCTTGCCACGCTTTTCGCGCACGCGCATGTTGACCTCAATCGGCGTGCCCTCGAAGCCGAAGGTCTCCCGGAGGCGTCGGGTGATGAAGCGGCGGTATCCCGGATCCAGGAATCCGGTAGTGAAGAGCACGAACTTCGGCGGCCGGCTCGAGGCCTGGGTGCCGAACAGGATGCGGGGCTGCTTGCCGCCGCGGACCGGGTGCGGGTGCGCTGCGACAAGTTCGCCCAGGAACGCGTTGAGGCGTCCGGTGGGGATGCGCTTGTCCCAGCTTTCCAGGGCGGTGTCCAGGGCCGGAACGAGCCGGTCCTTGTGCCAGCCGGTCTTGGCCGAGATGTTCACGCGCGGCGCCCAGGCCACGTGTGCCAGGTCCTGCTCGATTTCGCGTTCCAGGTAGCGGCGGCGCTCGTCGTCGAGGAGGTCCCATTTGTTGAAGGCCAGCACCAGGGCGCGGCCGGATTCAACGGCGAGCTGCAGGATGCGGACGTCCTGCTCGCTGAGCACCTCGTCCACGGCCAGGAGCACGACGGCGACCTCGGCCTTTTCGAGCGCGCTCTGCGTGCGCAGGGAAGCGTAGAAGTCCGCGCCCTGGGCCATGTGCTGGCGGCGCCGGATGCCGGCGGTGTCCACGAAGCGCCACGTGCGTCCGCCGAGTTCGATGAATTCATCGACCGGGTCGCGGGTGGTGCCGGCGGTATTGTCCACCACCACACGCTCGGAACCGGCGAGCTTGTTCAGCAGCGAGGACTTGCCGACGTTCGGGCGGCCGATCAGGGCGATGCGGCGGGGGCCGCCGGAGCGCTCGAGGCCCTCAATCAGGGAATACTCCGGGAGGGTGTCCATGACGTGGTCCAGGAGGTCCGCCACGCCGCGGCCGTGCAGGGCCGAGACGGGGTACGGTTCGCCGAAGCCCAGGCCCCAGAGGGTGGCCGAGTCGGCTTCCTGGGCGAAGTCGTCCACCTTGTTGGCCACCATGATGACCGGCTTCTTCGACTTGCGCAGCATTTTCATGACGCCTTCGTCGGTCGCGGTCGCGCCCACGGCGGAGTCGACGACGAACAGGACGGCGTCGGCAAGTTCCACGGCCATCTCGGCCTGCTCCGCCACACGGGCGTGGATGCCGCGGGCATCGTGCTCCCACCCGCCGGTGTCCACCACGGTGAAGTTGCGGCCGTTCCAGTTTGCCGAGTACATGACACGGTCGCGGGTGACGCCGGGGGTGTCCTCGACCACGGCCTCGCGGCGGCCCAGGATCCTGTTGACCAGGGTGGATTTGCCCACGTTGGGCCGTCCGATGATGGCGAGGACCGGGTCCAGCTTGACCGGGCCGTCAAAGTCCTCGTCGTCGAAGTGGCCGCTCAGCAGCGCGGCGTCGTCTTCGTCGAGCTCGTAGTCGTCCAGCCCGGCACGCAGTGAGGCCGCGCGGAGTTCCGCTTCGTCATCGTCCAGGGCGGCAAGGTTTTCAGCCACCTGGTCGGTGCCGGTGGGCGTGTATTCGTCTTCGCCGGCGCCAAAATTGCCGGAGGTTTGAGTCGTATCGCTCATTGCACTTTCCTTAGGTGGTGATCTGCCGGCGTCCCGGCGACTTCTTCATGACGTTCATGCGGTGATTCCGCGTGGGGCAGGGGCTGCCCGGTTCTTAGTACTGAGTCCTGGACATGGCGCGCTAATGCGGCCCGGATTTCGGTTCCCGCCCTGTCCATTGAAACACGCCCGGTCTCGCCGGGCCTGCGGCTGACGTTGATGGCCCCGCCGAAGCTGACATGCAGACGCCGGCGCGGTGCGGGCACGGTGTCCAGGTGTTCGCCGTCGATTCTTGTGCCCAGGATGGCCACGGGGACCACAGTGGCGCGCGAGTTAAGCGCCAGCCAGGCGACGCCGTTGTTGATCGCGGCGGCCTCACCGCTCCCCCGCGTGCCCTCGGGAAGAATCCCGACGCACCGTCCGGCGTCGAGCAGGCTCCGGGCCGTGGCCAGCGCCGCACGGCCACCGCGGCGGTCGACGGGCAACTGGCCCGACGCGGCCAGGACGCGGCCGAGGAACCCGGTGAACATCTCCTGCTTGACGAGGATGTGCATCGGCCGGGGCGAGGCGCCGAACATGACGGGCCCGTCCAGGAAGCTGATGTGGTTTCCCGCGAAGATCACGGGACCGGCCGCGGGGACGTTGGAGCGTCCGCTGACCGAGGTGCGGTAGACGAGGTGGTCCAGGAGCCAGCCCACGGGCCGGCTCCACGCCGTCGTCCACTGACCGGGCAGGGAGGCCGGCGCTGTCCCCGGCAGTCCGGCGCGCCCCTCAGTCACCGTGGACGGCCCGGAGCGGAACGGGAGAGTGGTTGACCACGGTGTCCACGATGTCGAGGGCGGCCTGGACCGTCTCGTCAAAGTCCAGGTCGGAGGAGTCCAGGGTCACGACGCCGTCGGCGGCCGTGGTGAAGTTCACTACGGTGGAGTCCTTGGCATCGCGGTGCGTGACCTGGGCTGCCAGCTGCTCGGCATTCTGGCTGCCGCCCAACTGGATGCCGCGGCGGCGCAGCCGGGCTTCCTCGCTGGCGGTCAGCAACATCCGCACCTCGGCATGGGGCGCGACGACGGTGGTGATGTCCCGGCCTTCGACCACCATGCGGCGGTGGTGCTTTTCGATCAGCTCGCGCTGCCGGCGGATCAGTTCAGTCCGCGCGCCCAGGGTGGTGGCGACGGCGCTGACTGCCGCGGAAATGGCGGGTTCACGGATGGCGAGAGTGACATCGTGCCCGCCGACGCGGACGTACTCTTCCTGCGGGCTGGTGCTGATTTCAAGCGGCAGGGTCTCTGCGGCGGTCTCGACGGCGGCCCCGTCGTCCAGGTCCGTGCCGCTATGCAGGCAGAACCATGTCAGGGCGCGGTACATCGCGCCGGTGTCGAGGTAGGCCAGTTTCAGCCGGCGGGCCACCTCTTTGCTCACGCTGGATTTGCCGGAGCCGGAGGGGCCGTCGATGGCAACCACAAGGCTTTTTCCGGGGCGGACTACGTCCACTGTCTCGATGAGTTCCTGGGTCATTACTGGAGTACCCGCCATCCACGGTCGTTGAGGGCTGCTATCAAAAGGTCGTGCTTGTTGGGCAGGGCGGAAATTTCCACCATGCCCACATTCTGCCCCGAAGAGTGGTCGAGGCGGAGGTCTTCGACGTTGACGCCGATCTCGCCGATCTCGGTCAGCAGCTTGGCGATCTGTCCGGGTGTGTCATCCACCAGCACCGTCAGCCACGAGTATGCCTGCGGGGGGCCGCCGTGCTTGCCCGGGATCCGGGACTGGCCGGCGTTGCCTTCGCTGATCAGCTGGGCAAGGTCCAGCCGGGCGCCGGGAGCGGCCGGTGCCTCCAGGGTGCCGATCAGCCGGTTGAGGTCCTCGCGGACTCCGTGCAGGATTTCCACCACTTTTTCCGCGTTCGCGCCCAGGATCTGGACCCAGAGCGTGGGATCGCTTGCGGCGATCCGGGTGACATCCCTCAGCCCGTTGCCGGCCAGGGACAGGGCGTGCAGGGGCGTGCCCTGCAGGCGGCTGGCCACGAGCGAGGACATCACCTGCGGCAGGTGTGAGACGAGCGCCACGGCTGCATCGTGCTCGTCGGCAGCGAATTCGGACACGACGGCGCCGAGATCGCCGGCCAGCGCACGCGCCACCCGCAGGGACTCCGGCAGTGTCTCCTCCGCCGGGCACACGACCCACGGCATGGAGGTGAACAGCTCGCCCCGGGCCGCGACCGGGCCCGATTTCTCGCGCCCGGCCATGGGGTGGGTCCCCACGTAGCGGCCCAGGTCCGCACCGCGGCTACGGAGATCGGCCAGGATCTGCGCCTTCACGCTCGCGATGTCCACCACGACGGCGTGCGGGTAGTCCTGGAGCGCCTTGGCCACGACGTCCGCCGTGACATCCGGCGGCGCGGCCACGACGACGAGCTCCGGCGCCTCCCCCTTGAGGCGCGCCAGCGGCAGGCCGGCGCCGATGTCGACGGCGACGGCCTGGTTGGTCGGCGAGGGATCCGAGAGGAACACGGGGACGCCCCGCCCGCGCAGCCCCAGCCCGATGCTGGTGCCCAGTAGCCCGGAGCCCAGGACGAGCACCGGGCCGTTCAGGTGGCCGCGGCCGTGCGTGCGGAAGGCGGACATGCTTACAGCCCCACGGAGGCCAGCAGGTGGCCGACTTCCTGCTTGCCGAGGTTGCGGATGCTGCCCTGGCGCTGGTCGCCGAGCCCGATGGGGCCGACCTTGACGCGCACCAGGCGCAGCACGGGGAAGCCGACGGCGTCGAACATGCGCCGGACGATCCGGTTCTTGCCCGAGTGCAGCACGACCTCGATCAGCACGTGGCCCGGGGTCGAGTCGACGAGCTTGAAGGAGTCCACCGAGGCGATGCCGTCCTCGAGTTCGACGCCGCCCTTGAGTTCGGCGCCCACGCCCTGCGGGAAGGGCCCGCGGACCTGCACGAGGTAGGTCTTGGGCACTTCATAGGACGGGTGCGTCAGGCGGTTGGCGAGCTCGCCGTCGTTCGTCAGCAGCAGCAGCCCTTCGGTGGCGACGTCAAGCCGGCCCACGTGGAAGAGGCGTTCGCCGTGGTGGTTGCGGACAAAGTCGCTGATGCACGGGCGGCCGTCCGGGTCCTCCATGGTGGAGACAACGCCCTTGGGCTTGTTGAAGACCATGTAGACCATGTTCTCGTCCAGCTGGATGCGCAGTCCGTCGACGTGGATCACTGCCGTCTTCGGGTCGACGCGCACGCCGAGTTCGGTGACCACCTGGCCGTCGACCTCGACGCGGCCCTCGGCGATCATTTCCTCGCAGACCCGCCGTGAGGCGACGCCGGCGGAAGCCATGACCTTCTGGAGGCGGGTGCCGTCGGCGTCGTGCAGCTCAGACTGCGGCACCTCGGCTCGGGGTCCGCGCTTGCGGGCCGGCTTGCGCACGGGCCCGAGGTTCTGGCCGAAGCGTTCACTGCCGAAGACGCGGGAACCGGTGGCCTTGGCCGCTCCGGCGCCGACGCGCGGCTTGGGTTTGAGGGCGCCGGGAGTGCCGGGGGCCTTGCCGAAGCCGGGCTTGCGGGCTGCTGCCTTGCGGGCGGCCTCCTTGCCGGAAGGCGCTTTCGACTTCCAGTCAGCGGAAGCCGGGCGGGCGGCCGACGGCGCGCCGTCCGGACCCTGCAGGTCCGGATCGATGAAGGCCTCTTCGCGAGGCTTGGGGTGCTTGAAGGGGCGGTCTCCGCCGCCCTTGTAGCCGGCTCCGCCGCTGCGGCCTGCGCCGCCCTGGGAGCTGCGGCCTGCGCCGCCCTTGTAGTCGGCTCCGCCGCTGCGGCCCGCACCGCCCTGTGCGCCGCGGCCTGAGCCTTGCGCTGAGTTTTGTCCGGCACTGTTACGTCCCGAACTGTTACGTGGTGAACCCTGGCGTCCCGCCTGTGTCATGACCCGTCCTTCGTTTGTTGGCCGACGGCCGCTGTCTCCCGACAACACCCGCCGACTGGGCAAAATGATTCTGCCCTAGTGGATACTCGTGCGCAGGCAGTTGTTCCTGCCTACATTCTTCCAGCGTCGTAAAACTCTTCGATGCCTTCAAGCCCCGGAAGGTGGGGTGAAAGCTGTGGCAATTCCGCCACCGAGCCGATTCCCATTCGCTCCAGGAAATACGACGTCGTGCGGTACAGGATTGCTCCGGATTCAGGATCGGTTCCCGAATCCTCGACCAGCCCCCGCTGCGTCAGCGTCCGCACGACAGAGTCAACGTTGACTCCTCGAATTGCAGACACCCGCGCCCTAGATACGGGCTGGCGGTAAGCGATGACGGCGAGCGTTTCGAGCGCCGCCTGCGTCAGCCTGGCCGTCTGTCCTTCCAGCACGAATTCGCCAACGATCTCGGCGAATTCAGCGCGGGAATAGATCCGCCAGCCTCCGGCGATATTCCGCAATTCAAAACCCCGGGCGGTGGCGCTGAAGCCGTTCAAACTGGCATCGTCCACATCCGGGGCATTAACAGTATAACCGTTATACTCCCGCTGCAGTTCAGCCAGCAGGGTCTCTACGACGTCGACCGTCAGGTTCAGCCCGGCTGCCAGGGCCTGGGCCGTGGCCGGTTCGTCGATCACCATCAGGACCGCTTCGAGGGCCGCGCGGGCACCCCCTGGCAGGCTCGCGACGTCCGGCCCGGCGTCCGGGCCGGCCTCGCGGGCAGCGTCAGGGAGTCGTTCGTTCACGGTTGGTCCTCGTATTCTTCACTCAGGTTTTCGCTGCTCCACCCCTGGGTATCGGCCGTCCAGTGCACCGTCAGTTCCCCCAGCGGCAGCAGCTGGTCAAAGCCCACTGCCCGGTCGCGGAACAGCTCCAGCAACGCCAGGAACCGCGCCACCACCACCAGCGTGGATTCGGCGTCGGCGATCAGGGCCCGGAAGCTCAGCGGCGTGCCCAGCCGCAGCCGGTTCCCCAGCAGCTCGGCCTGTTCCTTGACGCTGACGGGCGCACCGTGCAGGTGCTCGAGGCCTACTTCGGCGGGGGCTGCCTCCTTGGATTTGAGGGCCGCCTCGGCCAGGGAGGCGAACTGGGCAGGGGTGTGCCGCCACAGCAGTTCCGGAAGCAGGGCAGCGAAGTGTCCCTCAAGGGCAACCTGCCGGGGATAGCGCCGGGCCTCAAGCTCGAGTGTGGAGCCGATCATGCCGGCCACCTGCTTGAACGCCTTGTACTGCAGCAGCCGGGCGAACAGGAGGTCCCGGGCCTCCAGCAGGGCAATGTCCTCATCGTCCTCAACCTCGCCCGCGGGCAGCAGCCGGGCCGCCTTGAGGTCCAGGAGGGTGGCCGCGATCACCAGGAATTCGCTGGCCTCATCCAGGGCCCACTCCTCCCCCAGCTGCTGCAGGCCCCTGATGTACTTGATGAATTCGTCAGTGACCGTGGACAGCGCCACCTCGGTGATGTCCAGCTGGTGCTTGGAGATCAGGCCGAGCAGGAGATCGAACGGGCCGGTGAAGTTGGCCAGCCGCACTTCGAATCCGGGCTTTTTGACGCCCTGTTCTGCTGGGTCCTCCGGCCGCGCGGCCCGCGCGGATTCCGCGCGTGTGTCGAGCTCCGCAGGCATGTCGAGATTCGCTGGCGGAGAAAAGGCGCCTGCCACGACCCTGGCTAGGGCGCGCCGCCGCGCGAGATCAGCTCTTTGGCCAGGCGGCGGTAGGCGTCGGCACCGACGTGGTTGCCCGCGTAGGTTGTGATGGGCTCGGCCGCGACCGTGGCGTCGGCAAATTTGATCGAGCGCTTGATGACGGTTTCGAAGACCTTGTCGCCAAAGGCCTCCACGAGGCGGGCGATCACCTCGCGGCCGTGCAGGGTCCGGGCGTCGTACATCGTGGCGAGCACGCCGTCGACCTGCAGGCGCGGGTTGAGGCGGTCCTGGACCTTGTCGATGGTTTCCACGAGCAGCGCCACGGCGCGCAGGGCAAAGAATTCACAGATCAGCGGGATGATGACCCCATGGGCGGCGGTCAGCGCGTTGACGGTGAGCAGGCCGAGCGAGGGCTGGCAATCGATCAGGACGACGTCGTAGTCGTCCTCGACCTTTTTCAAGGCCCGGTCCAGCACCTGTTCGCGGGCCACTTCATTGACCAGCTGCACCTCGGCGGCGGAAAGGTCGATGTTGGCCGGGAGCAGATCCACGTTTTCCACGCCGGTCTTCTGGATGGCGTCGCGGATGTCCACCTTGCGGTCCATCAGCACGTTGTACACCGTGAGGTCGAGCTCGTGAGGATTGGTGCCCAGGCCGGCGGACAGGGCACCCTGCGGATCGAAGTCGACCAGGAGCACGCGGCGGCCGTATTCGGCCAGGGCGGCGGCGAGGTTGATCGTGGACGTGGTTTTGCCCACCCCGCCCTTCTGGTTCACCATGGCGATAACCCGCGCAGGACCGTGGGAGGACAGCGGCGCGGGCTCCGGAAAGTCGCGTTGGGGCCGCCCGGTGGGGCCCATGACGGCGTCTTCCAGATCGAGTTCGGTGCCTTCCAGAGTTGCTGAACCCTGTTCGCTGCTCACGTATCTATCCACACTTTCGATGACGGTGATTGTCGTGCTTCATTTTGCCGCCTCCGGGCTCCCGGAGCCCAGCGCGTTCCTCCCAAGGTTACAGCGCCCGACACGGTATTCGCCGGACCTTGACACTGCGCCGGAGGCTGTGCCTTGACGTTCGAGTTGAAGTCGAAGGTTGCTGCCGGGCTGTCACGGCGGCCCGGGCGTGCCGGCAGGCACGCCCGGGGGGACGCCGAGGGGACGCCCGCAGGCGCGCAGCGAGGGGCTGAAACAGGCAGGCGGGCCCGCGCTCCGGCGGCCCCGGAGATATTGAAGTTTGTACCCCGCAGGCCTACATTGAAACGACGAGGTGGCAGCGGCTCATGCACGAACTTTCGATCACGCAAAGTCTTGTAGAGGCGGTCCTGGACCGGACCGGTGGCCGCTCCGTGACGGGCGTCAACCTGCGGATCGGACCCTTGAGCGGCGTCCTCCCGGACGCCGTGCGCTTTTGCTTCGAAGTCGTTTCAGCTGACACGCCGCTGGCCGGGGCAACCCTGACGATCGATGAATCCGAGGGCCGGGCCAGATGCCGCAGCTGCCGCGACGAGTTCGTCCTTGAGGACATGTTTCTGCTCTGCCCCTGTGGCAGTGCCGATGTCGAAGTCGTCAGTGGCCGGGAGCTCCTGGTCACCTCGGTGGAGGTTGCGTAGACATGTGTGCGACGTGCGGATGCGGCGACGACGCCGGCACCAGAGTTTCGGACCTCGACGGCACTGTGCACGACATCTTGCCCGCTGCTGCGGCCCCGCACGAACATCCGCATCCGCACGATCACGGCCATCCCCACGATCACGATCACGGCCATCCCCACGATCACGATCACGATCACGATCACGATCACGATCACGATCACGGCCATCCCCACGATCACGATCATGATCACGGCCATCAGCATCCCCAATCCCCCGGGACAGCCGACGCCGGGCACAGCCCCGCGGCGGAGGGACGGACCCTCATCTCCCTGGAGGAGAACCTGCTCGCCAAGAACGACCTCCTGGCCGCACGGAACCGGGGTTGGCTGGAAGGACGCGGCATCCAGGCCTTCAATGTCATGAGTTCCCCAGGGGCCGGCAAGACCACGCTCCTGGTCCGGACCATCAGGGAACTTGCCGGTGAGCTGGAAATTGGTGTGATCGAAGGGGACCAGGAGACCTCGCTGGACGCCGACCGGATCCGCTCCACCGGGCGGCCGGTGATCCAAATCAACACCGGGGCAGGCTGCCACCTGGATGCCGGGATGCTGCAGCGGGCGCTGGGCGCGCTGGATCCGGTCCCCGGATCGACACTCTTCATCGAAAACGTGGGCAACCTGGTGTGCCCCGCATTGTTCGACCTCGGCGAATCGGCCCGGGTCGTCGTGATCTCAGTTACGGAGGGCGATGACAAACCGCAGAAATACCCCCACATGTTCCTGGCTGCCGACCTGGTGATCATCAACAAAGCAGACCTGCTCCCCTATGTGGAGTTCGACGTCGAGCGTTGCGTGCGCCAGGCGCGCCTGCTGAATCCCGGCGTCGACGTCCTGACCCTGTCAGCCACCACCGGCGACGGCATGGACGGCTGGCTGGAGTGGATCCGGAAGAATCCCCACCCGGCGGCGGCTGCCGCCGGGAGTGCGCCGCGCTCTGGCGGACTACGCGTTTGACCGTTGACGCAACATTCGAGCCGCGGCCACAGGGCGGGCTCCGAAGGAGGCAACGATGCCTACAGCTACTGCATTGAAAGCGGAAGAAACCTTGATCCACGTCCTGTGGATCAATGCCGGACTCAGTTGCGACGGTGACTCCGTGGCCCTGACGGCGGCAACCCAGCCAAGCGTCGAGGAGATAGCCCTTGGGGCGCTTCCCGGACTACCCAAGATTGCCATGCACTGGCCGCTGATCGACTTCGAATGCGGCCCGCAGCAAGGCGCCGACGACTTCCTCGAGTGGTTCCGCAAGGCGGACCGCGGCGAGCTGGAGCCGTTTGTGCTGGTGGTGGAGGGGTCCATCCCGAATGAAAAGCTGCACGCCGCGGGCGGCTACTGGGCGGCCTTCGGCAACAACCTCGACACCGGACAGCCGATCACCACCAGCGAGTGGCTGGACCGGCTGGCGCCCAAGGCGACGGCGATCATCGCCGCCGGGACCTGTGCGACCTACGGCGGCATCCATGCCATGGCCGGAAACCCCACCGGCGCCATGGGGGTGCCCGACTATCTCGGGTATGACTGGCGCTCCAAAGCCGGGATCCCGATCGTGTGCGTCCCGGGCTGCCCCATCCAGCCGGACAACCTTTCCGAAACCATGACGTACCTGCTGTATCAGGCCACCGGACAGGCCCCCATGATTCCCCTGGATGAGGCGCTCCGGCCGACCTGGCTGTTTGGCCAGACGGTGCACGAGGGATGCGACCGCGCGGGATACTACGAACAGGGCGACTTCGCCACCGAATACGGGTCCCCGAAGTGCATTGTCAAGCTCGGCTGCTGGGGGCCGGTGGTCAAGTGCAACGTGCCCAAACGCGGCTGGATGAACGGAATCGGCGGCTGCCCCAACGTGGGCGGCATCTGCATCGGCTGCACAATGCCGGGCTTCCCGGACAAATTCATGCCGTTCATGGACGAACCTCCCGGCGGCAAGCTGTCGACCGCCTCGATCATGCCGTACGGCAAGACCATCAGGACACTGCGGAACATCACGAAGCACACGCTGGACCAGGAACCCCGCTGGCGCAAACCCGGTAATGATCTGCTGACCGGCGCCAAGCGGACCTGGTAGGGACGCTAGGCAGAGAGGCAATGCAATGACTTCGACGATTCCGATGCCCCCAGCGGACGGTACCGCGGGCGAGAACCTGGTAGAGATGGCCTGGGACCCGATCACAAGGATCGTCGGCAGCCTCGGCATCTACACCAAGGTCGATTTCAAGAACAACCAAGTGGTGGAATGCCACAGCACGTCCTCGATTTTCCGCGGCTATTCCATCTTCATGCGCGGCAAGGACCCCCGGGACGCACACTTCATCACGAGCCGGATCTGCGGAATCTGTGGCGACAACCACGCCACCTGTTCCTGTTACGCGCAGAACATGGCCTACGGCGTGAAGCCGCCCCACCTCGGCGAATGGATCGTCAACCTGGGCGAGGCTGCCGAGTACATGTTTGACCACAACATCTTCCAAGAGAACCTGGTCGGCGTGGACTACTGCGAGAAGATGGTCTCCGAAACCAACCCGTCGGTGCTGGCCAAAGCCGAGAACACGCCGGCCCCGCAGGCAGCCGCGCACGGCTACCGCACCATCGCGGACATCATGCGCTCGCTGAACCCGTTTACCGGGGAGTTCTACCGCGAGGCACTGCAAGTGAGCCGGATGACCAGGGAAATGTTCTGCCTGATGGAGGGCCGGCATGTCCATCCCTCCACGCTGTATCCCGGCGGCGTGGGCACCGTGGCGACGATCCAGCTGATGACGGACTACATCACCCGGCTCATGCGGTACGTGGAGTTCATGAAGAAGGTCGTGCCGATGCACGATGACCTCTTCGACTTCTTCTATGCGGCCCTGCCCGGGTACGAGCAGGTGGGGCTGCGGCGCACCCTGCTGGGCTGCTGGGGGTCCTTCCAGGACCCGGAGTTCTGCAATTTCGCCTACAAGGACATGACGGAGTGGGGCCGGAAGATGTTCGTCACGCCCGGCGTCGTGGTGGACGGCAAACTCGTGACCACGGACCTGGTGCGCATCAACCTGGGGATCCGGATCATGCTGGGCTCGTCCTACTACGAGGACTGGGGCGACCAGGAAATGTTCGTCACCCGCGATCCGCTGGGCAACCCGGTGGACCGCCGGCACCCCTGGAACCAGCACACCAACCCGCGGCCGCAGAAGCGCGACCTCGAGGACAAGTACAGCTGGGTGATGTCACCGCGGTGGAATGACGGCGAAAGCAACCTGGCGCTGGATACCGGCGGCGGCCCGCTGGCCCGGCTCTGGTCGACCGCTCTTGCCGGCTTCGTCGACACCGGCTACCTCAAGTCAACGGGCAGCAGCGTCCAGATCGAGCTACCCAAGACTGCGCTGAAGGGCCCGGTGACCCTGGAATGGAAGATCCCGCAGTGGAGCAACACGCTGGAGCGGAACCGCGCCCGGACCTATTTCCAGGCCTACGCGGCGGCCGCCGCCCTGCACTTCGCCGAAAAGGCGCTCGAGGAGATCCGGGCCGGCCGCACCAAGACGTGGGAGTCCTTCGAGGTGCCGGAGGAAGCCATCAGCTGCGGCTTCACCGAAGCCGTCCGCGGCGTGCTCTCGCACCACATGGTGATCCGCGACGGCAAGATCGCCAACTACCATCCCTATCCGCCGACGCCGTGGAACGCCAGCCCGCGCGACTCCGAGGGAACACCGGGCCCGTATGAGGACGCGGTGCAGGGCCAGCCCATCTTCGAGGAGAACGACCGCGATCATTTCAAGGGCATCGACATCATGCGCACCGTCCGCAGCTTTGACCCCTGCCTGCCGTGCGGCGTCCACATGTATCTCGGCGACGGGCAGACGCTGGACTTGCTGCACTCCCCCACGCAGTCGCTCACCGGTGAGTAGCCCGCCATGGACCGGGAGAATCTGTTGGGCTCGGCAGGTGAACGGATCAGTTCCCTCCTGGACGCGCTGGGCTCGGGCGGTCCGGTGGCCCGGGACCGGGCGGAAGAACTGGTCCGGCAGGTGACGGAACTGTACGGTGCCGGGCTGGAACGGATCCTGCACGTGCTCGATTCGCAGGGTGCGCTCGGGCCCGGAACGCTGTCCGCCCTCACGTCCGACCCGTTGGTGTCGGGCCTGCTCCTGATCCACGGGCTGCACCCCGTGGACCTGCCCGGCAGGATTGCCGGCGCCCTGGACTCGGTCCGGCCCTACCTCGGCTCGCACGGCGGCGATGTGGAACTGCTCGGCATCAGCGAAGAAGGCGTCGTCCGGCTGAGGCTGCTGGGCAGCTGCCAGGGCTGTCCGTCGTCGTCGGTGACGCTCAAGCTCGCCGTCGAGGACGCGATCGAATCTGCGGCGCCCGAGGTGACCGGCATCGAAGTGGAGGAAGCGGCTCCCGCCGCCGTTCCCGCCCTCATCCCGGTCGGCGCCCTGCGCTCGCGGCTGGACGGGCTGGGCGGCCCGCCCGACGGCGGCATTCGCAGTGCCGCGCCGGACTGGGCGGTCCCCGACTCAGGCACGCCGGCCCCAGGCACGTGGCAGGCGGTCCCGGCCCTCGCTGAGCTGGAGTCCGGAGCCGTGGCCGGCTTCCTGGTGGCGGGCGTGGAGGTGCTCACGTGCCGGATCGGCCCGGACGTCTACGCGTTTGTGGACCGCTGCCCGCGGTGCACCCACACCATGCAGGGCGCCTCGCTGCAGCGGGCGCTGGCTGCCCCGGTGGGCGGGGGGCTGTTGCGCTGCCCGCACTGCCGCAGCCACTTCGACGTCCGGAAGGCCGGGGCCTGCCTCGAGGACAAGGGGCTGCATCTTGATCCCCTTCCGCTGCTGCTCCGCGACGGGGTTCCCTCCGTGGCCGTCCCCACCACCGCGGACCCTCTGTGAGATGCCGGCACATGAATTCCGCGGCACGGGAACGGAGCAGGGCATGACGGCGACGCCGGGAACCGGGAGTCAGCCGCCCGGCAGCGCCGGAAACAACAGCGCCGGAAACAACAGGGCCGGAAACAGCGCGTCGGCGCTGGCCGTGCTCCGCCGGATAGCGTCCACCCGCCCGGCCCAGCCTGCCGGCGAGCGCTGCGAGATGTGCGCGGAGCCCATCCCGGAAGTCCACCAGCACGTGGTGGATCTGGAGGGCCGCTCCCTGCTGTGCACGTGCCGGCCCTGCTATCTGCTGTTCACGGACTCGTCGGCCCATCTGCGCTACCGCTCCGTCCCTGACCGCTACCTCTCATTCGAACCCTTCGAGCTCGGCCAGGCCCAGTGGGACGAGCTGGAAATCCCGGTGGGGCTGGCATTCTTCTTCTTCAACTCGACTCTTGGCCGGACGGCCGCTTTCTACCCGAGCCCCGCGGGCGCCACGGAGTCCGAACTTCCCCTGGCTGCCTGGGCGTTGGTCGAGGCGGCCAACCCGGCCATCACCGTGCTCGCCCCCGACACGGAAGCCCTGCTGATCCGCGCCCCCGGCCCCGACCGGGACCGGGCGGACTGCCACCTGGTCCCCATCGATGCGTGCTACGAGCTGGTGGGCCGCCTGCGGCGGGTATGGAAAGGCTTCGACGGCGGCCAGGAGTCCCGCCAGGAGCTCGCGGGATTCTTCGACCGGATCAGCCGCCGCAGCAGGCCGGGCGCCCCCGCGGCAGACTTGGAGGGACGCCATGGTTGAGCTCGAATTCAGTGTGCTGGACATCGCCCCGGAGCCCTACGCGGCCGCACCCCAGCTGACCGCGCGCCTGCGGATCCAGGAGAAGAGTGGCGCCGCCGTCCATGCCATGGCCCTGCGGTGCCAGGTGCGGATCCTGGCCCAGCGCCGCGGCTACGATGCCAACGAGGAAGCCGGGCTGCTGGAACTCTTCGGCACCCGCGGACGGTGGCCCACCACACTCAAGCCCTTCATCTGGATGCACAGCGGCGTCCTGGTCCAGGGATTTGCGGACAGTGCCGACGTTGACCTGCCGCTGCCCTGCACGTTCGACTTCGACGTCGCAGCGGCAAAATACCTGAACTCCCTGCGGGACGGGACGGTCCCGCTGGAGTTCCTCTTCTCCGGGACGGTCTTCACGCGCGGCGCGGCGGGCTTCGGCGTCGAGCAGATTCCCTGGGACCGGGAAACCCGGTACGCCCTGCCCGTGGCGGCCTGGCGCTCGCTGATGGACGCATTCTTCCCGAACCAGGGATGGATCCGCCTGGACCGCGACGTCCTCGCGGCCCTGGCCAGGTACAAGGCGGTCCACGGCTTGATTTCCTGGGAGGCCGCTATCGAGGGGCTGCTGGCCGGGGCGGGCGACCCGGTGCCGTGAACACCGGACTCAGCCTGGCCCGCGCCGTCGCCGACGCCGTCCTCTACGAGGGATACCTCCTGTACCCCTACCGCGCCTCGTCCGCCAAGAACCAGGCCCGCTGGCAGTTCGGCGTGCTCGGGCCGCCGGGCGCGGCTGAATCCGGTGCCGGCGAAGCGCCGGACATGGCAGCGGATTGCCTCCTCGAGCCGGGACCCGCGGCCCGGGTCGACGTGCACCTGCGCTTCCTGCACCTCCAGAGACGGTCCGCCGAACGCGCGGATGACGGCGGATTCACGCCCGTCGACGAACTCACCGTCGGCGCCTCCCGGTGGCTTAGCTGGGACGAGGCAACGGATCAGGAGATCACCCTCGGGCCGTACAGCCTCGGCCAGCTTGCCGCCGGCGTGTCCGCGCCGGTGAACGTGCCGGCGAACGAGGACATCGAGCCCGTGCTGGATTCCGCCGGCGCCATTGCCGGCCGGCTCGTGCGCCGGCGGCGGGAGCTTCGTGGCGAGGTGCGCCTGCTGGCGGCGCAAGTGGTGGCGCCGGGGCAGGCCGCCGGAGCAGATGCCGCGGCCGGGCCGGCCCACGGGCCGCTGTGGCGGCTCAGGGTCACGGTGGAGAACACGGCGGCAGCGGCCACCGACACGCGTTCCGCCATCGAGTACTCGTTCATCGGAGCCCATGTCCTGCTCGCCGTCCACGATGCCGACTTCCTGTCGGTGATTGATCCGCCGGGATGGGCAGCGGCGGCGGCCGCTTTGTGCAGCCAGCACCGCTGCTGGCCCGTGCTCGCCGGCCCTGAAGGGCAGCGCGATGTCCTGCTCCTGTCCCCGATCATCCTCTATGACCATCCGGCGGTGGCACCGGAAAGCACCGTGGAACTGTTCGACGCGACGGAGATCGATGAAATCCTGACCTTGCGGGTGCTCACCCTGACCGATGCGGAAAAGGCGGAGGCCCGGTCAACCGATGCCCGGGCCGCGGCGATCATCGAACGCTGCGAAAACATGACGGCAGAGGAGCTCCAGCAGTTGCACGGCATCCTGCGGAACCCGCACGCCGGTGCGCCCCTCGGACCCGGGAGCATCGGAGGCGACGGCTTCCCCGGCCCCGCGGTCCCGGCCTATCCGGAGTTCTCAGTTCCGGAATTCTCGGTTCCGGGCGCCTCCGACGCGGACACCGGCACGCCGTGGTGGGATCCGGCCCGGGACGCCGCCGTGGATCCGGGATCGGACACCGTCTTCATCGACGGCGTCCCGATCTCACGCGGCAGCAGGGTGCGGGTTGTCCCGCTGCGCCGCGCCGACGCCCAGGACCTCTTCTTCGCCGGCAAGTCGGGGCGTGTCACCGGAGTCCACTTCGACGTCGACGGCGGAACGCACGTCGCGGTGGTCCTCGAGGCCGACCCCGCCGCCGAACTGCAGGAGTGGTACGGACGGTATCTGTATTTCGCCCCCGAGGAACTCGTGCCGCTCACCGCGGCGCCGGCCCCGGACAACGGAAAGGAACCATCACCATGAAAGCTCTGGGCATCATGACAGTCGTGCTCTTGCTGGCCGCGGGCCTGGCAGCAGCCGTCGTCGGCCTGCGTTCAATTCCGGACATCAAGCGCTACGTGCGAATGCGGAGCATGTGAGGCCCGGTGTGAGCGGGGTCCTCGTGGCGGGCGTGGGGAACGTGTTCCTTCGCGACGACGGATTTGGGCCGGCCGTCGCCCGCCGGCTGGCCGAGGAGGTGTCCGGCCTGCCCGGCTGGGCGCCGGAGGAGGTCCAGGTGCGGGACTACGGGATCCGCGGGCTGCACCTCGCCTACGATCTTCTGGACGGGGTGGATGCGCTGGTGCTCGTGGATGTGCTCCCGGCCCCGGCGGACGGGAGCGCAGGCGCGGGAACGCTTCGGATCCTGAAGATCCGGGTGGAGGACCTGGAAAGCGGCGGTCCGCTGACGCCGGCCGGCCTGCGGGCCAATCCGGCCTTCGATCCGCATGGCATGGACCCGCTGGCTGTCCTCCGCCGTCTGCGTGTTTTGGGCGGATCGCTGCCGGAGACCTACCTGGTCGGCTGCATCGCGGGGCGAACGGACGAGGGCATGGGACTGTCCGAGGACGTGTCCCGCGCCGTTCCGGCAGCCGTGGAAGCAGTCCGCACCCTGGTCACAGCCCGCATCACGAACGCAGACGCAGCGCCCGCGAGCGCGGCTCCGGATGAAACAGGCTGAGGAGGAACCACGGATGTGTCTGGGAATACCGGGCCGGATCATCGAAGTGATCGACGGCTACAACGGGCAACTCGCCCTCGTGGATGTGGCCGGAGTGGAGCGCAAAATCAACATTGGCCTCCTCGATGACGGCCCCGTGGAGAGCGGCACGTGGGTCCTGATCCACATGGGCTTCGCCCTGGAACGCGTGGACCAGGAAGGCGCCGACCGTGCGATGACGGGACTTGAGCTCATGGGACGGGGCCCGGACCCCACCGACACGGTCCCGTAGCCTTCACTCCCCCACTGAAGGAACTCTCCCACTGAAGGAACTCCCCCACTGAAGGATCTGAAGGCGCCGCTATTCGAGGGCGATCGCTGCGCCGCGGTGCTCCACGCCGGAATTCGCGATCTTGAGGTGGCGCGCAAAGTAGTGCTGGAGCCGGTGGAGCTGGGCGGCCGAGAGCCGGTCGCACACCCAGTCCCAGTGGAGGGACACCATGTCCCCGGGCATGAGGTCAGCGATGAAGCCGGACCCGGCCACGGCGTACTTGGCCGTCTCGATCACCGGTTCCCCCAGCGACAGCGCCATCCCGTCCCACGCCAGGGGCCGCGAGCGCACGAGGGCGCTGTCCGCTTCGACGGCCACCACCTCGCCCCACCGGATGCGGCATTGGTCAAGGACATTCAGGGCCGTGGATGAGCGCCTGTCATCGCGCAAGAGTCCCGTCCACGGATAGATTTCCAGGACGTGGAAGCTGTGATGCGGGACGCCGCCGGCCAGGACCCCTTCCATCAGATGCGGGAACTGATGCCCGGTCCGTGCGCGGAACCGGTCCTCCATGGAATTGCCGATGCTGCGCACACCCACGGAGTCCAGCAGCGTGTTTCCCACCCAGTAGGCCTCCACCACCGCGTAGTCCAGCGGGTCCGGGTTGCCGGTGGCACCTGCGATGAGCTCCAGGTACGGCCAGGCGCCGGCGAACCCCTTCGCAAGTTCGCGCAGGCCCGCGTCGGTCACCCCGGACTGGCCATAGTGCAGCAGCGCGTCGCTGTCAGGCGGCCCGCAGCTGCCCCGCGAATTCGGCGGATACGCGTAGCGGACAAATAGTTGGGCGCCGTTGATTTCCATCCCGTGGCCTCATTTCACAGGGGATATCAGCGAGGCTAGCACCGGCGCCCATCGGCGAACAATGCCCGTCGTGACCGGCATTGACACCCCTGCGCATTCGGCGGATGCTGTGAGGAAATGCCGCACCGGGACCATTGCTGTGGCCGGCGCGGAGCGAATGGCCGTTGCGCGCGGTCCTTCCCGGGAGGTAGGCCGATGAGCGTCCCCGAAGCCAACCGACGATCTGTCCTGGCAGCGGCCCTCTACGGCGGAGGGGCGCTGTTCCTCGCTTCCTGCGCCGCGGCCGGCACGGCGCCACAGTCGTCGCCGCAGTCAACGCCGCCGGCAGGGGCTGCCGGTACTGCGCCCCCGGGTTCCGCCTCCGGCCCGGACGGGATCCAGGTGACGGACCAGCGCGGGACGGTCCTGAGTTTCGACCGCCCGGTCACCCGTGTGGTGACCATTCCCATGCCCGCCGCCTCCCTGCTGGCCGCCGTCGACCAGGGCGCCGGCCATCTGGCCGGGATGCACAACGCCTCATGGGTCGCCATGCGCGACGGCGCCATGGGCACCATGTACCCGGAGGCCCTGAACATCCCGCACGACATCGCCACGACCGACTTCACGCCCAATGTCGAAAGCATCCGGGCCCTGAACCCCGACGTCGTGGTCCAGTGGAGCGATGCGCAACTGACGGCACCCCTGGAACAGGCCGGGATGAAGGTCCTGGGCATCACGAACACCGGCACGCAGCAGGACGTGGACACGTGGACCGCGCTTTTCGCAACGATGCTGGGCCGGCCGGACCGGGCCGTGCAGATGAAGGCGCGCAGCGACGGGCAACAGAAGGCCATCCAGGCCGAGGCCGCCGCCCGCGGCACCGGCGGCCCGGGCATCATCTACTTCAACAGGTTCAGCGGCGGCCTCAAGGTGGCCGGAAACGGCAGCTACAACGACTTCTACATCAAGCTCATCGGGGCACACAACCCCGCCACCGGCCCGCAGGGCCTTCAGGGCAAGGGCATGGTGGGCGTGGACGTCGAACAGGTCCTCGCCTGGGATCCGGAAATCATCCTGCTCGGGAACTTCGACGCCGCGATGCCCGCCGACGTCTACGCCAACCCGGTGTGGCAAAGCGTCTCCGCGGTGCGCTCCCGCCGCGTCTACAAGGTCCCGCTGGGCGGCTACCGCTGGGATCCCCCCGGCCAGGAATCGCCACTGATGTGGCGCTGGCTCACAGATGTCAGTTTCCCCTCCGGCAACCGCTCCACGCTGAGGGACGAGACAAACGACTACTTCGACTTCCTGTACCGCTACCGGCCATCGGCGCCGGAGCTGGACAAGATCCTCTGGACCGAAGCCAACGGCACCTCGGCCAACTACCGGCAGTTCGATGCTTCGTGAGGCCCAGCCTCTGACCACGGGACCCCCCGGCGGCCGGGGACCGGGGCTGCGCCAGGTCATCGGTCCATGCCTGCTCTCAGGAGCAGTCCTGGCGGCCGTGTCGGCGGTTGCACTCGCCAGCGGCCGCTACAGCGTGTCCCTGGACCATGTCGTGCAGATCCTGGCCTCCCGAATAGTTCCCTTCGGCCCGGGCCTTCCCGCGGCCGAGGAAAACGTGGTGCTGCTGATCAGGTTGCCCAGGGTCCTGCTGGCCCTGCTGGTCGGTGGCGCCCTCGCAATCGGTGGCGCGGCCCTGCAGGCCGTGTTCCGCAACCCCCTGGTCAGCCCGGAGGTCATCGGCGTCTCCTCGGGCGCCTCCTTCGGCGGTGCCCTGGCCCTGCTGCTGGGCCTGGGCCCCGTCGCCCTCGTGGGCGGATCGTTCGGCTTCGGGCTGCTGGCACTGGGAATCGTCTTCCTCATCACGTCCGGGCGGGGCGGCGCCCACATCCTCATGGTGGTCCTCGGAGGAATCGTCACGGCCTCCTTCTTCTCCGCCCTGGTGGCCCTGGTGACGTATCTGGCGGACCCGTTCACCACCTTGCCCGCCATCGTATTCTGGCTGCTTGGCAGTGTCTCCACCGCCACCTGGGCGAAAGTGCTGGTGGCCCTCATTCCCATCGCTGCCGGCGGCGTCGTCCTGCTGGCCCTCCGGTGGCGGATCAATGTGCTCTCGCTCGGCGACGACGACGCCACCGCCCTGGGGCTCCGGCCCCGCCCCCTGCGCTGGGCGGTCCTCGCCGCCGTGGCTCTCATGGTCGCCGGGGCCGTCGCCGTCAGCGGCGTCATCAGCTGGGTGGGGCTGGTCATCCCGCACCTCGCACGCATGTGGGTGGGACCGGACCACCGGGTGCTGCTGCCGGTCTCCTTCCTGCTGGGCGGGGCCTACCTGATCGCCATCGACACCATCGCGCGCACCGCCACGGCCGGGGAAATCCCGTTGGGCGTCCTGACCGCCCTGATCGGCGCACCGGTGTTCTTCGTGCTGTTGCGCCGGAACCGGGAGAGGATCTGGGACGGTGCTTGAGCTGCGCGGGGCCGGGTTTGGCTATTCGCCGCAGAACTGGGTGTTCAAGGATCTCAGCTTCTCGGTGCCGCCGGGCACCGTGACCGCGGTCCTGGGGCCCAACGGCAGCGGCAAGACGACCCTGGTGCGCTGCGCGGCCGGCATGCTGGCCGTACAGGAGGGTGCGGTGCGCAGGTCCGAGACGGCGGGCTATGTTCCCCAGGCGCGCGGCAGCACGTTCGGCTACCCGGCCCTGGACATGGTGGTCATGGGCCGTGCCCGCCACATCGGCGTTTTCCGCTCCCCCGGCAGCCGGGACAGGGCCGCCGCGCTCCGCGCCATGGACCGGGTGGGGATCGCCGCCCTGGCCGACCGGCTGTTTCCGACGCTGAGCGGGGGCGAGCAGCAGCTGGTCCTCATTGCACGGGCTATCGCGGGCGGTTCGCGGCTCCTCGTCCTGGATGAGCCGTCCACCGGGCTGGACCTGAAGAACCAGGTCCGGGTCCTCCAGCTGCTGAGGGAACTCGTGCGGACCGGGATGTCGCTGCTCGTGAGCACCCATCACCCGGACCACGCCCTGTTCCTCGCGGACTCGGTGGTCCTCATGGGCGCCGCGGGTGTGGTGACCGGGCCTGCCGGGCCGCTCCTCGCCGATGCGCAGCTTTCCGCGCTGTACGGCGTCCGTGTCAGCACCCTGAACTACGACGACGCCGGGACGCCCCGCCGCACGGTGGTCACCCCCTTCGGCGCCGAGGAGGGCTGAACCGAACGCCCAAGCGCCCGGCAGCTGGGCTGCCGGGCGCTTGGGGCGTCATCGAGCGGTAGTGCGTCCTGTCAGTTTAGGGCCGGGGTGCGGCCCTGGCCGGTTCCGGCGTGGTTCGGGACGGTTCAGGCGCGGGTTCAGGCGTGTGCCAGGACCGGTTGTGCCGGCTGTGCGGGCTGTTCGGCGGCATCCTGTGCGCCGGAGTGGCCGGCCAGCATCGTCTCTTCGTCGAACGGCTCGGCACCGGCCAGGACACGGTCCACGCGTCCGCCGTCGATCTCCTTGACCCAGGTGCCGATCAGCACCGTGGCGACGGCGTTGCCGGTGAAGTTGGTCAGGGCGCGCGCCTCGGACATGAACCGGTCGATGCCGACGATCATGCCCACGCCGCCCAGCAGTTGGGGTGCGTGCGCCTGGAGTCCGGCGGCCAGCGTGGCCAGGCCGGCACCGGTGACGCCGGCGGCACCCTTGGAGGCGATGATCATGAAGACCAGCAGGGAAACCTGGGCGCCAAGGTCCAGCGGCGTGCCCATGGCGTTGGCGACGAACAGTGCGGCCATGGTCAAGTAGATGGCGGTCCCGTCGAGGTTGAAGGAGTACCCGGTGGGGACCGTGACACCCACGACGGGCTTGGACACGCCGAGGTGTTCCATCTTCGCGATCAGGCGGGGCAGCGCGGCTTCGGAGGAGGACGTGGAGAAGATCAGCAGGTATTCGCGGCCGAGGTACTTCATGAGCTTGAAGATGCTGACGCCTGCGACCGCCTTGAGCAGGCCGCCGAGGATCACGACGATGAACAGGGCGCAGGTGATGTAGAAGGCGCCCATCAGGGTCGCCATGCTGATGATGGCCTGGAAGCCGGTGGCACCGACCACTGCGGCGATCGCGCCGAAGGCTCCGACCGGGGCCAGCCACATGATCATGATGAGGATGCGGAACACGAGGGCCTGGCCGTAACCGACGGCCTTGAGGATCGGGGCTCCCTGCGGGCCCATCTTCTGCAGCGCGAAGCCGACCAGGATCGCGGCGAGGAGGGTCGGCAACACGGGAATGTCGCCCGGGATGATGCCCAGAAGGAAGTCAACGGTGCTGTCGACTGCCGCCTTCTTGTTCGGATCATAGGGGGCGAGCTTGAGGCCCTCGCCCGGGTGGATCAGGTTGCCGACCACCAGGCCGATCCCCAGGGCGAACGTGGACATGACCACAAAGTAGGCGAGCGCCAGGCCGCCGACCTTGCCGACCGTGGCGGCCTTGGCGATGGAGCCGATGCCCAGCACGATGGTGCAGAAGATCACGGGCGCGATCATCATCTTGATGAGTTTGATGAAGCCGTCGCCGAGTGGTTTGAGGGATTTGCCGACCTCGGGGAACAGCAGGCCGATAACGGCACCTGCAATCACGGCTACGATGACTGCGATGTAGAGGTAGTGGGACTTGTCCAGTCCCTTGCGCTTCTTGGCCGGAGCGGCGGCCGGTGCTGCTGACTCTCCTCGTTGAGAGGCCATGGTGTTCTCCTTGGATAGGCTGGACTTGGTGCGGTCCTGGCTGTGGTCCGCTCTTGTCCTTCTTGCGTGTAACCCCATCATTGATGAGAAGGTGACGCGCATCACCCTTGCGTTCATATTGGTCATGGAAGGTGTTGATGATCCGGCGCTGGAGCATCGCCCGCAGGCTGTTTGCGGCCAACCTGCTGTTCGTGGTGGCCCTGACGGCCATCGTTGGCACGGCCGTGTTCGTGGACGCGCGCGATCACGCCTACGACGAGGCCGGACGCCGGATGGCCGGCATCGCCACCGCCGTCGCCGACGCCCCCTTCGTCCTGGCGGCGGCGGACTCGGCCGATCCCACGGCCCTGCTGCAGCCGTATGCCCTGAAGACCATGAACGACGCCGACGCGGATTTCATCACGATCATGGCCCCGGACCGCACGCGCTGGACCCACCCGCGGGATGAGGAACTGGGCAAACCGTATATCGGCTCCATTGACGCGGCCCTCCATGGCCAGGTGTTCACGGAAGTCGTGGCCGGCACCCTCGGCCCGTCGGTGCGCACCATCGCCCCGGTCAAGGATGCCGACGGCAAGGTCCGGGCGCTCGTGGCCGCGGGCGTGACGGTCCGGACGGTGGACGTCGCACTCTCCGGCCGGCTGCCGGCGCTGCTGGCCATCAGCCTGGCGCTGCTGGCCGGCGGGTCGGCGGCGGCCTGGCTCCTGGGACGGTACCTGCGCCGGGTGACCCGCGGCTGGGGCCCCGAAGAGCTGGGCCAGCTCTTCGCGTACTACGAATCGGTGCTGCATTCGGTGCGCGAGGGCGTGATCCTCATCGACCCCAAGGGCAAAGTGGTGATGTACAACGACCAGGCCGCCGAACTGCTCGGGTTGAGGAAGCAGTCCGCCGACGGCGGTCCCACCTCCGGCGCTGACCGCGGGGTTGCGGGGGGCGGCCGCCAGGCGGCGCCCTCCCTCGCGGAGTTGCCGCTGGCCCCCAGCCTCAAAGAGCTCTTCGAATCGGGGCGGACCGCCCTGGATGAGATCCACCTGACCGGCTCGCGGATCCTGGTGGTCAACCAGGGCCCCGCGGTGGGACCCGAATCTGCCAGCGCCCGCCCGCGCGGAGCGAAGTCCGGCGCTGCCGGCGCTGGCACTCCTGTTTATGGAACGGTCGCCACCATCCGGGACCGTACCGAGATCGAATCCCTGGGCAGTGAACTCGAGACCATGCGCACGCTCTCGGACGCGCTCCGCGCCCAGACCCATGAACACGCCAACCGGCTCCACACCATCGTCTCGCTCATGGAACTGGGCCGGGGCCCCGAGGCGCTGGACTTCGCCACCAAAGACCTGGAACTGAGCCAGCGGCTCACGGATGACATTGTGAGCTCCATCGAGGAACCCGTGCTCGGCGCCCTGATCATGGGCAAGGCAGCCGAAGCACACGAACGCGGCGTCGAACTGACCCTCAATACCAGCGGTTCCACGGCCGTGACCGGACTGGCCGTGCAGGACCTCGTGGCCATCCTGGGGAACCTGCTGGACAATGCCATCGACGCCGCGGCCGAGGCGCCGGCACCCCGGCTCGTGGAGCTGACCGTCGAGACCACCGGCTCCGCCCTGGAGATTACCGTGGAGGACAGCGGCCCCGGGATCGATCCCGCGGCCGTGGAGGACGTCTTCCGGCATGGTTTCAGCACCAAGGCCCCGGGACCGTTCGGACGCGGCCTTGGACTGGCCCTGGTGCGCCAGGCGGTACAGCGGCTGGGCGGTACCATGACAATCACCAGCCCGGCCGGGGCGCTGTTCCGCGTCACTCTGCCCGTCACAACACCGCCGGTCACTCCGCTGCCGGTCACTACCGAGGGACAACCATGAGCGAGATCCGGGTACTCGTCGTCGAGGACGAGCCCATCGCTGCCGCAGCGCACGCCGCCTACATAGAAAGGCTGGACGGTTTCACCCTGGCGGGCTCCGCGCCCGACGGCCAGTCCGCCCTGCGCCTGCTCACCGAATTCTCCGCGGCAGGCAATCCGGTGGAGCTGGTCCTGCTGGACATGAACCTCCCGGACCTCCACGGGCTGGACATCGCACGCCGGATGCGGGCGGCCGGACTGTTCGCGGACATCATCGCCATCACCGCGGTGCGGGAACTGAACATTGTCCGCAGCGCGGTGGCCACCGGCGTGGTCCAGTACCTGATCAAACCGTTCACCTACGCGACCTTTGCGGACAAGCTCGCCAGCTACCGGCTGTTCCGCGAGCAGCTGGCCGCACCCCTGGCCGGGGAAGCCGGAGCCCGGGCGTCCCAAAGCGATGTGGACCAGGCCTTCGCCAGCCTCCGTGCCCCGTCCGAGCTGTCGCTGCCCAAGGGCCTGGCCGTATCCACGCTGGAATCCGTCCAGGACTACATCAAGCAGCAGGCCGAGGCGGTGTCGGCCAGCGAGGTCATGGAGGCGCTCGGGATGTCCCGGGTCACCGCCCGGCGCTACCTCGAATACCTCGCCGACGCCGGAACGGTCTCCCGCGCCGCCCGCTACGGCGCCCCCGGGCGGCCGGAGAACGAATACCGCTGGAACCGGCCGCGGACGTAGGCCTGCCGCTCCCCGTTACCGTCACCGGGAGGGCACTTGCCGGCAATCCCGGGAAACACTGCCGCGAAATGCCGTCCCGGCGGTTTCCTTGTGGCGGGATGATCGCGAATGCTTAGTGCCATGCGGCCGCTGTTGACGTGTCAGGGCAGCGGGGCGGCGCGCGTTGCGAATAGGCGATGATCCGGGTGATCATCATTCGCCGCCCCACTGCGGTCTGGTGCCGGCGGACACTGTGTGTCCGGGCCTTCTGCGTGGTTACTTGCCGCAAACGAAGACTTCATTCAATGCGGCGGGGTCGGCCCGGCTATCGGTAGCCGCACCGCCGGTGGCCGCTCGGTTACATGATGCCGGTGGGAACCAGCAGGACCCAGGCGAGGGCCGGGGCTACGAGCACCACTCCCCCGGCATACGCCATCAGCTGCCGGTACACTCGCTGCCTGTCATTGTCGCGGGCGTTGGCGACCACCAGCGCACCGTCGGTGGAGAAGGGCGAGACATCCACCACCGTGGCAGCTATAGCCAGCGCCGCGACCGTTCCTGATGCGCTCAGCGAGCTGGTAGCCAGGAGCGGACCGGCCAGGGGAATGAACGCGGTCAGCAACGCCGTGGAGGAGGCGAAGGCTGAGCCGACGCCAATGACATAGCAGAGGACCAGCGCCACCAGCAGCGGTGCGCCCAGTGCCAGAGCCTGCTCGGCGAGGGTGTCGATGACGCCAACGTGCTGGAGCAGGGAGACATAGGTGATCATGCCGGCTACCAGCAGGACGGTGGACCAGGAGACACCGCCGATGAACGTCTGGTGTTCTTTGATATTGACCAGCGCCAGCAGGAGCCCGGCGGAGAGTGCGACAAAGCCGATCGGCAGGTGGAAGCCCAGGGTGCACACGAGCATCACCGCGATCAGTGCCAGCGTGAGGATCTGCTGCCCGCGAGGGCGGCTGGTGCGGGCGGTGTCGACGTCGGCATGCTGGCCGCCTTCGCCGTCCCGCAGCCTGCCCAGGAGGGCGAACAGGACGATGGTGAGCACGGAGAGAATGAGGTTAAGAGCGAAGCTGGCGATGAAGAGTGCGCCCTGGGAAATGGGAAATCCGTTCTTCAGGGCGATATCGTGCACCAGCACGCCGGCGACGGACAGCGGGGAAAAGCCGCCGGCGTGGGCTCCGTTGATGATGAATGCGCCCATCAAGACGGGATGGATCCGGGACTCGTAGGCGAAGCCGATGGCCGCCGGCGCCAGCAGCGCGACGGCGGCCGGCGAGAAGGTGCCCAGTGACGTGAGCGCAGCAGCGATCAGGAAGAACACCCAGGGCAGCAGCATCGTCTTGCCCCTGACGAGGCGTACACAGGTCTGGACGATGATGTCGATGGTGCCGTTCCGCTGGGCCATGCTGAAGAAGTACGTGACTCCGATGATCGTCACCACGATGCTGGCGGGGAACTCTTCGAGGATCTGCTTGTCCGTCATTCCGAGCATGAAATAGCCGACGCCGAAGGAGGCAACCAGCCCCATCACGCCGATGTTCAGCGGCCATTTCGTGGCGACGATGAACAGAATGACGAGGATGACGAGCGGGATGATTTGGACAGCGGTCATGGAGTGCTCCGGTTGCGGGGTGGCCGAAGGGTTGAAGATATCACCCCCCAGCACGAGCGCAATCAAAGCCAGGAACGCGAACCCGGCGGCCGCCACCAGTAGGATTCGGCGGCGGCGGGTTGGACGCGGGGCATCGTTGTCCCGGGTCTGGTCCGCAGCGACAGCGGTGCGGTGCTCAGTCTTGGTCATGATGGTCTCCTCAGCGGGTGGCTCCCGCGAGGGAGGCAGCGACGGCGCTGCCGGGGACCTCGGGGAGATGGATGATGGTTGTGGCGATGGTGCGGGCCGTGCGGTCGACGCCTACGAGGAGCGTCCCGTCGTGCTCCTCGCTCCAGGTCTCGATGACCCCGGCGGGGGTGCGGAGCCGGAGCGTGCTCCCCAGGGAGTCGCCCGTAATGGTGTGCAGCACGGTGCCGGGGGTGCGGGCGGCCAGGGTCAGGGCGATGCTGCCGGTGATGGCCAGGGCCGGGTGGGGCTTGCCCATGGAGAGCATCATGACGTTGGCGTCGCAGTCTGGGTCAGCCTGGGCGGCCGCGGCGACGATGGCGAGCTTGGGGATGGCCCGGGCCGCTTCGGCTGTTGTGCGGACCAGCCCCATCCGCACCGCCGCCTGCCGCCGGATCTGCTCCAGGGTATCCAGCTGCAGCTCCACTCCGGCGCGCCAGCTGTCGTACCTGGCCGGGTCCAGGCCCAGTTCTTCGGCGTTGACGATCACGACGGGCGCTCCGGCGTCGACCATCGACACAGTCCAGCGGGTTCCGCCGGCGGTGAGGGTGTCAGTGGCGGCACCGGTGGGCAGCAGCGCACCGGTGGTCCTGCCGGCAGGGTCCTGGAAGCCGAGCCCCACAGCGTAGCCGGGGAAGGGTACGCCTGGCGTCCGGGCGTCCGGAACGGAGGCCAGGGCTCCGGCAGGGGTGGCCACGCGCTGGACGATGATTTGGTTGGTGTTGGTGTTGCGGGTGACGATCCGGGTGACGTCTCCGTTGGGGAGCACCCAGCCCTTCTCGATGGCGTACAGACCCACCACCGCCGAGCCGTTCCCGCAGTTGCTGCCCCAGTCCACCGCGGCCTCTTCGACACCGACTTGGGCAAAGGTGTACTCAACGTCGACGTCGCCACTGACGGGCCGGTGCACGATCACGGCCTTGCTGGTGGTCGAGGTGGCGCCGCCGACGCCGTCGATCTGGCGCGGATCCGGGCTGCCGAACAGCCGCGGCAGCAGCACATCCAGGCTGGTGCCGCCCGCCTGAAGATGCTCCGCTTCGAACACCCAGCACTTGCTGGTGCCTCCGCGCATCCATTGGGCTTCGATCTTCATGGTGTTTCCCGCTTCTCCTCGTGCCTCAGACTTGAATGAGGACCTGAAAAGAGATTGAGCCAGATCACAACTTTAGACAATGTTGGATTTTTTCAGGGGGATGTAGGATTGCTTAACTCAGAGAGCGCTGGAGGATTATTCCCCAGCTGCAAAGCGTCCGTTGCCAGGAAAAGTGCTCGAAGTCCTCAAGGGAGGCCTCGTCCCGGCAGGGAATGAACCAAAGGCGAGGAAGGGTGAAGCGTTGCTAAAGGACGAAGGTCAGGATTTGTTCGACATAAGGCGGCTGGCGCTTCTGCTGGAGGTGGTGGAGCAGGGCTCGATCACCGCGGCGGCCGAGTTGATGATGTACACGCCCTCGGCCGTCTCCCAGCAGCTGCGCAAGCTCGAACAGGAAGTGGGGCAGCCTCTACTCACCCGTCGCTCCCGCGGGGTGGTGCCCACCGAGGCCGGCCAGGTTCTGGCCGGCCACGCCCGCAAGATCGTCTGGCAGATGCAGGCAGCCCGGTCCGACCTGGGCCAGATTGCCGGCCTCAGACGCGGTTCCCTGACCGTGGGTACATTCCCAACCCTGGCCGGATCCTTCCTGCCCATCGTCATCCGGACCTTCAAGAAGCGCTACCCGGCCATCAGCCTCTCTTTGCGCAGCGCCCGCTTCGACGAACTCGTCGCAGATCTGCAGTCCGGGGTCACGGGTCTGTGCCTGCTATGGGATTACCCCTGGAACCCGTTCCGGGACGATTCCATCCGCGTAACCGAGGTCTTCCGGGAGAGCACCGTTATCCTGGTGGCCCGCAGCCACCCACTCGCCGAGCGGGAGCAGGTACGCATGGAAGACCTGCGCAACGAGTCCTGGATCGTGCGCGCCGAGGCCCACCCCGTCGTGGAGGTGCTGCAGCGTTCCGCTCACGACGCCGGATTCGAACCGGAGATTGCCTTCCTGGCCAACGACTACCAGGAGGCCCAGGCCATGGTCAGCGTGGGAATGGGCGTGGCTATGGTGCCCAAAACCGCCGTGGCACTTCAGCATCCCGACGTGAAGGTACTGAGCCTGGGTTCCGCGGCCCCGCTGCGGAGAATACTGCTGGCGCAGCGGGAGGACAAGGTCTATGCCCCGGCCGAGGTGGCCTTCCACTCCACCCTGTTGGAAATCGCCCGCGAACGGGCCGGCGACTATCACTAGACCACGAGGCTGCTCCGGTCACTCCGTAGGGCCGGGGCGCAGGGTGTCGAGCAGCGCGTCGATCACGCCGGCGTCCTCGATCGTGGAGGGCACCACGTAGGTCTCGCCGTCGGCGATCTGGCGCATGGTCTTGCGCAGGATCTTTCCCGAACGGGTCTTCGGCAGGGCATCCACCACGGTGACGTGCTTGAAGTCCGCCACGGCCCCGATGTCGCGCCGGACCAGGGCGATCAGGTCCTTGACCAGGACTTCCTCGGGCACGTCCACCCCGGACTTGAGGACCACGTAGCCGCTGGGCCGCTGGCCCTTGAGCGGGTCGGCAAGGCCGATCACGGCGCATTCGGCAACTGCCGGGTGCTGGCCGATCACCTGTTCCATGGCGCCCGTGGAGAGCCGGTGTCCGGCGACGTTGATGATGTCATCCGTGCGGCCCATGACGAAGACGTAGCCGTCCTCGTCCCGGTAACCCGAGTCACCGGTGGCATAGTAGCCCTCAAACGCCTGGAGGTAGGAGGAAATGTAGCGGTCGTCGTTGCGCCAGAGCGTGGTCAGGGTGCCAGGCGGCAGCGGCAGGCCGAGGACGATGTTGCCTTCCGTGCCGGCCTCGACGTCCCCGCCCGCGCCGTCGACGACGTTGAGCCGGAAGCCGGGCATCGGGACGCTCGGCGACCCGGCTTTGATCGGCAGTCCGCCGAGGCCTCGGGGGTTGGCGCAGATGGCCCAGCCCGTCTCCGTCTGCCACCAGTGGTCGACCACCGGAACACCGAGCACCCGGGAGGCCCAGTGGAAGGTATCGGTGTCCAGCCGCTCGCCGGCCGCGAACAGGGTCCGGAGGCTGGCAATGTCGTATTTGTCCAGGAACCGGCCCTCAGGGTCGGCCTTGCGGATGGCCCGCAGCGCTGTGGGCGCGGTGAACAGCACGTTGACCTTGTGGTCCTGGATGACCCGCCAGAACGCGCCGGCGTCGGGCGTCCCTACCGGCTTGCCTTCGTACAGCACCGTGGTGGCGCCGGCCAGCAGCGGACCGTAGACGATGTAGGAGTGGCCCACCACCCAGCCGACATCCGAGGCGGTCCACATGACGTCGCCGGGGCCGACGTCGTAGAGGTTTTCCATGGTCCATTTCAGGGCCACGGCGTGGCCGCCGTTATCCCGCACCACGCCCTTGGGCGAGCCGGTGGTGCCCGAGGTGTAGAGGATGTACAGCGGGTCCGTCGCCTTGACGTCCACCGGCGCGGCCGCCTCGGCGGCGGCCATCTCGGTGTCCCAGTCGAGCCACCCGGGGTGCTCGGCCGCCATGGAGGCCACCGTCGAGGCGAAGCCGTCCCTGGCCTTGACCAGCACCGGGGTTTCGGCGGCGCCGGCGATACTGAGGGCCTCGGCGACGGCGGGCAGGTACTCAATCCGGCGCGACGGCTCGATGCCGCCGGACGCCGTCACCACCGCCGCGGGGGCTGCGTCGCGGATGCGGGCGGCAAGTTCCTTGGGGGCAAACCCGCCGAAGACGACCGAGTGCACGGCGCCGAGCCGTGCGGTGGCCAGCATCGCGATCACGGCCTCGGGGATCATCGGCATGTAAATCACCACGCGGTCGCCCTTGCCGACGCCGCTGCGGCGCAGGACACCGGCGAACCGGGCCACGAGGTCCGTCAGTTCCGCATAGGTATAGCTCTGCCGGATGCCCACCATCGCGGAGTCGTAGACCAGGGCATCCTGCTGACCCCTGCCCTGGGCGACGTGCCGGTCGAGGGCGTTGTACGACGTGTTCAGGACCCCGTCCGGAAACCAGTCGTAGAGCGGCGCCCGGCCCGCATCGAGGGCCTGCCGCGGTGGCGTCTGCCAGGAGATCCCTTCCGCGGCCTCCAGCCAGAACTCTGCGGGATGTTCCAGGCTCCGTTCGTAGGCTGCCCTGTAGCTCTTGGTGACCATGACGTACATCCTGTCCACGACGTTGTGATGCAGCCATGGTAAACCGGGGCGGACCGGCGATACAAGGGTCATGTATACACAACTCGGCTATTTATTCACCACAGGCGGCAATTGCTGGGCAAAGAGCCGTTGCGTGTATACACTGATATTGTTCCATCCCGACACAGCCGCCACCGAAGGAGGCAGGATGCGCGCCAGCGACAAGGCCTACGCGGCCCTCCGCGACGACATCATCGAATGGCGCCTCCTGCCCGGAACCGTGCTCGCGGAGGTGGAACAGTCGGCGCGCCTCGGCATCTCCCGCACCCCGCTGCGGGAGGCCCTGAGCCGGCTCACGGCCGAAGGGCTGACGACGACGGCGGGCGGCCGCGGCGTCGTCGTCACCGACATTTCCCTGGACGACATCGACGAACTGTTCGAACTGCGCGAAACCCTCGAGGGCAGGGCCGCCGCCCTGGCCGCCGAGCGCGGCGACCCCGCAACCTTCGATGCGTTGCGGCGCGAACTGCTCCAGGCCCCGGAACTGATCGGCGGACAGGATCCGGCCCTGCACGACTATTACGGGCTGGTCGGACGGCTGGACGCGGCCATCGACGCCGCCATTTCCAACGCCTACCTCGTCCAGGCCATGCGCAGTCTCCGCGTCCACCTCGTGCGCGTCCGGCGCCTGGCCGCCGACGACGCCGCCCGGCTTACTGCCGCGGCCGCCGAGCACGCTGCCATCGCCGAGGCGATCGCCGCCGGCAACCCGCGCCTGGCCGAGGCCGCCACCACGCTTCACCTGCACCGCAGTCTTTCGCACGTCAAAGCCACCCATACACCTCAGCAAAGGGAGCACCATGGTTAAGGAACACCACGTCCGCGTTTACAAGAGCGAGGAAAACCTGGGCCGCGAGGACCAGCTCGCCTACAAGATCGCCAAGGTCGCCGCGGATCCCGTGGAGGTCACCGATGAGGTCACCGACATGGTGATCAACCGGATCATCGACAACGCCTCGGTGGCGGTTGCCTCGCTGAACCGCGCCCCGATCGTCGCGGCCCGGGCCCAGGCCCTCACCCACGGTCCCAGCACCGGCGGCAAGGGCGCCAAGGTCTTCGGCATCGAGGAACGCGTCTCCCCCGAATGGGCCGCCTGGGCCAACGGCGTCGCGGTCCGTGAACTCGACTACCACGACACCTTCCTGGCCGCGGACTACTCGCACCCGGGTGACAACATCCCCCCGGTCCTGGCCGTCGCCCAGCACGTCGGTTCCAGCGGCCGGGACCTGGTCCGCGGCATCGCCACCGGCTACGAGATCCAGGTCAACCTGGTCAAGGCCATCTGCCTGCACAAGCACAAGATCGACCACGTGGCCCATCTCGGCCCGTCCGCGGCCGCCGGCATCGGCACCCTGCTGGGCCTCGACGTCGAGACCATCTTCCAGTCGGTCGGCCAGGCGCTGCACACCACCACCGCCACCCGGCAGTCCCGCAAGGGCGAAATCTCCACCTGGAAGGCGCACGCCCCCGCGTTCGCAGGCAAAATGGCCGTCGAATCCGCGGACCGGGCGATGCGCGGCCAGACCTCGCCCGTACCGATCTACGAGGGCGAAGACGGCGTGATCGCCTGGATGCTGGACGGCCCGGACGCCTCCTACACCGTGCCGCTGCCTGAGGCCGGCGAGGCCAAGCGGGCCATCATGGACACGTACACCAAGGAACACTCGGCCGAATACCAGGCCCAGGCGTGGATCGACCTCGCCCGCAAGCTCAACGGCGAACACCCCGAGGTCACGGACCCGGCCAATGTCGAATCCGTGCTGATCAAGACCAGCCACCATACCCACTACGTGATCGGCTCCGGCGCCAACGACCCGCAGAAGTACGATCCCACGGCCAGCCGCGAGACGCTGGACCACTCGATCCCGTACATTTTCACTGTCGCCCTGCAGGACGGCACCTGGCACCACGTGGACTCCTACGCCCCGGAACGCGCTGGCCGCCCCGACACCGTGGAACTCTGGCACAAGGTCACCACGGTCGAGGACCCGGAATGGACCCGCCGCTACCACTCCCTGGACATCGCCGAGAAGGCCTTCGGCGGCACCGTGGAGATCACGCTCAAGGACGGCACGGTCATCACCGATGACATCGCGGTCGCCGACGCCCACCCGCTGGGCGCCCGGCCGTTCGCCCGGGAGCAGTACGTCAACAAGTTCCGCACCCTTGCCGCCGGCCTCGTGGCCGACGAGGAGATCGAGCGCTTCCTCGCCGCCGCCGCCCGGCTCCCCGAGCTCGCCGCCGGCGAGCTGGACCAGCTGAACATCCAGGCCGCCGACGGCGTGATCGACCTCGCCGGCGCCCCGAAGGGACTCTTCTAATGTTGTATTCGAAAGTCACCCCGGAACAAAAGCGGATCCGGTTCCGCGAAATCCTCGCCTCCGGCACCATCGCCCAGTTCCCCGGCGCGTTCAACCCGCTGTCGGCGCGGCTGATCGAGGAGAAGGGCTTCGCCGGGGTGTACATTTCCGGCGCCGTCCTCGCCAATGACCTGGGCCTGCCGGACATCGGGCTGACCACCCTCACGGAGGTCGCCACCCGCGCCGGGCAGATCGCCCGGATGACGGACCTGCCGGCAATCGTCGACGCCGACACCGGCTTCGGTGAGCCCATGAACGTGGCCCGGTCGGTCCAGGAACTCGAGAACGCCGGCCTGGCCGGCTGCCACATCGAGGACCAGTTCAACCCCAAGCGCTGCGGCCACCTCGACGGGAAGAACGTCGTGGACCTGGAAACCGCCACCAAGCGGATCCGGGCCGCGGCCGATGCCCGCCGCGACCCGAACTTCCTGATCATGGCCCGGACCGACATCCGCGCCACGGACGGGCTCGGGGCCGCCCAGGAGCGCGCCAAAGCGCTCGTGGAGGCCGGTGCGGACGCGATCTTCCCGGAGGCGATGAAGGACCTGGCCGAATTCCAGGCCATCCGCGACGCCGTCAACGTCCCGATCCTGGCCAACATGACCGAATTCGGCCAGAGTGCCTTGTTCACCGTGGAGGAGCTGGCCGGCGTCGGTGTCAATATGGTCATTTATCCGGTGACGCTGCTCCGTAGTGCCATGGGCGCTGCGGAGCGTACTCTGGAATCGATTAAGGCCGACGGAACCCAGGAGGCACAGGTTGGAAGCATGCTGACCCGTGCGCGTTTGTACGATCTCGTTGATTACGAGGCTTACAACCGTTTCGATACCGGAGTCTTTAATTTCCAGATCCCCGGTAAGTAAGCCCCGCATAGAACCTCCGGCACGTGCCGGTATACAGGCGTTAGGAACAAAGGAGTTTCAGCATGGCTGAACAGGACATTAAAAAGGGCCTCGCCGGCGTCGTGGTGGACTACACCGCAGTCTCCAAGGTCAACCCGGACACGAACTCGCTGCTGTACCGCGGCTACCCCGTCCAGGAACTGGCTGCCAAGTGCAGCTTTGAGGAAGTCGCGTACCTGCTCTGGAACGGCGAGCTGCCCGACGCGGCGCAGCTGGCGGAGTTCACCGCCCGGGAACGCGCCGGGCGTGCCCTGGATCCGGTCGTCAAACAGGTGATTGACGCGCTGCCCACCACCGCGCATCCCATGGATGTCTGCCGGACTGCCACGTCGGTGTTGGGGGCCCGGCACCCCCTCGCCGAGGACGCCTCGCGCGAAGCCAACCTGGCCAAGGCCATCGATCTGTTCGCCGCGATGCCGGCCGTGGTGGCCTACGACCAGCGGCGCCGGCACGGCCAGGACGTGGTGGAACCCCGCGAGGATCTGGGCTACGACGCCAACTTCCTCTGGATGACGTTTGGTGAGGAGGCCGTCCCCGAAGTAGTCGACGCGTTCAATGTCTCCATGATTTTGTACGCCGAGCACTCCTTCAATGCCTCGACCTTCACGGCCCGGGTAATCACCTCCACGCTCTCGGACCTGCACTCAGCCGTGACCGGCGCCATCGGGGCCCTCAAGGGATCGCTGCACGGCGGTGCCAACGAGGCCGTCATGCACACCTTCGACGAGATCGGCATCCGGCCGGAGGAGTCCCTGGAGGACGCCCACGTCCGGGCCAAGGCTTGGATGGAGGACGCCCTGGCCCACAAGAAGAAGGTCATGGGCTTCGGCCACCGCGTCTACAAGCACGGCGACTCCCGGGTGCCCACCATGAAGTCGGCGCTGGACAAGATGATCGCGCACTATGGTCGGCCGGAGCTGCTGGGCCTCTACAACGGGCTCGAGACGGCGATGGACGAGGCGAAGGGGATCAAGCCGAACCTCGACTACCCGACCGGACCCACGTACCACCTCATGGGCTTCGACACCGCCACGTTCACCCCGCTGTTCGTCGCCAGCCGCATCACAGGCTGGACGGCGCACATCATGGAGCAGCTGGATTCGAACTCCCTCATCCGTCCCTTGAGCGAGTACAACGGCGTCGAGGAACGGCACCTGGCGTAGCAGGGCTTCCTGCGGGACGCACGGGACCGGACAGCCGGCACGGGCCGGCCACCTATTCGTAGGTGGCCGGCCCGTGCTGTTTGCCCGCGGACTTCAGCGCCGCGGGATCCGGACCGACGCAACAGTCTCGTTGTCCTCGTTGAGGACCACGACGACGTCGATCGTTTCGCCTGCCAGCGCCGGAGGCAGCCAGTGCCCCGCATCCTGCCACATCCGCTCCAGCGGCAACGCCGCGGAGTCGAACCATTCGGGCGTGATTTCCGGGCTCTCGGCGGGTTCGCCGTGCCACCGCCGGGTGGTGAAGAGCCGGCACGACATGTTCCAGTCAGCCCGGGCCGGAAAGATGAACTCGACAACGCCGGCGTGGGCCAGGTCCTCTTGGAGCACTATGATCCCGGCTTCTTCCCAGACCTCGCGGACCACGGCCTCGGCGTCGCTCTCCCCCGGCTCAACGTGGCCGCCGATTCCCACGATCTTGCCGATGCCAAAGCCGGTCCTTTTCATGCCCAGCAGCACCTCGGTGCCGCTCTCCGCCTCACGGAGCGGGAAGCAGAGAGTGACTGGCGTGAGCTTCATGTGCTCAACCCTATAGCTGCCGCAGGCTGCCGGCGCTATCCGGCGGCCGGGCCGTCGCCGACAAGCTGCGGCCTCAGTTCGACCGGTATCCCCTTCTGCGCGAATTCCTTGTCCATGGCCTGCTGCGGCGTGAGGCTCTGGTTGTTCGTGGCTTGGAACTCCCAGTTGTAGACGCTGGACCACTCCTGCCGGACATCGCAGAGGAATCGGCCGTTCTGCAGTTTGGCGATCTTGAACCAGGCGTTGCCGCCGTCGAGCTGGAGCGCCCGGATCCCGTCACCGGAAATGGAATAGGCGAGCCAGCCGCCGGCGCAGCCCAGCACCGTGTAGTAGCCCTGGTCGGCGGGGGCAATCGGGATGATCGCGCGCTGCTGGTCATTGCGCTGCTGGTCAATGTTGGCCAAGGTGCATGCGACCCCGCCGGTGCTCAAAGCGGCTGGACCCGCTTTCGTGGGAGACGACGGGGCGGCTGGTGAGGCAGCGGACGGGGTTGGGGACGACGGCGATGGGCTGGCGGAGGCAGTCGGGGCCGGGATGCCCGTCTGGGCCGGCCCCGGCGCTGGTTGCGGCATCAGATTGCCGCCGACAACCACCGCGCCAACGATGGCTGCAGCGGCCAGTACAGTCGCGGCCGCAGCCCGCACGGCATTCCGTCGTGCCGGAGCGCGCCCTGCCAAAAGGACGACATTCGGATCCGTGGAAAATACGATTGAGCGGGCAGAGTCGCTTCCCGGCTCTGCTCCCGGCGCTCCCACCCGAGGTTTTGCATCCCTCATGAGCTGTTCGATGCGGTCCATGGCTAGTCCTTCCGTTCGGTCATGAGATGTGAGGGGGCAGCTTTCGCAAACGCCCGGCGTGCCCGGTGGAGGCGAACCGCAGCGGCGGATGAGGAACATCCCAGCGTCTGCGCCAGTTCAGCGATGGTCAGCTCGTCCCAGTAGCTGAGCATGAGGACCTCGCGGTCCCGCTCCCTGAGCTGCACCAGCACCTCTGCCACGGCGCCTCGTTCTTCATTGTTTGACTCGGGGATTTGGCTGCGCGCATCGTCTTTCAGCCTTTCGACAAGTTCCTGGCGGCGACGGCGGCCCTTGTACTCATTGCCGACCACATTCCGGGCCGTTGCCAACAGCCAGCCAATGCCGGGCGGTTCCGACAGCTCCTTCTCCCAGGCAATTCTGAAGACGTCCGCGGCCAGTTCCTCGGCGCGGTGCCGGTCACTGATACGGCAGGCAATGTAGCGGTAGACCCGCGCGGAGTGTTGGGTGTGCAGATCAATGAACGCTTGCTCTTTGGCAGCCAACATGGTGGTTCCCCCGGACATCGATGACTTCTTCTTGCTGTGTAAGTGTCCAGTGAACGGCATTTTCTTACACAGGCCCGCAAAAAAGTTTGCCGGCACCGGCGCGGTGCGGGGACCCGGCGGACTACGCCTTAGCCCAGGGCGCGCGGGTGCGCGGCGGCGTAGATCTCCCGCAGCGTATCGGCCGTCACCTGGGTGTAGACCTGCGTGGTGGTCACCGAGGCGTGCCCCAGCAGCTCCTGCACCACCCGGACGTCGGCACCGCCCTCCAGCAGGTGGGTGGCGAAGGAGTGCCGCAGCGTGTGTGGCGAAACGTCCTTGGTGATGTGGGCCTTGTCCGCCGCCGCCTTCAAAATGGTCCAGGCGCTTTGCCGGCTGATCCTGCCGCCGCGGGCGTTGAGGAACAGGGCGGGGGTGCCCTTGCCCTTGGCGGCCAGCAGGGGCCGGCCACGGACGAGGTAGGCGTCAAGGGCTCGTGCCCCGTAGGATCCGAGCGGGACGAGGCGTTCCTTGGACCCCTTGCCGAAGAGCCTGACGATCGCGGGCCCGTCGCCGGCATCGGACCCGCCGGAGGTGTGCAGGGAAATGTCGTCAACGTCCAGGCCCACGGCTTCGCTGATGCGGGCACCGGTGGAATAGAGGAATTCGAGCAGCGCGCGGTCGCGCAGGCCCGTTGCCGTGTCCGTGCCGGCCGCCTCGAGGATCCGGGTGACCTCATCGACGCTGATGGCCTTGGGCAGCCGCTTGCCGGGCATGGGCGGGTGGACGTCGCTGGCCGGGTCGGTGGACGTGATGCCTTCGAGGGCCCAGAACTTGTGGAGTCCGCGCACCGCCACCACCGTCCGGGCCGCCGAGCGGATGCCCAGGGCGGAGCCGCCGTCGGACCCGTCGGAGAGCGCCTGAACGAATCCGGTGACGTCGTGCCGGGTAATCTCCGCGGGGCGTTCCCGGCCGGCGTGGGCCAGATGCCTGGCGTAGCGGGCCAGGTCCCGCCGGTAGGCGGAGAGGGTGTTGGCCGCGAGGCCCCGCTCCACGCCCATGTGCTGCAGGTAGTCAGTGATTGCGCGGTCGATCGCCGTCAACGCCCTGGCGGGCGGGCGCTCGGGAGCGGCTGCCTGCGCCGGGGCCGGAAGTTGCGCCGGGGCCGGCGGTTCGGCGATCAGCGGCTCCACTAGCGCTGGCTGGGATGGGCGGGCCAGGGCGCGTCGGCCGGGCGGAGACTTTCGAAATTGCCCGCGCGGGCGGCGGCAGCGGCCAGGACGCCGACGACGGCGGACGGGTTGTGGAGGCGGCCGTCAAGGACCGCCTGCACGGCCTCGTCCAGCGGGGTCCAGCGCAGTTCGATTTCGGCTTCCTCGTCCGTGCGGACGTGCCGCTCATGTCCCGGCACCTCACTCAGGCCGCGGGCCAGGTAGATGCGGATGGCCTCGCTGGAGGAGCCCGGGGAGTTGAAGAAGTCCGCCAGCACGTTCCAGCGGTCCGCGACAAGGTCCGCTTCCTCGGCCAGTTCGCGGGCGGCCCCGACGACGAAGTCCTCCCCTTCGACGTCAAGCAGCCCGGCGGGGATCTCCCAGAGGTCCATGCCGACGGGGTGCCGGTACTGCCGGAGCAGCAGCACGTCGCCGTCGTCGTTCATCGGGAGAACCGCCACCGCGCCTGGATGGTCGATGTAGTCCCGGACCAGGGTGTCGCCGTCGTCGTTGAGCTGGAAACTGTCGCTGACGACGTCCCAGATCCTGCCCTCGTACACCTTTCGGGACGACAAAAGACGGCGCGGGCTCGGCTCATCCGAAACCTGCCGTGCAGCATTGGGGGTCTCAGACATACCGGGCATCGCGCCGTCCTTTGATTCAGTTGGAAATTACTTGGACACTGCTGCCGACGAGGGCTTGGGCGCAGGTGCCGGGGCATCGGCCTTTTCACTCGGGCTGCTGCTTGCAGCGTTCGCGGCGTCGCCGGCCCGCTGGTGGCCAAGGGCAGCCTCAATCAGGCCCGCGAACAGCGGGTGCGGGCGCGTGGGCCGCGAGCTGAGCTCGGGGTGCGCCTGCGTGGCCACGTAGTACGGGTGGACGTCGCGGGGAAGTTCCACGAACTCGACCAGTTTGCCGTCGGGCGACGTTCCGGAGAACGACAGGCCCTTGGCGGCGATCTGATCGCGGTACTTGTTGTTGACCTCGTAGCGGTGCCGGTGCCGTTCGCTGACCTTCGTGGCGCCGTAGGTCTCGGCGACGACGGAGCCTTCGTCGAGCTTGGCCTCGTACAGGCCCAGGCGCATGGTGCCGCCGAGGTCGCCCTTGCCGTCAACGATGTCCAGCTGCTCTTCCATCGTGGCGATGACGGGGTACTTGGAGTCCGGCTCGAACTCGGACGAGGACGCTCCCTCGAGGCCGACTACGTTGCGGGCATACTCGATCACCATGCACTGCAGGCCCAGGCACAGGCCCAGGACCGGGAGCTTGGTTTCGCGGGCGTACTTCAGGGCGCCGAGTTTGCCTTCCAGGCCGCGGATGCCGAAGCCGCCGGGAACGCAGATGGCGTCGACGCCGGCCAGGGACTGCACGGCGCCCTCACGGGTTTCGCATTCGTCCGAGGGGACCCAGCGGATCTTGACCTTGGTGTCGTTGGCGAAGCCGCCGGCGCGCAGGGCCTCCGTGACGGACAGGTAGGCGTCAGGCAGGTCGATGTACTTGCCCACGAGCGCGATCTCAACTTCGTGCTTCGGGTTGTGGACGGCGTCGAGCAGCTTGTCCCAGCTGGTCCAGTCCACATCCTTGAACGGCAGGTCCAGGGCGCGGACGATGTAGGAATCCAGACCCTGGGAGTGCAGGGTCTTCGGGATGTCGTAGATGCTCGGTGCGTCCGGGCAGCCGATCACGGCGTCGATGTCGACGTCGCACATGCGGCCGATCTTGTCGCGCATCGGCTGCGGGACTTCTCGGTCCGACCGGATCACGATTGCCTCGGGCTGGATGCCGATGGAGCGCAGCGCGGCAACGGAGTGCTGCGTCGGCTTGGTCTTCAACTCCTGCGACGGGCCGATGTAAGGCACGAGGGACACGTGGAGGAAGAACACATTTCCGCGGCCGATGTCCTGGCGGACCTGGCGGGCGGATTCGAGGAACGGCTGGGACTCGATGTCGCCCACCGTGCCGCCGATTTCGGTGATGATGACGTCGGGGGCGTTCTTGCCCTCGGCGGGAAGCCGCATGCGCCGCTTGATCTCATCGGTGATGTGCGGGATGACCTGGACGGTGTCGCCGAGGTATTCGCCGCGGCGTTCCTTCGCGATGACGGTCGAGTAGACCTGGCCGGTTGTGACGTTGGCCGATCCTTCGAGGTTTTCATCGAGGAAGCGCTCATAGTGGCCGATGTCCAGGTCCGTCTCGGCGCCATCGTCAGTGACGAAGACTTCGCCGTGCTGGAAGGGGTTCATCGTGCCCGGATCCACATTCAAATAGGGATCGAGCTTTTGCATTGTTACAGACAGACCGCGTGCCCGCAGGAGGTGGCCGAGGCTCGAAGCCGTCAGTCCCTTACCGAGCGAGGACGCTACACCACCGGTGACGAAGATGTGTTTGGTCGTCTTGGACGAGCCCGGAAACCGGGAATTTACACGAGAGTTTGATCGCTGCACCACGGGGTTTGAGCTTATCATCAATTCGGCCTTCCACGGGTTCCTTGGCGGGATCCCGATGTGATTGTTGTCCTAGCAGCGGTCCTTGCGGGAGTCCCTGCGGAGGTCCTTTCGGGCCCGCCTAGCTTTGCGGGAGGAGTTTGGCGTCGTCCAGCAGCTCCTGGGCGTGGGCCTGGGCTGATTCGGAGTCCTCTTGGCCGGCCAGCATGCGGGCCAGTTCGCGGACGCGCTCGGCCTCGTCCAGCAGCTGCACGTCGCTGGAGGTGAAGCCGGTGGCGGTAGCCCCGTCAGCGCCCCGCACGGAGGTCTTGGTGACCCTGATGTGCTGGTTCGCGAACGCGGCCACCTGCGGCAGGTGGGTCACCACGAGGACCTGGACGTGCTGGGCCAGCATCGCCAGCCGGCGCCCGATCTCGACGGCGGCACGGCCGCCGACGCCGGCGTCGACCTCGTCGAAGACAAACGTCGGGACGGGATCGACGGCGGCAAGCACCACCTCAATGGCGAGCATGACGCGGGAGAGTTCACCGCCCGAGGCGCCTTTGCCCAGCGGCCGGGCCGGCGCGCCGGAGTGCGGCTGAAGCAGGAAGGAGATCTCGTCGGCCCCGAACGGTCCCAGCTGGCCTGCGGGCTCCACATTGATGACCAGGGTGGCATCGGCCATGGCCAGCGCCGTGAGCTCAGCGCTGACCCGCGCGGAGAGGTCCTTGGCGGCCTTGGTGCGGGCCTTGCTGATCCCGGCGGCCTTCTTCCGGAGCTCGGTTTCGGCCCGTGCGACTTCGGCGTCCAGCGCTTCGATCCTGGTGGAGTCGTCCTGGAGTTCCTCGTGCCGGGCCCGGGCCTCCTCCGCCCAGACCAGCACCTCGTCGATGCTCGGCGCGTACTTGCGGACCAGCTTGGCCAGCGCGGCCCGTCGGTCCTCGATTTCGGCGAGCCGTTCCGGGCCCTCCGTGTCAAGGGCGGCCTGGTAACTGGCGAGTTCAGCGGCGACGTCGTTGAGCAGGAAACCGACCTCGGCCAGGCGCGCCGCGGCAGAGCCCAGCTCCCCGTCGTGTTCGGCCACGTGCTCCAGGGTGCGTTTGGCAGCGTCCACGAGGGTGGTGGCGTCGGCTTCTTCACCGAAGTCCTCGGCGATGAGGGCCTGGTGGGCGGTGCTGGCCGCGATCCGCAGTTCCTCTACGTTGGCCAGTTTCACGGCCTCGGCCTTGAGGGCCTCGTCCTCCCCCGGCTGCGGGTCCACGGCGTCGATCTCGGCCAGGGCAACGTGCAGCGACTCGGCCTCGCGGAGGCGTTCACGCGCGGCACTGCGCAAGGAGTCCAGCTCGCCCTGGCTGGCATGCCAGTGCGCGTAGAGGTCCTGATAGGCGGTCAGCGCGCCCGCAAGGCTCTCGCCAGCGAATTTGTCCAGGGCGCCGCGTTGCGCCACCGGGCTCTTGAGCCGGATCTGGTCCGACTGTCCGTGCACCACCACGAGGGTTTCGCCGATTTCGGCCAGCACCCCCACCGGCGCGGCGCGTCCGCCCAGATAGGCCCGGCTGCGGCCGTCAGCTCCGACGCTGCGGGCCAGCAGCAGTTCCACACCGCCGTCGAACTCCTCCACCTCGGCCCCGGCTTCCCTGCACCGCGCGACGGCAGCGTGGCCGGCGTCGAGCTTCAGCACAGCCTCCGCCGAGGCGCTCTTCGCGCCGCTGCGGACGGCGCCGGCGTCGGACCTGGCACCGAGGAGCAGCCCGACGGCGGTCACCACCATGGTCTTGCCGGCACCGGTTTCACCGGTCACCACGCTGAGGCCCGGGCCCAGCGGCAGGGTGGCGTCGGTGATGACGCCGAGGTCGCGGATACGCAGTTCTTCAAGCATGGTTCACTTCTCGGTTGTGGGATCTGGCAAGGGATCGGGCGCGTCACCGGGTTCGGCGTGGCGCGGCGAGGGAAGCGGCGGCATGGGACGGGGCGTGCGGATGATCGGGAGGGGGCCGGTGTGGATGGCCCGGGTTTGGGGCACGGGCCCGCGCCAGCCCTGGATGGGGAGCTGGAATTTGCGCACGAGCCTGCCGGAGAAGGGGGTCTGGTGCGTCCTGGCCAGACGCACGGGCGTTGCGGAGCGGGTCACTTCGACGCGCGCGCCGGGCGGCAGATCCACCGAGCGGCGGCCGTCGCACCAGAGGACGCCCTGGGCGTCGGTGCGGTTCAGGATCTCGACGGCGAGCCGGGACCGCGGCGAAACCACGAGCGGCTTCGCGAAGAGGGCATGGGCGCTGATCGGCACGATCAGGAGGGCCTCGACCTCGGGCCACACCACGGGACCGCCGGCGGAAAACGCGTAGGCCGTGGAGCCTGTGGGCGTGGCCAGGACGACGCCGTCGCAGCCGAATGAGGTCAGGGGGCGTTCGTCGACTTCGGTGACCACCTCCAGCATCCGTTCCCGGTTGCCTTTTTCGATCGCGGCCTCATTCAGGGCCCAGGTGTGCCAGATCTTCTGGCCGCGGACCCAGACCTGGACGTCGATCGTCATGCGCTCTTCCACCGTGTAGTCACGGCTGGCGATCCACTCGACGGTCTGGGCGAGGTCGGCCCGTTCGCTCTCGGCCAGGAACCCCACGTGGCCAAGGTTCACCCCAAGCAGCGGCACGTCGACTTCGCGGACCAGTTCGGCAGCCCGGAGGATGGTGCCGTCTCCGCCGAGGACCATGACAAGTTCCACGTCGGGCAGCTTCACGTGGTCGTGAAGGACCTCGACCGGGTGGTCGAGCCGGCCGAAGAAGCGGACCATGTCCCCGAGCTCGTTCTCCTGCAGCACGGGGACCAGCCCGGATTCGTGCAGCAGCGCACACGCTTCCCAGGCAGCCTTGAGGGACTCCTCGCGCCCTGTGTGGGCCAGGATCAGGACACGCCTGCTCATCAGGTTCCGCCTTCTGGTGGTACTAGTGGTTCGGCCAGATTGTTCCGAGCAACGCAGCAACAGCTGCGTCCCGCTCCTCGATCTTAGGCGGGACTTCCGACATCGCGCGTTTTATCCACAGGAAGTATTCGACATTGCCGTCCTGGCCCGGCAGCGGGCTCTGGGCGAGGCCTGACAAGACCAGGCCCGCGTCCACGGCGGCGGCAGCCACCTTGCCCACGGCGAGCCGGCGTTCGCGTTCCGAGGTGACCACGCCGGTCCGGCCCAGCCGGTCCTTGCCGATCTCGAACTGTGGCTTGACCATGAGGACGAGGTCGCCGCCGGGCAGGGTGCAGGCCGCGAGTGGCGCCACCACAAGCGTCAGCGAGATGAAGGACAGGTCAGCCACCGTCAGGGCGGCCGGTCCGCCGATTTCCGCGGCCGCCATGTAGCGGACGTTGAGGCCTTCGTGCACGGAAACCCTGGAGTCATTCCGGATTTCCGGCACCAGCTGGCCGTGCCCCACGTCGACTGCCACCACGTGGGCCGCACCGCGCCGAAGCAGCACATCGGTGAACCCGCCGGTGGAGGCGCCGGCGTCGAGGCACCGTTTGCCTGCGACGTCGACGGCGGGAAAGGCATCCAGCGCGCCGGCCAGCTTGTGCCCGGCGCGGCTGACGTAGCCGTCCTCGGCCGAGGCCGTGACGTCCAGCGCGGCGTCCTCCGGGACCTGCAGGGACGCCTTGGCGAGGACCTCGCCCCCGGAGCTCACCTTGCCCTCGGCAATGAGCCGGGCGGCATGGGTCCGGGACCTGGCGAGCCCCCGGCTGACGAGTGCCTGGTCAAGCCGGCTCACGATCCCCCGTTCCCCGCGGCATGGATACGGCGCGCCACGCCGGCGTGGCCGGCCACGTCTTCGTTCAGGGCCTCCAGCAGGGCATCATGCATGCCCGCATAGACTTCGCCGTGCCCGGACACAGGCATTTGCCGCACGGCCCCGAGGCGGTCCAGGACAGCGTTGACGGCCGGATCCAGGACTGCTGCCGCGTGCTCTGGTGCGGCGTGCCCGGACAGCTCCGCCGGGAGCTGCTGCGACGGCAGCTCGGGCCAGGCGACATCGGCCGCAGGGGTCGGCGCCTCAGCCGGCTGTTCGTCTGGGGCCTGGTCCAGTCCCTGGTGTAGCTCGCTCATGTGTCCAGCCTAGTGATCGGACCACTCGAGGACCGGAGCCAGCGCGCTGGTCGTCTCGGGGTTTGCGGCCCACCAGGCCGAACAGGCGGCACGCCACGAATCGAGGTCGGCGGGGTCGCCGCTGATGTGGACCGACTGCCCCCGCACGACCGCCGAGGCCGTGCCGCTGCGGAACCGCCCGGCGTCGTGCTCTACGGCAGGGTATGGCGCGTACAGGCCGGTCAGATCATTGATGAGGAAATCGGGGCGTTCCACGGATCGTGCCGCGAGGATCGATTCCCTCGTGTCCACTCCGGTCAGCACGGCGACGGTGGCGAAACCGGCGTTGTTGCCGCCCAGGATGTCGGTGTCCAGGCGGTCGCCGACGACCAACGGCCGGTCGGCCGCCAGCCGCTTGGCGGCAGTGTGGAACAGTGGGGCTTCGGGTTTGCCGGCCACGATCGGACTCTTGCCGGTCGCGGCTGCCACGGCGGCGACGAGCGTCCCGTTACCGGGGGCAATTCCACGCGCCTGGGGAATGGACCAGTCCGTGTTGGTGGCCACCCACAGGGCGCCGCCGGCGACGACGTACGATGCCTCGGCGAGGTCCTTCCAGCCAAGTTCCGGACTAAAGCCCTGAACGACGGCGACGGGGGCATCCTCCGCGCCGCGGACGGGAACCAGGCCAACCAGTTCAATTTCCTGGGCAAGTGCGGCACTGCCCGTGATCAGCACGTGTGCCCCGGCCGGCAGCATCGACGCCAGCAGCGCTGCCGCTGCCTGCGAGGAACTCACCACCTGGTGGTCCTCGGCGGGGGCGCCGAGATCGCGCAGGTGTTGGGCCACCTGTGCCGGGGAACGGGATGCGTTGTTGGTGACGTAGCCCAGCCCGACGCCCACCCCGGCCAGCCGGCGCAGCGACTCGACGGCCCCGGGAATGGCGTTGGGGCCGGCATAGACAACGCCGTCAAGATCGGAGAGCAGGGCATCAAAGGTGGCGATCAGGGCGGTTCCCGTCATGCGATTAGTCCTCCACATTTTCGTGCTGCGCCGGCTCTGAGTCAGCGGAGAGTTCCTGGTCCGCGTCATCGTTCAGTTCCAGGTCGGCCTCGTCGATCGCTTCGCCGTCGGCTTCGTCATCAGCTTCGTCATCAGCTTCGTCGAGCACGTCGGATTCCACTGAATCCAGGTCAGACTCGGCGTCGTCAGACTCGAAGTAGCCGGCTTCGGCGTCGTCGGCTCCGTCGTCGCTGGCGAGCTCATCGCCCGCGTTCAAGCCGGCCACTCCGGCTGCGGCGCCGGTGGCTTCTGCCGCGGCACCGGCACCGGCGGCACGCGGTGCGCGCTCTTCGGTTCCGGCGTGCGTGTCGGCATGCTCCTGCGCGCGGAGGCGGCGCTGCCGTTCCTCCTCGCGGGCTTCTTCTTCCTCGTCCCAGCCGAGATCGATGATGTCGGGTTCCTCGTCAGCCCCGAGGCCCAGCGCGTTTTCGGCCACGGTGGCCTGGCGTTGCCATTTGGCGGCTTCGGCAGCGCGGCCGGCTGCCGTCAGCGCGTCAGCATAGGCACGGAACAGCCGGGGGCTGTAGGAAAAGGCGCGGTTGATGTCCAGCTGCGGGATTTCCAGTTCGGAAACCGCGGCGTCGAGCTGCCCGAGGTCGGTGCGGGCCCCGGCTGCAACGATGGCCAGTTCCACCTTGCCGGGGGCGTCGAGATCCTTGGCTTCGTCGGACCGGGCCATGTCCAGTGCACGGTCCGGGCGGCCAAGGCCGCGTTCGCAGTCGGCCATGACGGGCAGGTGCATGTTGGAGCCACTGATCCGGCGGTAGGTCCGGAATTCCCGGAGGGCTTCACCATAGTGGCCGGCTGCGTAGGCCGTCAGGCCGACAGCTTCGCGGACGGACGCGAGGCGTCCGCCACGGCGGCTGGCTGCCAGGGCATGCTGGAAGGCAAGCTCAGGTTCTTCGTCCAGGAGCCTCCCGGCCATGACGAGGTGGCGGGCCACCCATTCGGCGCTGGTGCCTTCGAGGGTCTTGATCTGGTGCTGCGTGGCGCGGTCAAGCTCCTTGCCCGTGACGTCCTCGTCGATCTGGGGTGAACGCTCCCGGTCCGGGCGGTTGGCGCTGCGGAGGTCGCGGGCATTGGGCACGCGAACCGGACGGTCCTCGGGGCGGTCGCGTCCGTACTGGCGCGGGCCTGAGTCGCCACGGTCGAAGCCCCGTGCGGGACGATCCTCGCGGGTGCCGAAGGGCTTGCGGTTCTCGCCGCTGCCGTACGGCTTGCGGTCACGGTCGCCACCGCCGCCGAAGCTGCGCTGGCCGCCGCCTTCACGCGGGGCACGGTCACCATACGGCTTACGGTCACGGTCGCCACCGCCGCTGTACGGCTTGCGGTCACCATAGGACGGGCGGCTGTCGCCACCAAAGCTGCGCTGATCCCCGCCGTCACGCGGGGCACGGTCACCGTACGGCTTACGGTCACGATCGCCACCACCGCTGTACGGCTTACGGTCACCGCCGCCGCTATACGGCTTACGGTCACCATAGGACGGGCGGCTGTCGCCACCAAAGCTGCGCTGTCCCCCACCTTCACGGGGAGCACGATCACCGTACGGCTTACGGTCACGATCGCCACCACCGCTGTACGGCTTACGGTCACCATAGGACGGGCGGCTGTCGCCACCAAAGCTGCGCTGACCCCCACCTTCACGCGGAGCACGATCACCATAAGGCTTACGGTCGCCGCCGCCGAAGCTGCGCTGTTCCCCGCCCTCACGCGGAGCACGATCACCATAAGGCTTACGCTCACCACCGCCGCTGTACGGCTTGCGGTCACCATAGGACGGGCGGCTGTCGCCACCAAAGCTGCGCTGACCCCCGCCCTCACGCGGAGCACGATCACCATAAGGCTTACGCTCACCACCGCCGCTGTACGGCTTACGCTCGCTGTTTCCGAAGCCGCGCTGATCCCCGCCCTCACGAGGAGCACGATCACCATACGGCTTGCGGTCACGGTCTTCCCTGGAACGGAATCCGCGGGGATCGCCGCCAGAGTTGCTGGTGCCGCGGAAAGGGGCTCCACCGGAACTGCGTCCGCCCGAGTTGCCGGGGGCCTTGCCGCCGCGGTTGCCATCATTGTGCTCAGCCATGCTGGAATCCTCCTGTTGTGAGCTGACCACTGGCGCAATCGCAGCCGCTCTGTTCCGTGTTTCGTTTCCTACGCAACCCGAAATCAAGCGCTTCGAAGTCCGTACATCTCCCCCAATTCTAGGCGAGCAACCCGCCACCGGCTAACGGCATCAGGTCGACGGGGGCCCGCGGTGGGAAGTCTCACAACCTCCCGGGGCACTTCTGTCGGCGGCCGCCGGCTGGCGGGCAGTTGGGTGGTCGACGGCGGCTGTGACGCTCCCCCACCTTGGGCGGGAAGTCCGGTGACGCTCCCTCACGTTTGGCGGGGTGTGGCGGGATGCTCCCGCAGGTTTGGCGGGGTGTGGCGGGATGCTCCCGCAGGTGTTGCCGGGGTCCCGGCCCTGCCGGAGAGGGGGGTTAAATGCGGGAGGACCCCCACGTGTGGTGGGGGTCCTCGACCGTTAATGGTGTTCCGGCGGTGACCTACTCTCCCACACCCTCCCGGGTGCAGTACCATCGGCGCTGTGGGTCTTAGCTTCCGGGTTCGGGATGGGACCGGGCGTTTCCCCCACGCTATGACCGCCGTAACC
>NZ_JBFTHT010000018.1:0-72954 GCF_056394385.1 Arthrobacter sp. 10N44_2 | reverse complement strand
GCTGTCCGGCCCGGGTCCAACCGGCTTGATCTGGTGGATCGGGCGGTGATCATGATCCGGGTCCGCGAGGGCGCAAGGGTCGCGGCGATCGCCCGGGAAATCGGCCGGGACAGGTCGGTGGTCTGGCGGGAAATCCGGCGGAACCGGGGCGCTGACGGGACGTATCAGGCCGATGTGGCACAGATACGCACCCATCAGCGTGCCCGGCGCCCCAAAGCCTTCAGGCTTCAGAACCCTGACTTGGCCAAATACGTCGAGGACGCCATGGATGATGGCTGGTCGCCGAAACTGGTTTCCTTGGTTCTGAAGCAGACCTTCGGCCACGATGAGAGCATGCAGGTCAGCCACGAAACGATTTATCAGAGCCTCTACGTCCAGGGCCGGGGCGAGTTGCGCAAGGATCTCTACCGGTGCCTCAGCACCAGCCGGAGCAAAAGAACGCCCCACGGTGAGCGGCCCCGGGGAAACGCAGGGCAGCACTACAAGGACGCTCCGAAGATCTCAGAACGCCCCGCCGAAGCCGCCGACCGTGCCGTTCCAGGGCATTGGGAAGGCGATCTCATCATCGGCAAAGACGGCCGCAGCGCCATCGGCACCTTGGTCGAGCGCGCCACCCGATACACGATGCTGCTGCACCTGCCCGGCCGGCACACCGCCCAGGAAGTCGCCGACGCGATGATCACTCAGTCACCGCCGAGGACCTCGAGGCAATCGCCGACAAGCTCAACAACCGGCCCCGCCCCACGCTGAACCTCGAAACCCCCAAACAACGCATGCGCCACCTCATCGCCGCCGCGGCCTAAACCCCGTTGTTGCAACGACCAATTGACTTTGAGGGGGGATCATGGGCGATAAGTGACCCCGCGTTGCTTCGGCGGCGGTTTAGACTGCGGCGCGCACCACCGGGATCGACGACGTCGGAAGGCCGCTGGGGAAGATGGTCGGTTCCGGGACGGTGACGGGCGCCAGCGGGACCCGGACCGGGCCGCCGTCGACCGTGAGCAGTTCCCCGCGCACGTCGACCTCCAGCGGCGCGCCGTCGCGGACGGTCAGGCTGATCGAATCCGGTTCGAGCCCGACGTGCAGGAGCCTGCCCTGGATCTTCAGGTGGAACTCGAGGCCGTCCCATTCGGCAGGCAGCCGGGGGTCGAAGTACGGCACAGCGCCCTGGTCCCGCAGCCCGGCGAAGCCGCTGACCAGCGAGCTCCACACCCCGCCGGTGGAGGCGATGTGGACGCCGTCGATCGTGTTGCCGTGGGTGTCGTCGAGATCGATGAACAGGGCGTGGGTGAAGTGGTCCAGCGCGGCCTTGCCGTAGCCGACCTCGGCCGCCATGATGCCCTGGACGCAGGCGGACAGCGTGGAGTCGCCCGTGGTGATGGGGTCGTAGAAATCGAAGGCGCGGCGCTTTTCCTCGGCGGTGAAGTCCTGCCACTGCAGGAACATGGCCAGCACGGTGTCGGCCTGCTTAAGGACCTGGTGACGGTAGATCACCAGCGGGTGGAAGTGCAGCAGGAGCGGGTACTTGGACCGGGGCGTGGTCCAGTCCCACGGTTCCAGGGTCATGAAGTCGTTGTCCTGGGAATGGACCTGGAGGTCCTCGTCGTAGGGCAGCTGCATGCGGTTTGCTGCCTGCTCCCAGAGCTGGCGTTCGGCGTCGTCGATCTCCGGGTGGTCCAGTGCCGCCGCGGCGCGCAGGTTGAAGCGCGCCATGACGTTCGTGTACAGGTTGTCGTTGACGACGGCGGTGTACTCGTCGGGACCCGTGACGCCGTGGATGTGGAACAGTCCGTCCTTGCCGAAGAAGCCGAGTGAGACCCACATCCGTGCAGTCTCGATCAGCAGATCGGAGCCCAGGGTGGCCTGGAACCCGGTGTCCCCGCTGGCCCAGATGTACCGGTTGGTCGCGAAGGCGATCGCGGCGGCGATGTGGAACTGTGCGGTGCCGGCCGCGTAGTAGGCGCTGGCCTCGAGTCCGTTGATGGTGCGCCAGGGGAAGAGGGCGCCGTCGACGCTGAGTTCCTTGGCGCGGATCTTCGCCTCGGGCAGGAGGTCGTGGCGGAATTCCAGGACCTGGCGGGCGTTGCCCGGGTTCGTGTAGGTCAAGTAGGGCAGCAGGTACACCTCCTGGTCCCAGAAGTAGTGGCCGTCGTAGCCGGAGCCGGACACGCCCTTGGCCGGGATGCCGGCCACATCGGCGCAGGCCGTGGCCTGCGCGAGCTGGAAGAGGTTCCAGCGCACGCCCTGCTGGAGCTCGGTCTGGCCCGCAAGGACGATGTCGCTTGTGCTCCAGTAGGCGCGGTAGTGGTCCTCGCTCTCGGTGAAGATCTCGCTGACCGGCTTGAGGCTGGCTTCGGCGTTGTCGGCGAGGTCCTCGGCGGCCTGACCCACGGCGTAGCTGACGCTTTTCTCCAGCACGAACGGTGCGTCCGCGCTGACGGCGAGCACGTAGCGCACGCTGCTGTCGTCCTGGTCCACCTGGGTGTCGAACGGCTGCACGCCGGCCGAGGTCCAGTGATCCACGGCCATCCCGAGCCGCTGCTTGGATTCCGAGGCTTCCCAGGACAGGCGCAGGGAGCCGTCCCCGCCGTCGAGCCGCAGGGGCAGCAGCACACGGCCGGCGTGGCGGCCGGCGCGGCGCGGATCATGGGCGGAGTGGTCCTCCACCGGCTGGTCCTGGCGGTTGATGACCGAGGACGTGACGTCCGCGGAGATATCCCGGTCGGCCGCCACTTCGAGGCTGATGCCCAGCGCCCCGCGGGTTGCGTAACCGACGGCGCGCCGTTCGGTGGTGGTCACGGTCGCGCCGGAACGGCACTGCCAGGTGATCCGGCACTCGTAGATACCCGTGGCGAAATCCACCGAGCGGCGGTAGTCCAGCACGGTGGACTCCTCCAGGCTCAGCGGCTCGCCGTCGATGATGACGGTGAAGTTGTTGGCGTCCGGGACGTAGAGGATCCGCTGGCCGGTGCGGGCGAAGCCGTACGCGTTTTCCGCGTGCTTGATGTCCCAGGTCTCGTGGAAGCCGTTGATGAAGCTGCCCGGAAGTTCGGCGTCCGCGGCACCCCAGTGCGCGCCGCGGATGCCCAGGTGCCCGTTGCCGAGGCTGAACAGGGTCTCCAGGGTGCCGGCATTGCCGGGGAGGTGAACGGTCTCGACCAGCTGCCAGGGATCGTTGGGGAACCGGGCGCGGTCCGAGGTGATGAGAGCCATGGTTTAGGGGGTTCCTTCGGCGGGAGTGGGCAGTGGGCTGGGCGGTGGGGTGAGCGGGCCGGGCTAGAGCAGTTCGGCGAGGTCGTTGACCACGACCGTGGCCCCGGCGTCGAGCAGGGTCTGCCGGCCGGCGCCGCGGTCGACGCCGATCACCGAGCGGAAGTCTCCCGCGCTGCCGGCCTGGACGCCGGAGACGGCGTCCTCCACCACGACGCACTCCTGGCTTGGCAGGCCCAGAAGCCTCGCGGCGTATTCGTAGGTGGCCGGGCTGGGCTTGCCGGGCAGCCCCTCGGCGACGGCGACGACGCCGTCGACCACCACCGGGAAGTAGTCGGACAGGCCGGCAGCCTTCAGCACGGCAGGGGCGTTGCGGGAAGAGGAGACGACGGCGAGCTTGAGTCCGCGGGCCAGCGCGGCCTCAACCAGCCGGACGGAGCCCTCGTACGGCTGGACTCCGCCGGCCTCGACGATGTCGTTGAAGACCTTGTTCTTGCGGTTTCCGAGTCCGTGGACGGTGTCATGCGCGGGCTCGTCGTTCAGCGGGCCCTCGGGCAGCACAATCCCGCGGGAGGCCAGGAAGTCCCGGACGCCGTCAAACCGCGGCTTGCCGTCGATGTGGTCGAAATAGTCGCTCTCACGGTAGGGCTCAGCACCGGGGACCGAGGCCAGGAAGCCGTCAAAGAGCTGCTTCCAGGCGTGCTCGTGCACCACGGCGGTGGGGGTCAGGACGCCGTCGAGGTCAAAAAGGATGGCGGTTGCACCGGAGAGCGCACCGGCGAGGCCGGAGGTGTCGGGAACTACAGTCATGAGTCGAGGTCCTTTCAGACGACGGGCAGGCAAGACGGTTTGGTCAAAGCGATGGTCTAAGGCAGGCAGTTCAGGGCTGCTCTGTTGGGGGCCGTTCCGGCGTCGGACGCCGTCCGGATCAGCGTCGGCGCGTGCTGGTGCGCTCTACCAATTTGGTGTCCAGCAGATGGTTCGAAGGCGGACTGGCAGGCGGCGTGGCAAGTCCTGAGCGATGAAGTCTTTCAATCAGCAGGTTGGCCGCGAACGCGCCCTGGCCGGCCAGCGGCTGGGCAATTATGGTCAGGCCCAGGAACCAACTCATCTGATGATCGTCTATTCCTATGATGGACACGTTTTCCGGCGCTGACAAACCGAGCTCCCGCATGGCCATGAGCGCACCGCAGGCCGTCTCGTCGCAACCGGCGAAGACCGCGGACGGCATCCCGGGGTTTTCCACAGGCTCCACCATGGCTAGCCGGCCGCCTTCGATGCTGGAGCCGGCGTCGAGCACGAGGTCCGGAGGAGACGGTGCAGCTGGAGAGTCCGGGGAGCGCGGGGACGTGCTGGATTCTCACGCGCGGGGTATTGGCCTGCGGCACGGGCTCAGCCCTTTCTTCCCCCCGAAGTAGTGGGCCCGGTGTTCATGGCCGAGGTCGATTGTAAGCGCTTACATATTTGGCATGCAAGTGGATGATTCTGAGTTTGGCAGCGGAGCGGGAACGGGTTGGCAGGCCTGCTTGGCCGTGGGTTGGCGGGACCGGCGGGTGTCTTGGTCAGCGCCTTGGTCAGCGCCCGGTCAGCGCAGGACGTAGTGCCGAAGGAACGCGCTGACGTCTACGAGTTCGGCCTTCGAGATCGTGTGGCCCATGCCCGGATAGGTCCTGGCTGTGAGCTGGGTATTCCGGTTCAGCCAAGCCTCGGTGTGCTCGGTAGCGGCGTCGTTGATGACGACGTCGCCCTTGTCCCGGCCCCAAAAGAACGGCGGCCGGGCGGTGAACGATTCACTCATCGCCAGCAGTTCGTTGTCCAGGACAAAACCCGAGAGCCCCACAGCTGCGCGGAATTGTTCCGGCCGGAGCCGCAGGAGCGTGCTGGCCATCGCCATCCCCTGCGAAAATCCGAACAGGCTGACGCTGCTGTGCCGGGCTTTGACCGACTCGATCCAGGCGAAGACCGCGTTCGTGGAGGCGATGACGTCGGCAAAGTCATGGGTGAGGAAATAGTCCAGCAGGAACCAGCCGTAGTGGTCTCCAATGTCCTTGGGTCCACGCAGGGCGGCGCAGCTGAACTCGGGCGGCAGGGAAGCGAACAGCTTGGACATGCGGAATTCGTCCGTGCCGTAGCCGTGCAGCATCACCAGCAGCGGGGTGCCGCCGCGTTCGTGTTCGGGTTTTGACCAGATCACCGTCTCCATTGGCTCAGCCTATCCAGCACCGCCACGCGTCCCGCCCCGCACGGGGCCGCGCTCCGCGGTTTCCGCGGCGGAAGCGGACCTCCGCTCCCCGGATCCGTGGCGCATCCGTCTGGAAAAGGCGCGGCTGGCCGAAACCGGCGCGGAAATTTTCCCCGCGGGGCGGAGGGTGCTTCATTGAAACAGTAGGGGCGGGGTTGTAGCGTGACGCTGGACAGCATGCTTACCATCATCAGTCCGCCCCCCGGGCATCAAGGAGCACGTTATGAGAATCGGTTCCGCAATCTTCCTCATCGCCATCGGCGCCATCCTGGCCTGGGCCGTCGTCCCGGGGCTGATCCCCAATGTGAACCAGGCCATGATCGGCTACATCCTGATGGCGGTCGGCGTGATTGGACTCATCGCTTCTCTCGTCCTCGCCGGCCCAGGACGCGGCCGCACGCGCCGGGTCAGCGAAAGCCGCACGGTAGTGGACCCCAACACCGGCGAGACCATCACCCGCAATGAGAGCCGCGACGCAGGCATCTGAGATTTCCCCGCACCCACTGAGCGGCGCGGAATTAAACGACCCGGAAGCCGGGCCGGACCTCGAGGTCGGGCCCGGCTTCCGCCATCCCGGCCCGCAACCACCCCAAGCGCAGCACATGCCCAGCCCCCGCGGCAGCCCATGGACATATCCCCCAAGTGCCCACTCCGCGGCCCGAACACTGGACATGCCCCCCCCCCCCCCCGGCGCCCGGCCCGCAACCACCCCAAGCGCAGCACATGCCCAGCCCCCGCGGCAGCCCATGGACACATTCCCCAAATGCCCACTCCGCGGTCCGAACACTGGACATATCCCCGCCGGAACGCGGCCCGACCACTGGACATGTCCCGCGGCGAAGCCCACCCTTCTGCGTTCATGTGGTTTTTCATTGACAAACCAACAAGAACAAAGATAAAGTCAAATAATTCCACTTCATGTGACGGGAGTCACCGAAGCGGCCAGGGCGCAATTCCAGCTCAACGCACGGCAAGAACAAGAACCAAGTCAGACGCAGTACGCAATGGAGGGTAAGTGTTCGCCGAAGAACGCCAGCAGCTGATCGTGGGGCTCATCTACGCCAGCGGCCGGGCCAGTGTCACGGACCTGGCCGAGCGCTTCAGCATCACCACCGAAACCATCCGCCGGGACCTCGCCGCCCTGGAAGCCTCCGGCAGCGTGCGCCGGGTGCACGGCGGCGCGGTCTCCCCGGACCGCTTCAGCACCACGGAAGAAAGCATCCTGGAGCGGACCGTCCAGCGGCAGCCCGAGAAGACCCGGATCGCCGAGGCCGCCTTGGCCCTCATTCCCCAGGGCCTCACCGGCAGCATCCTGATCGACGCCGGCTCCACCACGGAGGCCCTCGCCGAACTCCTGTCCGCCCGGGCCGCCGGAGCCGCCGCGCAGGGCACCGTTGCGGCGTCCGGGTCCGACGCCGAACTCGTCGTCATCACCCACTCCCTGCCCATCGCGTCCCGGCTGTCCGGCGGACCTGGGATCGCCCTGCACCTGCTCGGCGGCAAGGTCCGCGGCCTGACCCAGGCCGCCGTCGGCCAGTCCACGGTGGAAGCCGCCCGCCGGATCCGCCCGGACATCGCCTTCATCGGCACCAACGGCATCCATGCAGCCTTCGGGCTGAGCACACCCGATCCTGAAGAAGCCGCTGTCAAGGCTGCCTTCGTCCAATCAGCGCGCCGCATTGTGGTGCTGGCTGACTCCTCCAAGCTGGACGCGGAAACGCTGGTCCAGTTCGCCTCGTTGAAAGATCTGGACACCGTGATCACAGACACGCAACCCAGCCGGGAACTCGCCGACGCCCTTGCGGAAGCCGGAGTGGAGGTGGTGGTCGCGTGATTGTCACCCTCACCGCCAACCCCAGCTTGGACCGCACCGTGGCGCTGCCCGGCCCCCTCCTCCGCGGGGAAGTTCAGCGGGCCATCTCCGTCCGCCAGGAATCCGGCGGCAAGGGAGTCAACGTCTCCCGCGCCCTCGTCGCGTCGGGGCTGAAGACAGTCGCAGTTCTCCCCGGCGCCGAGGCCGACCCCGTCCTCACCGGCCTGCGGGAGACCGACGTTCCGTTCGCGGCCCTCCCGATTGGCGAGCCGCTGCGCAGCAACGTGGCCCTCACCGAGCCCGGCGGCGTCACCACCAAGATCAATGAACCCGGACCGGCCCTCAGCGAGGAGCAGCAGGAGGCCCTGATCAGCCTGTTGCTGGACCACGCCCGCGGTGCCGCCTGGGTAGTCCTGGCCGGCTCGCTCCCACCCGGGGTCCCGGCCGACTTCTACGCGACCGTCACCCGGCGGCTGCGGTCCATGTTCGACGGCGAGGCCGCACCACGGGTCGCCGTCGATTCATCCGGCGAACCCCTCGCCGCAGCGGTCTCCGGCGACACCTCGGGAAAGCCGGACCTCTTGAAACCCAACGCCGAGGAACTGGTGGAACTGGCTGCCGCAGCCGGTTTCGCCACGAACAAGTCCGCCGAGGAGCTCGAAGCGGACCCTGAGGCTGCAGCAGCTGCCGCCTCCGCCGTCGTGCGCTCCGGAGTGGGTGCCGTACTGGCCACCCTCGGCTCCAAGGGTGCCGTTCTTGTGACGGCCGACGGCGCGTGGCTGGCCACGCACCCGCCGGTCACCGCGGTCAGCACTGTCGGCGCCGGCGATTCCTCGCTGGCCGGATACCTGCTCGCATCCAGCCAGGGCGCCGCCCCGGTCGATTGCCTCCGTCAGGCGGTGGCCCATGGTGCCGCCGCCGCTTCCCTGCCTGGCTCCACTGTCCCGGCAGTCAACCAAACCACCCCTGATGCCGTAACCATCACGGCCCTCCGGAAGGATTGACAGTGACACAGCTCATTACCACCGAACTGGTCGAGCTCGACCAGAATCTGGGCAGCTCGCCCGAGGACGTGATCCGGCATCTGGCAGGCAGGGTTGCAGCCACCGGACGCGCCACCGAGGCCGAAGGGCTTTTCGCCGATGCCTTCGCCCGGGAATCCAAGACCGCCACGGGCGTCCCGGGCGGCATCGCGATCCCGCACTGCCGCTCGACGGCGGTCACCGAACCCACGCTGGCGATGGCGCGGCTGTCCCAGCCGGTCGACTTCGGCGCCAAGGACGGGCCCGCTGACATCATCTTCTTCATCGCCGCTCCCGAGGGCGCGGACCAGGACCACTTGAAGCTGCTTTCGAAGCTGGCGCGGTCGCTGATCAAGAAGGACTTCACGGCCAGCCTGCGCGCCGCGACCTCCGAGGCGGAAATTGTCGACCTCGTCGACGCCGCCCTGGCGGACAAGCCGGCCGCCCACACCGCTGCCGAAGCGACCGGCGCCGCATCCGCGGCCGGCGCCTCATCCGCGGCGGCCGCAACCGGTGAAGGTGCCGGCGCGGCGAAGGCCAAGGGGCCCAAGCGCCTCGTCGCCGTCACCGCGTGCCCCACCGGCATCGCCCACACCTACATGGCCGCCGACTCGCTCGTCGCCGCGGCCAAGGAGGTCGGCGTGGACCTGCAGGTCGAAACGCAGGGATCCTCCGGCGCCAAGGCACTTGACCCCGCCGTGATCGCCGCCGCCGATGCCGTGATCTTTGCAGTGGACGTGGACGTGCGCGGCAAGGAGCGCTTCGCCGGCATGCCGGTGATCAACGCGCCGGTCAAGCGCGGCATCGACGAACCGGACAAGATGGTCGCCGAGGCACTCGCCGCAGCGGACAACCCGCACGCCCACCGCGTGCCCCACTTCGGCGCCGAGGAGCAGGCTGAGATGGCCGCCGAGGAAAAGAGTGAGCACATTGGCACGAAGCTGAAGAAGGCCCTCCTGACCGGTGTCAGCTACATGATCCCGTTCGTGGCTGGCGGCGGTCTGCTGATCGCCCTCGGCTTCCTGCTGGGTGGCTACAACATCACCGCCTTCGCGGACAAGATCCTGGCGGAGAACAGCCTCACGAACTTGCCCACCGTGTACCCGGAGCTGGCCTGGGGCCCGCTGGGCGCCTACCTGGGGGCCGTGCTCTTCAAGATCGGCGCCCTGTCCCTGGGCTTCCTCGTACCCGCGCTGGCCGGCTACATCGCCTACGCCATTGCTGACCGGCCCGGCATCGCCCCGGGCTTCGTTTCCGGCGCCGTTGCCGTCTTCATGGGTGCCGGGTTCCTCGGCGGCATCGTGGGCGGCCTGATCGCCGGCTACGTGGCCCATTCGATCGGCAAGCTTAAAGTGGCCCGCTGGCTGCGCGGCCTGATGCCGGTGGTCGTTATCCCGCTCGTGGCGTCGCTCGCGGCGTCGGGCCTGTTGTTCGTGTTCCTGGGCGCTTACATCGCCCGGGTCACTGTCGGGCTCAACGAGTTCCTGTCGGGCCTCACCGGTGCCAGCGCCATCGCCCTGGGCGTCATCCTAGGCCTGATGATGTGCTTCGACCTCGGCGGTCCCGTCAACAAGGTTGCCTATTCCTTCGCAGTCGCCGGCCTGGGCGCAGCCTCCATCACCAACCAGGCCCCGTGGCAGATCATGGCGGCCGTCATGGCCGCCGGCATGGTCCCGCCGCTGGCCATGGCGTTGGCCGCGACCGTGCTGAACAAGAGGCTCTTCAGCCTTGCGGAACAGGAAAACGGCAAGGCTGCCTGGCTGCTGGGGGCCTCCTTCATCACCGAAGGCGCCATCCCGTTCGCCGCCGCGGACCCGCTCCGCGTCATCCCCGCCAGCATGCTCGGCGGCGCCGTGACCGGTGCCATCTCGATGGCGGCCGGCGTGGGCTCGAAGGCCCCGCACGGCGGAATCTTCGTCTTCTTCGCGATCGATTCGTTCCTGTGGTTCTGCATCGCCATTGCGGCCGGTACCGTTGTCGGCGCCTTCGCCGTGATCGGGCTCAAGCGCTGGGCAGTCAAGAAGCCGGTTGATACGGTGGAAACGGTTCCCGTAGCCGCCTGAACCGGGACGATTTTCCAAGCAGATACTCACAGCTGACAAACACCCAAGCTGACTTCAAGGAGCAGAAATGACCGAACGTAACGCCACCATTGCCAGCCGGGTCGGGCTGCACGCCCGTCCGGCCGCCATCTTCGCCGAGGCTGCAGGCGAGTTCGACAACCTCGAGATCACGATTGCCCGGCTGGGCGAGCCCGAGGACGAGGCGATGGACGCCGCCAGCATCCTGTCGCTGATGAGCCTCGGCGCATCGCACGGCGAAGTTGTGGTGTTGCGTGCCGAAGGTGAGGGCGCCGACGCCGCACTTGACCGCCTCGTGCAGATCCTTGAGACGGATCACGACGCCGAATAGCCTCACCTTCCGGCCCCGCGCCGGAACACCGGCAGCTTCAGTTGGCCCGGCCGCCCCCGATCAGGGGCCGGCCGGGCCTTCGCGTTGCCTGCCGCTTCGTTCAGAAGCAACGCGGGGTCATTTACGGCCCATTCCGGTGGGGTACTTGGGCGCTAAGTGACCCCGCGTTGCTCTGGCGGCGGACCGTCAGGGCAACTTTCATAAGCGGCCTTAGCAAATGCTTGTCACGGCCCCGCGGCGCGGCTAGTTTGGAATCCCCCGGCGGCACCGACCGCGGGGCGCCGCCCAGGTGGTTCCCGGCCGAAGGAGATGATCGCGCAGCCATGCCAACGACGAAAGGCAAGCCACAAGGCTCAGAGAGCCCCAGCATCAAGGACCCCGAGCTCTATGAGAAGTTGCTCGAGGACGGCGCCTCCAAGCAAAGAGCCGCCAGGATCTCCAACGCCGCCGCCAAGCGGGGCCGTTCCTCGGTCGGCCGCAAGGGCGGCAAGGCCGGAGACTACGAGGACTGGACAGTGCCGCAGCTGAAGGCACGCGCCAAGGAGATCGGCCTCAAAGGCTACTCGGCCAAGAAGAAGAACGAGCTCATCTCCGCCCTGCGGAACTCCTGATTAACGTGCACGACGGCGCCAGCCGGCATCCGGGCTCAGGCACGCTTTCGCGCCGTCTTCGACGCCGTCACTTTAGGCGCCGCTTCAGTCTTGGAAGCCGCGGCAGCCTTGGAACCGTTCCTGGCTGCCGCCGTCTTGGTGGCCGTGGATTTAGTGCCTGTGGCATTGGCTGCCGCCGTCTTGGCGGAGGTCCTCGGGGCGGCCTTCGCAGCAGAACCGGAGCCCCCGGCAGGAGTCTCCGCCGGCCCGCCGCCGCGCTTCTTCTCGATGCTGCGCTTGAGGGCTTCCATCAGGTCGATAACTTCGCCCTCGCCGGCCTCGGCGGGGGCGCCGAAGGTCTCCTCCGTGTCCAGCGACTCCCCCTTGTCCAGCTTGGCCTCAATCAGCTGGCGCAACTGCTCCTGGTAATCGTCCGTGAACTGGTCCGGCTCAAAGTCGGAGGCCATCGAGTCAACCAGGGCCGCGGACATCTCGCGTTCCTGCGCCGAGATCCGGATGGAGGTCTCGAGTGCGGGAAAGCTGGCCTCGCGGACCTCGTCGGCCCACAGCAGCGACTGCAGGACCAGGACCTCGTCGCGAATCCTCAGCGCGCCAAGCCGGGTCTTGTCCCGGAGCGCGAACTGCACAATTGCGACCCGGTCCGTGTCCTCGAGGGCGCGCCGCAGCAGCACATACGCCTTGGGCGACTTGGAGTCGGGTTCAAGGTAGTAGCTCTTTTCAAACATCATCGGATCGAGCTGGTCGACCGGAACGAACTGGACCACTTCGATTTCGTGGCTGTTTTCCGCCGGGATGGACTTGAGCTCGTCGCGCGTCAGGACCACCGTGCGGCCGTCGTCCTCGTAGGCCTTGTCGATGTCCTCGTAGTCGATGATCTTGCTGCAGACCTCGCAACGGCGCTGGTAGCGGATCCGGCCGCCGTCGGCGTTGTGGACCTGGTGGAGGCTGATGTCGTGGTCCTCGGTGGCGCTGTAGACCTTGACCGGCACGTTGACCAGCCCGAACGCTATTGCGCCTTTCCAGATGGCTCTCATGGATCAAGTGAACATCACAGTTGCGCGGAGGTGAAGGGTTTTGCCCAACGGTAAGGAACGCGTCCGCGTGGACGGGCGCGAACTGGTGCTCACCAACCTGGAAAAAATCATGTACCCGGAGACGGGCACCACCAAGGCCGACGTCCTGGCCTACTACGCCGCCGTCGCGCCGGTGCTGATCCCCGCCGCCCGCAACCGGCCGGCCACGCGGAAGCGCTGGGTCCACGGCGTCGGGACCGCAGATGCCCCGGGAGAGATGTTCTTCCAGAAGAACCTGGACCATTCAACGCCCGGCTGGGTGCCCCGTGCCGCCATCACGCACAAGGACCGGACCATCCAATATCCCCTGGTCAATGATCCCGCCACCCTCACCTGGCTGGCCCAGATCGCGGCCCTGGAGATCCACGTGCCGCAGTGGCGGGTTGACTCCCACGGCAACGCCATGCCGCCCGACCGGCTGGTGCTGGACCTGGACCCGGGCGAGGGCGCGGGACTGGCGGAGTGCGTGGAGGTGGCCAGGCTGGCCCGCACCATCCTGCAGGACGTTGGCCTGGACCCCGTACCGGTGACGAGCGGCAGCAAGGGCATCCACCTCTACGCGGCCCTGGACGGGTCCCAGAGCTCGGACCGGATTTCCGACTTCGCCCGCGAACTGGCCCGCTCGCTCGAGGCAGACCACCCGGATCTCGCCGTCAGCGACATGAAAAAGACCCTGCGCACGGGCAAGGTGCTGGTGGACTGGAGCCAGAACAACGCCGCCAAGACCACGATCGTGCCGTACTCGCTGCGCGGACGGCTCCGGCCGACGGTGGCCGCCCCGCGGACATGGCGGGAACTCAGCTCCGCGTCGCTGCACCAGCTGGATTTCCAGGAGGTGATGAAGCGCGTCGCAGCCGGCAAGGATCCGTTCGCCCCGGTTTCCGGCGGCCGGCACGGCGCCGGAGCCCCGGCGGCGCACGCGCCGGACCGCCGGGTGGACCACCGGCTCAGCGGACGGGCCGAAATCTCTCCCGAGCCGGCCGGCGACGGCGGCGACACCGATCCGCGGCTGGAAAAGTACCGCACCAAACGGGACAGGTCGGCCACTCCCGAGCCCTTCACCGCGGACCGTCACCACGCCGGGGACGACGGCGGGACACGGCGGGAGAAGTTCGTCATCCAGGAGCACCACGCCAGCCGGCTCCACTACGACTTCCGGCTGGAACGCGACGGCGTGCTGGTGTCCTGGGCGCTGCCCAAGGGCGTCCCGACCAGCAAAACCAAGAACCACCTCGCGGTCCAGACCGAGGACCACCCGCTGGACTACGCCGACTTCGAGGGTGACATTCCCAAAGGCCAGTACGGCGCCGGGACGGTCAGCATCTGGGACCACGGACACTACGAATGCGAAAAATGGATCGCGGGCAAGGAGGTCATCGCCACCCTGACCGGCGCGGAGGGCGGCGGCCTCGGCGGAGCGCGCAGGTTCGCCCTGATCCACACCGGCCGGGCCGGTGACCAGTGGCTGATCCACCTGATGGACCCTGCGGGCCCGCAAGGCCGTCCCGGCCCGCGGCCCCCGGCCGGCACAGCGGACAACCCGGCCGGCACGGCGGAGCATACCGAGAAAGACACTGACGAGGCAGCGGACGACGGCGGGGAGGACGGCTCAGCGGACGGCCGCGGCCACCGCGAGGGCGGAGCGGAAACCGCCGCCGGCACCGAACGTGCCCCCGACGCCTCCGGATTCAGCCCGATGCTGGCCACATCCGGGACCCTGGCGGACCTTCCGGACCTGGACTGGCAGATCGAGCTCAAGTGGGACGGGGTGCGGGCCCTGGTGATCGGCGACGCAACGACAGTCCGGCTCATCAGCCGCAATGGCATCGACATGTCAGTGAGCTACCCCGAGCTGACGGACCGGTCCTCCTGGCCGGAGCAGGGCTTCGTCGCCGACGCCGAGATCATCGCCGTCGGCCGCTCCGGCCGGCCCGACTTCGGGCTGCTGCAGGGCCGCATGAAACTGAGCAGGGCCGCCGACGTCGCCCGGGCGCAGCAGTCGACGCCCGTGCGGCTGATGCTGTTCGATCTGCTCTTCGACGCCGGCGAGGACCTGCGGCGCCAGCCGCTGAGTGAGCGGCGCCGCCGGCTGGAGCAGTTTTTCCGCCCTTCCGCCGCCCCGGTGGAGCTTTCCGGGGTGATCGATGGCGACGTCGCGCACATCCTGGAAAGCGCCGCCGAGCTCGGGCTCGAGGGGGTCATGGCCAAGCGCACGGACGGGCGCTACGTCGGCCAGCGCAGCCGGTCCTGGCTCAAGCTCAAGGTTGAACGGACCCAGGAGGTGGTGGTGGGCGGCTGGCGGCCCGGGAAAGGGGGGCGCCGGGAATCCGTGGGCTCGCTGCTGCTGGGGATTCCGGACGGCTCGAAACTACGGTACGTGGGCCGGGTGGGCAGCGGCTTCAGCGCCCGTGAACTCAAGGAACTCAGGCAACAACTCGACGCCCTGCCACGGAAGACCTCCCCGTTCCGGGACGTGCCGGACGCTGACGCGGCAGACGCCAACTGGGTGAGCGCAAAACTCGTCGGCGAGGTCACTTTCGGGGAATGGACCGGCAGCGGGAAGCTCCGGCACCCGGTGTGGCGCGGCTGGCGCCTGGATAAGGCGCCAGCCGACGTCGTGGCTGACCCTGCCGCCGGCCCCTAGTCGTGTGGGGCCAGCGGTGATGGGGCTAGTCGTGGTGGGGCAGCTGCGGACGGCTTTGCCGGTGCATGGCGCCGGCGGCCACCTGCTGGCCCTGCCGCCCGCGGGCGGTGTCGCGGTCCTTGGGGTGCCGCTGCTTGCCGCCGCCGTCCGGCCATTGCTGTCCCTGGCCGGGCCCGGGGGGAGCGTGGTGCAGGGCCTCGGGTCCCGGGGCTTCAGCCATGGACTGCGCCAGATGGCTCGCGACCTCGGGCTCGATTTCTTCTCCGAACTGATGATCCGCCATTGATCTTCCTTTCCGCTGTAATTAACCGCTGTGAAATGAAGTGTCCATCAATCGTAGGACTGCCCCGGGGAGATGTCTGTAGCGCCCGCCGTCGGACTTTCCGTCGGCCCGAATCCCGTCGGAAACCCCCGCAATCGAGGGCTGGCGCGGAAAATTTTGGGCGCGGCGCCGCCGGGATGGCCGGTTCCCAGTATCCGCGCGGCGAAAGCGGGCAAAAGAAATTAGTGAATTGCCCCCAATTTGCACGCGAAATGGGCGATCATACGGCACGCAACTCGGAAACTCCAGAGAATTCCCGTAAAATTGAAAGCCTGCCCAGAGCGGGGCAGCTACAAGTCGCAAGCAAATGATCTCCCTAGGAGCTTCCCAAATGCCCACAGACCGAAGCACGACCGACTCTTCAGCAGGCGTCATCGACGCCAGCAGAACCAACCAAGGCGCACCCAAGGGTGTGAAGAAACCGAAGCTACGTCGCCGTCGACTCCGCGAGTCCGACGTCAACGTTGTCGACCAGCCGATGCTCAAGAAGGCACTCGGCGGCACCATCGTGGGTAACACCATGGAGTGGTACGACGTCGGCGTGTTCGGCTACCTGATCACCACCATGGGACCGGTATTCCTGCCGGAGGCGGACAAGTCCGTCCAGACACTGTTCCTGCTCGGAACCTTCGCCGCCACCTTCATCGCCCGCCCCCTCGGCGGAGTCGTGTTCGGCTGGCTTGGCGACAAGATCGGCCGCCAGAAGGTCCTCGCCGCGACCCTGATGATCATGGCCGCCAGCACCTTCGCCGTCGGGCTCCTGCCCGGCTACGCACAGATCGGCATCTGGGCTGCGGTCCTGCTGGTCCTGTTCAAAGTTATCCAGGGCTTCTCTACCGGCGGTGAATACGCCGGCGCCACGACCTTTGTGAGCGAGTACGCCCCTGACAAGCGCCGCGGATTCTTCGCCAGCTTCCTGGACATGGGCAGCTACCTCGGTTTCGCCCTTGGCGCGGCCCTCGTTTCGGTGCTGCAGCTGACCCTCGGCCAGGACACCATGGAGCAGTGGGGCTGGCGCATCCCGTTCCTCCTTGCCGGCCCGCTCGGCCTGATCGCCGTGTACTTCCGGAGCAAGATCGAGGAATCCCCGCAGTTCCAGGCAACCCTGGATGCCCAGGAGAACCTCGCCAAGGACGCAACCGCCTCGGACACCACAGCCTCCAAGGGCCCGGTGGGCATCGTGAAGGCGTACTGGCGCTCCCTCATCGTCGCGATGATCCTGGTCGCGGCAGCAAACACCGCCGGCTACGCACTGACCTCCTACATGCCGACGTACCTGACGGAGTCCAAGGGCTACGACGAGCTGCACGGCACGCTGCTGACCATCCCCGTGCTGGTCATCATGAGCCTCTGCATCCCGCTGACCGGCAGGCTTTCTGACCGGATCGGCCGCCGCCCCGTGCTGTGGATCGGCGCCATCAGCACCGTCGTCCTCGCCACCCCCGCCTTCCTGCTGATCGGCATCGGTGAAATCTGGTCCACGCTGGCCGGCCTTTCCCTGATTGCCTTCCCCGTGACGTTCTACGTGGCCAACCTGGCGTCGGCCCTGCCGGCCCAGTTCCCGACGGCCAGCCGCTACGGCGCCATGGGCATCGCGTACAACTTCTCGGTGGCCATCTTCGGCGGCACCACGCCGTTCATCGTTGCCGCCCTGATCAGCGCAACCGGCAACGACATGATGCCGGCCTACTACCTGATGGCCACCTCGGCGATCGGCGCAGTAGCGATCTACTTCCTCAAGGAATCCGCGCAGATGCCGCTGCCCGGCTCAATGCCGAGCGTGGACACCCAGGCTGAGGCCCGCGAGCTGGTCGCGACGCAGGACGAGAACCCGCTGATCGACCTCGAGCACATGGACATGCCCATGGTCGCACCGGCCGTCGATTCCACCGCAGGGCGCGGGGATGCCGAGAAAGTCCCGGCCACAGCCTAAGCCTGCCGGCCCTACCGGACCGGCAGCAGCAGCAGTCCAGGCTACGTAGCTGACAGCCCCGCCCTTTGAGGCCTGTTCCGGATGCTTACCCGTTGGGGGACGCATCCGGGCAGGCCTTAGGCGTGTCCGAACCACAATCAGCACCCGGGCCCCGCGAACCCCCGGGAAAACCACAGGAACCACAGGAATCGGAGAGGCAGTTGTGAAGTCCCTGCTGCACCACATCCGTTCGCTGCACAGCCTGGCCCCGGCCAACAAGGACCACGTGTCGGCTTGGCGGGTGGCGATCAGCGTGGCCGTTCCGTCCCTGGCGCTCCTGGCGGCCGGTCGCCCCGGGCTGGCGGGCTACGCTGTTTTCGGCGCGCTGACCGGCATGTACGGCCGCACCGAGCCTCACCAGCTCCGGCTCCGGCATCAAGGCCAGGCGGCTGTCCTTTTGGTTGCCGGCGTAGGAGTCGGCGTCTTCCTCTCGGCCCACCACATTCATTCGTGGGCCCTGGTGATCATTGAGGCCGCGTTCGCCGGCGTGGGCTCGCTGTTCACGGACAAGACGGCTCTGAAACCCGCCGGTCCCTTCTTCGGGATCCTGGCCCTGGGCGCGTGCGCCTCCGTTCCCGCCGCCGTCCCCTGGCACACGGGCGTTCTCATCGCCGCGGGATCGGCCGCGTTCTCCATCATGGTCGGCTTTGGCGGCTGGTTTGTCGGCCGCACCTGGCAGCGCGGGAGGCGGCGGGACGTCACAGTGCTGCGCGGGGCCGGGCGCCGGGCGGCGTGGCTGCATGCCGCCCGCTACGTCACCGCTGTCGGCGGCGCCGGGACCCTGGGGGTCCTCAGCGGCAGCGGCCACCCGCACTGGGCCATGGCCGCGGCGGCGGTGCCGCTTGCCGGTGCGGACCTGCCCAGCAGCGTGTACCGCGGCGTCCACCGGATCGTCGGGACACTGGGCGGTCTCGTGGTGGTCGCGGCGGTCCTGTTCCCGTGGCCGGGGTCACCGCTGCTGGCCTTCCCCGGGCAGGAGGCCGCCGTCCTGGTCTGCCTCGTGATCGTGTTGCAGTTCAGCACCGAGCTGTTCATGACCCGGCACTACGGTCTTGCCATGGTCTCCTTCACCCCGGTGATCCTGCTGGTCGGACAGCTTGCCGCGCCGGCCGATCCCGCCGTGCTGGTGACCGAACGGGCCGTCGAAACACTCGTGGGCGCCGCCGTCGGGATCGCCGTCGTCGTACTGATCCGCCGACGGCGCCTGGCCGTCCGCTGATGTACCCGGCGGCTACTTGGCGCGCCGCGCCGGCCCGGCGATGAGCTTTGAGGGCAGCACCCGCGAAACCGAGGTCAGGACTTTGTAGCGCTTGCTGGGGATCGAGACGGCCTTGCCCTTGGCGTTGTCCGCCAGTCCCTCGCTGACCACCTGCCGGGCCTCGAGCCACATCCAGCGCGGCGTCGCCGTCTTGTCCATCCCCATCCGGTCGTGGAACTCGGTGTGGGTGAAGCCGGGGCACACGGCGGTGACCTTCACCCCCCGCGCCGCATAGGCCATGTTGGCCGAGCGCGAGAAACTCAGCAGCCAGGCCTTCGCTGCGGAATAGGTGCCGCGGGGCAGGAAGGCCGCCACGCTGGCGACGTTGATGATCCTGCCGGACTGGCGCCCGAGCATGCCTTGCAGGGCGGCGTGGCTGAGCTCCATGGCGGTTTCGACATGGAGCTTCAGGTGTTTCTTCTCCTCGGCAATGTCGTTGTCCTCGAAGGGCCGCAACAGGCCGATTCCCGCGTTGTTGACCAGGATCTCCACCGGCCGCGCGGGGTCGGTCAGGCGCGCGACGACGGCGGCAATCCCTGCGTCGTCGGTCAGGTCCGCGGCGATCGTCTCCGTCGCGGTCCCGTAGCTGTTCTCCAGCTCCGCAGCGGTGGCCGCGAGGCGGCCGGCGTCGCGGGCCACGAGCACCACGCGGTGGCCCTGCTCGGCGAGCTGGCGGGCGAACTCGGCGCCAAGGCCTGCCGTCGCGCCCGTGACCAGGGCTATGCTGCCGGATGTAGAGGCTGTTTGAGGGTTCATAGCGACAGCCTAGTCTCGTCCCGGCTCAGGCCAGGGCCGTGTCTTGCGCCAGTTCGTCCCCTGCCGGGTCACCGTCATCGAGCAGGTGGCGGTTCTGAAGCTCTTCGGCCGCAAGCTCGTACCAGGTGTGCGCCCCGAAAGACGGGCTGCTGGTGTCGAGGTGGCGGTAGAGAGCGTCCGCGAGCCGGCACAGCGCCGTGTCGGACAGTGCCCGGACCGTGGCCACAGGATCCAGCGTTCCCTCGAAGTACTCCGAAAGCGCCAGCCCGTCGATGGAGCCAAGGTCGCTGGCGCCGCCGGTTTCCGCGGCCAGCGGGCTGTTGGCCTCCCCCAGCCCGGAGTCGGATCCGGAGCCGGACCCGACGTCGAGCAGTCCGGCAGCTTCGCTGTCTCCGTTCCCGGCGACGGCGACGGGGGCCGGGCGGTAGTCGGTGTCGAGTCCGGCGAGGACTTCGGCGTCGGCGCCGACGTGCACGAGGCAGATTGGCAGCACCGCCGGCTCGTCGAGGGCGAACCGAAGCGGTCCGGCCTCAGCGGAGCCCCCGGCATCGGGAGAGTGCAGGTGTCCGGCATCAGCGAGACGCCGGAGGTCCAGCAGCACCTCAGGGTCCAGGTGGGAGGCGCCGTGGAGATCGACGACCACGGCGCCCGGTTCAAGGCGGCAGGCGCGGCGCACAATGTGCAGGAGGGTTGCTGAGTCAGACTGGGTAACGCAGCCGGTAATTTCGAGGGTGACCTGTGCGGGATCGACGTCCACCCGGACAAGCACACGCAGTTTATGGTTCATGGGGTACTCCAAAGTCACCTGTCCAAGAGCCAACTGCATAACTCTGGTCAAACTTTACGAGGTTGGTCCGCTGCCCACAAGCGGGCAGGCCGATGACTCCGTTCCGGCCCCCGCGCCAGGCGCTCAGGCTCCCTCTGGGACCCGCTCCGGCCAGTCCACATACTGGTGGTACGACTCATGTTTGCGCAGGTAGCGGTACATGAACGGGCAATTCGGGATGATCCGCTTGCCGGAGGCAACCACGTCATCGAGGGCGAAGTGCGCCAGCACTTTGGCGAGCCCTTGGCCCTGGAACTGCTCTGCGGTATCCGTGTGGATAAAGTCGATATGGCCCGGCCTGTCGATGAAGCGCACCTGGACGGCCAGCTTGTCGCCGACACGGAGTTCGTAACGGTGCAGCTCGTCGTTCCGGGTGGTGGAGACGTCCGGGGTGAAGGTGTCTTCCGTGGTTGCCGAGTTCTCCGTCATGGTTCGACATTGGCACTTAATGGCGGGCGTGGCAATGGCGGTTCCGATCCGCCCTGCCCGTCAGGTGGCGTCGTGAGCCGAACCGGAATCCGGCCCAGGAGCACGACGGCGAGCGCGAAGCAGGCGGCACCCCCGCCGAGGAGCCCGGGCGTGAGCCCGGTGAGCGCGGCGTTGACTGCCGGGACAAAAACGGCGACTGCGGCCAGCAGCACGGCGGCCGCCGGCCGGCTCGGCGACGGGCCGGACGCCGTCGGCCGCTCCTCCAGCCTGCCAAACAATGCCACCACCGGCAGCAGCAGGGCGATGACGCCCAACAGCACCAGGGGCCGCCCCCACCACCAGGCCGCACTACCCCCGGGGGGCTGCGGGAAATCCGTCAGCAGCAGCACCCCGGACATCGCCGCCAGCAGGGGCAGATGCCACAGATAAACAGTCATTGACCGCCGGCCGGCCACGCCCATCATCCGGCGCACCCCGGCCACGGACGCGATCCGGGACAGCACCGGCCGGAAGAGCTGGAGGGCGGCGGCCTGCGAGATGCCCAGGAGCAGCAGCGTCACATTGGGCGGATTGAGGTTCACCAGCATGTTCCCGGAATACAGCCCCAGCAGGACTATCAACCCCAGCAGCATGTTGCTGGCAACCATGATGCCCAGGTGCGCCGGCCGGCCCGGCAGCAGCCGCGGGCCATCCGCCACGATGAATCCGAGCTGCTGCACGGCGCACCACAGGAACAGCATGTTCAGGTATGCCAGCAGCGGCAGCACTCCCCGCAGGCAATCGACCGTCACCACCAGGGCGGTGAGGCCGGCGAAGGTCAGCCATGGCGCGCGGGTGTGGAGAGCCGCCAGCCAGGGAAGGTTGAGTTGCGCGGCGAGGTACGCGGCCAGGAACCACAGCGGCATGCCGGCTCCGCTGGTGAGCAGCTCGATGACCTGAGGGTCAACCCCTGCGAGGCGGGCCGCCGACAGGCCAACGAACATGACCGCCAACAGGACGGCGGCCGGCCGGATCAGGCGCAGCAGCCGGGCCTGCATGAAATCGAAGGCGTTGCCGCCCCTGGCGCGGAGCCGGCGCCAGGACTGCAGCCCGGTGATGCCTCCGGCCACAAAGAACAGCGGCATGATCTGGAAGACCCACACCACTGGTTCAAACCAGTGCTGATCGCCCAAGGTGTTCTCGGAGGTCACGGTGCCGTCCGGGTGCAGTACGGGACTCACCATCATGGTGTGCGCGACCACCACCAATGCCAGGCAAAAGAACCGGACAAGGTCGATCACCGGGTCTCGGTCCGGCATCGGCGCCGGGTCGCCGGTTGGCCGCTGCTGCGCAAGCATGGCACCCCTCGGGAAGACAGGCTGTGTTGCCATCATTGTCGGGCCGCGGCGCCCTGGCTGCCAGAGCAGTATGGCCCGGATGCGCGCCGGCTGCGGGCCATACTGCTCTGGCAGTCACAGTGTCAGCGCGAGAGTTTGGCCAGGGCGGTGGCCGCGAAGGTCCTGGCCGAGGCATTCCACAGGCCCAGCAGTGCCTGGAGGTTCTCGCCGTCGGCCCGGTGCGCTGTGGTCTGTTCCTCAAGGACCGCCAGGACGCCGGTGCGCAGCTCCGTGTTGAAGTTGACCTTGCCCACGTTCATCGCGGCGGCCTTGACCAGTTCCTCGGCCGGAATGCCGGAGGCGCCGTGCAGGACCAGCGGGATCCGGGTCCGCACGGCGATGTCCTGCAGCACGTCCCAGCGCAGCCGGGGCTCCCCTTTGTACTTGCCATGGACATTGCCCACAGCCACGGCGAGCAGCTGCGCCCCGGTGCGGGCCACGAAGTCCTCCACCTGGGCGGAGTCGGTGAGCCCGGCGGGGGCGTCCGCCACTGTGCTGCCTCCGTTATCCGCGGCGTCGCCTGCGTTATCCGCGGCGTCGGTCCCGAAGGCCCGGTCCTCGTCGCCGGCGAGTCCGCCGAGTTCTGCTTCAATGACGACGTCGGCCCGGCCCTGCGCTGCCAAGGCCGCGCGGACGTTCCGGACCAGGGCGATGTTGTCCTCGTACGGCAGCGAGGACCCGTCGACCAGCACCGAGTCGGCCCCGGCACTGACGGCGTCGGCGATCACCTGCGGGTCGGTGGCATGATCCAGCTGCACCGCAATCGGCACGGAGGCTGCGTCGGCGAGTCCGCGCAGGGCGGCGACCAGCCGCAGCCCGTTGGGCGTTGCCGCGGTCTTCGGTGCGACCAGCAGGATGGCGCCCCGGCCGGATTCCTCGGCCGCCCCCACAACGGCGAGCGCGGTGGTGAAGTCGTAACAGGTGAACGCCGGAACGGCAGAGCCTTGCTGCAGGGCGCCGGTCACCAGGGTGTCCAGTTGGGTACGCATCAGGCGCTCAGTCCCCCCACCAGCATCCAGGCGACGAATGTCAGGGCGAAGCCTGCCAGTCCCAGCACGGTGGTGAGCACGGTCCAAGTCCTGAGGCCGTCGGCGACGGTCAGTCCGTAGTAGCGCACAACCACCCAGAAACCGGCGTCGGTCACGTGGGAGAGGCCGAGGGCGCCGAATCCGATGGCGATCACGATCACGGCGGTCTGCGCCGGCGTGTAGCCGCCGCCGGCGACGGCGGAGGAGAGCAGGCCGGCCGTGGTGACGATCGCGACGGTGGCCGAGCCCTGGGCTGCGCGGAGGGCGAGGGAGATGATGAAGCCAAGCAGCAGCAGCGGAACGCCGAGCGTGTCGAGGGATTCGGAGAGAGCCTTGCCGATTCCGCTCACCTGCAGGACGCTGCCGAACACGCCGCCTGCCGCAACAACCATCAGGATGGACGCGATCGGAGGCAGGGCGCCTTCGAAGATTTCGCCGGTTTCCGTCAGCGACCACTGCCGGCGGACGGCCAGGAGGAAGAAGCAGAGCGCAACGGCCACCAGCAGGGCGAAGACGGGGTTGCCCACGAACGCCGCGACGCCGTACCAGAAGTCGTTCTTGTCGATCACCAGGGTGCCGACGGTGCCGAGGAGGATCAGCACGATCGGGGTGGCAATGAGGAAGATGATCAGTCCCGGGCGGGGCGGGGCGATGGCTTTGCTGCCCGGGCCCTCGTGGCCAACGCGGACCATGGTGGCGGAGCCGAACTCGTCCACCTGGGTTTTGACGGCCGGCAGCAGTTCGTAGGTCTTGCGGTTCATGATGGACGCGACCCAGTAGGACAGGAAGCCCAGCGGCACGCAGATCGTCAGCGAGATCAGGGCGATCAGTCCGATGTCGGCGCCGAGCACGCCGGCACCGGCAACAATCCCCGGGTGCGGGGGCACGGCCACGTGGATGGCCAGCATGATGCCGGCCATGGGCAGGCCGAACTTCACCGGGTGGACGTTGGCAATTTTAGCGAAGGCGTAGACGACCGGCACCAGGACAATGATGCCGACCTCGAAGAACACCGGAATCGCGACCAGGAATCCGACTGCGGTGAGGGCGACGGCCACGCGGGTGGCCCCGAGCTTGGCGGTGAAGTGGTCGGCGAGGGACTGGACGCCGCCGGAGACCTCGATCATCCGCCCCAGGATCGCGCCGAGCGCAATCAGGAGGGCGACCTTGCCCATGGTGCCTCCCACCCCGGCGGCCACCACGGTGAACACGTCCTTGAGCGGGATCTGCGCGGCCACGGCCACCAGGATGCTGACGGTCAGCAGGGCCACGAAGGCCTGGATCTTGAAGCGGATGATCATCACCAGCAGCAGGGCGACGCCGGCCGCCGCGATTGTCAGCAGCAGCGGAGTTCCCAGCTCCACGGCCGGCTTGATGACGGGCGCGTCGGCTGCGCGCACCATCAGGGAATTGAGCAGGGGGGTCATGAAGAGGTGTCTCCTTTGACAGGAAGGTCGCCCAGCGAGTCAGTCGCCGGGAACAGTGGGGTGGGGACCCGGCGACGGCGGAGGGGGGACCGCCGTCGTCGGGGATGGGGGTGGCTGGTTAGGCGGTGCGCCTGGTGGGCGCGACGACCTTGATGACGGCGGAGTCATCGGCGGCGGCGAGGCCCTGGGCCTGGCCGAGGAGGTAGAGCTGCTCGGCGGCGGCGGCCACCGGGGCGGCGAGGCCGGCGGCGCGGGTGGCCTTGCCGACGATCCCCATGTCCTTGACGAAGATGTCCAGCCGGCTGAGGACTTCGGCGCCGTCCTCGGTGTAGGCCTCCAGGATGCGCGGTCCGCGGTTGGAAAGCATGAAGGAACCCGCCGCGCCGGCTTCAAGGGCGGCGAGGGTCTTGGCCTGGTCCAGGCCGAGGGCGTCGGCCAGGGCCATCGCCTCGGCGGCGGCGGCGATGTGGATGCCGCAGAGCAGCTGGTTGACGGTCTTGAGGGCCTGGCCGTCGCCGGGCTTGTCGCCGACCACGGTCAGGGTGGAGGCGAGCAGCTCAAGGGCCGGGCGGGCCTTTTCCTGGGCCTCGGGCGAGGCGCCCACCACGATCAGGAGGTCGCCCTCGCCGGCACGCTTGGGGCCGCCGGACAGCGGGGCATCAACCAGTTCGACGCCGTATTCGGCCAGGCGGTCGACGGCGGCCGGGATGGCCTCGGTGCCCACGGTGCTGCCCAGGATCACGACGGCGCCCGGCTTGAGCACGGAGGCCACGCCGTTCTCGCCGAACAGGACATCGTTTAGCTGTTCACCGTTGCGCACTGCCAGCAGCAGCGCGTCGGCGCCTTTCGAGGCTTCCCGTGCGGAGGCGAAGGTGCGGATGCCGGCCTCTTCAGCCAGCTTCAGGCGCGGTTCGGCGATGTCGAAGCCGTGGACGGTGAGCTCGCTTGCCAGGCGCGTGGCCATGGGCAGGCCCATGGCGCCAAGGCCAAGGACGGTGATGGTGTAGTTGCTGGTCATGGTGTTCTCCATCGAATGACGTTTGGTGCTGGGGGGATTAGAAGGTGTTGCTGAGCTTGCGCGTGACATCGGCGAGGGACTGGTCGTCGCCCACGTTGCCGGCGAAGACGATGTACGGGATGCCCTTGGCCGGTCCGTCCACCGGTTCCCACAGGCTGACGATGCCCGGCAGCATGGGCCCGCGGACTATCGCGTGCCGGATTTCCAGGCCGTGTGCGGCCACGTCCGAGGATGTGATGCCGCCCTTGGCGATTACGAAGCGGGGCGGGAAGGTCTTTAGCGTGCGGTTCACCACGGCAACGACGGCGGCAGAGACGGTGCGGGCGATCCGCAGGCTTTCGGCGGCGTCGGAGGTCTTGATCAGGAGCCGGCTCGTGTGCACGATCACGTCGCCGCCGCGGAGGGCAGCGACGACCGTGTCCACGGTTTCGTCCAGGTACTCCCCCGCGTTGTCGCCGAGGAGCTTCTCGACGTCGATCTCCACGATCCGGGCCGCGCTGTGCTGCTCGGTGAGGGCGTTGAGCTGGCGGGTGGTGACACCGACGTGCGAACCGACCACGATCAGGCCACCGGCTTCCGAGGGGATGTTGCCCGCATAGGCTTCCTCGCCGCTGAGTTCGGTGCGGATTTCCTGGCCGATCCGTGCCCGAACAAACGGCGGGCCCACGCGGTAGAGCAGCTTCTTGCCGCGGCTTTCCGCTTCTTCCAGGCCCAGGGCCAGCGCCCGCAGGTCGTTTTCGGTGACGATGTCCGCCACGATCGGAGTCGAATCCGTGGCGGCGTCGATGGCATCGGCAATGGCCTTGGCGGAGATCATCGGATCGGCGGACGCCCGGATGATGTCCAGATCCAGCACGATCACCGAATCCGCGGGGAACCGGCCGTTCGACTTCTCCTCGACATACTTGGCCATCTCCGAGTTGGCGAAGCCGAAGCTGGCGTCCCGGGCGAATTCGGTCTCGGCCACGGGGGTGAGCTGCCCGGCGTCCGTGCCTGTGCCGCGGGTGAAGTGCACGCCGCCGACCGTGACGCGGCCGGCGTCGGGGAACGCGGGAACGATCACGACGCCGTCCGTCTTCTCGCCGTTGACGGCGGTGACGGTGGCTGCGATGACGTCCGGTTCGAGCGGGTAGTGTCCGCGGAGGGTGGAGTCGCTGCGGCTGACAAAGCTGAGCCGAAGCGCGGGTTCAGCGGACGCTGCGGCCGCGAGTGCGTTGCGGACGATCTCCTCGTTGCGGGCAGCCGCCTCGGCAGGGTCAAGGCTGCGGGTGTTGGTGAGCACGTAGACCGCGCGCTGGCGCTGGCCGTCGACTTCGTAGGCGAACGCCCAGGCAAAGTCCGCCACTTCCCAGCGGGTGAGGACCGGCAGGTTCGCCACGGACTGGGTGCCGGTGGGGTCGTCGTCGAGTACGACCAGGACACGGGGGGATGCCTCGGAGGAGGCGGCCACGCTGTCTGCCACCAGCCGGGCGGGGATCTGTACTTCCGCGGGGAAAGCGGCCAGCACGTCTGCTTCGAGGGGCACTATGCACTCCATTGTGTGTGGATCTGTCAGTGGAAAACTGCGGTTCTCCGCGAGCCGCAGCAGGAACAAAATGTAAGATGTCAGACATCTTGCATTTGAATGCTAGTGTGGCATATGGCACAACGACGCGCAAGTAGACTTGGCCATCACGGAGCACACCATCAGGCAACAAGTCGCTGGACGGGGAGAATTGGCTAGGAAATCGCTGGTCGGCGTTGTGGCCGACGAACTGCTGGATCGGATTATTGGCGGCGAGTTCCCGCCCGGCGCGAGCGTCCCCGGCGAACTGGAGCTCAGCTCCCGGCACGAAGTCAGCCGCATGACCGTGCGCGAGGCCATGAAAACCCTTGAAGCCCAGCGGATCCTCAGCGTGGAACGCGGCCGGGGCACGTTCGTGAACCCGGTGAACCGCTGGGGCTCCCTGGACGCCGTGCTGCGGGCAGCCTCGGAGGGCACAAACGACGCCTCGGCCGCCATCCAGCTCATCGAGCTCCGGCGGATGCTGGAGACGGGCGCCTGCGAACTGGCTGCCGGGCGAATGTCGGACACGGACATCCAGGCCCTCCGCGCGCACGTCGACAGGATGCGGCTGGCCCACGAGAGGAATGATCTCGCGGCATTCGTGGAGGAAGACCTCGCTTTCCACGACCTCATCCTGCAGGCCTCGGAAAACGTCTTCGTCGCCGTGTTATTCGAACCCTTGCACCGCGTGCTGGAAAAACGGCGGACGGAAACTTCCAAGGTGCCGGAGATCCAGGAGCACGCCATCGGGCACCATCAGAACATCGCTGACGCCCTGGCCTCCCGCGACCCGCACCGCGCCCGCGACGCCATGGACGCCCACATGCAGCAGACCCTTGACGATCTGAAGACCTTCGTGCTGGCCGGGGGCCCGGCCTGACGCGGACCCGCACTTTGCCCGGATGATGAGCTCAGGCGAGCGAGAGGAAGAGCTTCTCGAGTTCGGCGCGGTCCAGGCTGGGGTCTTCCTGCTGCATGCACTGCTGCAGGCCCGTGGCAATGATGGAGAACCCAGCCTTGTCCAGGGCACTCGACACGGCCGCCAGCTGGGTCACGACGCTCTTGCAGTCACGGCCCTCCTCGATCATCCTGGTGACGGCCGCGAGCTGGCCCTGGGCGCGGCGAAGCCGGTTAATGACAGGCTTCATGTCGGTGGGATCGAGTTCCATTGGTTCCTCCGGTTCGATGCGTCAGGCTCCACATTATACCCCCCTGAGTATTTCGCCTCCCGGGTGGCGGACGGCCAGGGGTGGCCGCTGCGGCCGCATGCCGCCCCGCTAGGGGCATAAGTACCTAGCGAGGCATGGAATATCGGCGTATTGCTGGTGATGTGAACGCCGCCAGGTTCCTAGAGCCGGACGCCGGCGGTACCGGCGTCAACCTCCCCGCCGCGGGGCCGTGGCACCCAGGGGATCAGAGCTCCGCACGCGGGCGTGCCGGTGACCTGCGATCCCGGCCCTGGAGCCGGTATGTCGCCTTGGGCGACTCGTTCACGGCAGGCGTCGGCGACCCGGAACCGCTGAGCCCCGGGGGCATTCGGGGGTGGGCGGACCGCATCGCCGAGGAACTCGGCGAGGGCCGCCGCGAGTTCGGGTACGCAAACCTTGCCATCAGCGGCCTGGTCCTGCGCGAAATACTCGACCAGCAACTCGGACCGGCCCTGAACCTGAAGCCTGACCTCGTCTCGCTCTCCGCCGGCGGGAACGATCTCGTGTTTCATCGCGGCGATCCGGACCGGATGGCCGCGGCCCTGGACGACGCCGTGGCAGCCCTCTCTGCCACCGGGGCCACGGTGGTCCTGTTCACCGGGCCGGACTGGGGCGAAACCGCTGTGTTCGGACACATCCGGGGGAAGGTCGCGGTATTCAACGAGAACATCCGTGTCATCGCCGCCCGGCGTGATGTCGTCATCGCCGATTTGTGGGCCCTGCGGCAACTGAGCGATCCGCGGATGTGGGATCCGGACCGCCTGCACTTCTCGCCGCTGGGACACCACACCATTGCGGCTATGGTCCTGGACACGCTCAGCGTGCCACACCGTCTGCGGCCGCTGGAACCGAAGCCGATGCCGCCGGGCAACTGGCGGGAGACCCGGGCCGGTGACCTGGCATGGATGGCGCACTACATGCTGCCCTGGATGGTGAGCCGGATCAGGCCGCGCGCAGACACCCCGCCCCGGCAGGCCAAACGCCCGCTGCCCGGACCGCCTCCCGGGGTCCCGGACTCCGGGCACAAACCCCTAGTCCGGCCGGGTTCGGTCGGCTAGTCTGCAGGAACGGCCCACAGCCGGGCATCGATGGCGATCACGAGGAGCGAAGTTGCCTAATCACACTTACAGCATTTCTGAAATTGTCGGAACCTCGAACGAGGGCGTCGATGCGGCCGTCCGGAACGGCATCGCCGAGGCCGCCAAGACCCTCCGGAACCTTGACTGGTTCGAAGTCAAGGAGATCCGCGGCCACCTTGAAAACGGGCAGGTCGCCGACTGGCAGGTCACCATCAAGCTCGGGTTCCGCCTGGAGCGTTGACGCCAGACTCCGGAGCGGGCCGGCACGCACCGTCCCGCTCCGGAGAAACCCGCAACCCGTCAGGGCAGAGGAGGCCAGGGCGGAGAGGAAAACTTCATGCGCTATACGCATCTGGGCCGCTCGGGCCTGACAGTCTCGCGCCTTTGCCTGGGCACCATGAACTTTGGCCCGCAGACCGAGGAGACGCAGGCCTTCGCCATCCTGGACACCGCGCAGGCCGCCGGCATCAACTTCGTCGACACGGCCAATGTGTATGGCGGGTCCAGCCACCGCGGCTGGACGGAGGAAATACTTGGCCGCTGGTTCGCCCAGGGGGGCGAGCGCCGCGAGCGCACGGTGCTTGCCACCAAGTTGTTCGGCACCATGACCGACCGGCCCAACGAGTCCAAACTCTCGGCACTGCACATCCGCCGGGCGCTCGATGCCAGCCTGAAACGGCTGCAGACGGACTACATCGATCTGTACCAGTTCCATCACGTGGACCGGAACACGCCCTGGGATGAGATCTGGCAGGCTATCGAGGTCGCCGTCCAGCAAGGCAAGATCCTGTACTCCGGCAGCAGCAACTTCGCCGGCTGGCACATCGCCCGGGCCCAGGAAACCGCCGGCCGCCGCAACTACAACGGGCTGGTCAGCGAACAGTCGATTTACAACCTGCTGACCCGGGACGTGGAACTGGAGGTCATCCCGGCCGCCCAGCAGTATGGCCTGGGGATCCTGCCATGGTCGCCGTTGCACGGCGGCCTGCTCGGCGGAGTGCTGAAAAAGGAGAACGACGGCGTCCGCCGCATCGCGGGCCGTGCCCTCGAGGCGCTCAAGTCGCACCAGAAACAGATCCGGCGATACGAGGAATTCGCCGCCGAACTGGGTCAGGAACCCGCGGACGTGGCACTCGCGTGGCTGCTCCACCAGCCGGCAGTCACCGCCCCGATCATCGGCCCGCGTACCCTCGAGCAGCTCGAAGCCTCCGTCAGGGCGCACAAATTGAAGCTCGACACCGATGCACTCAAGCGCCTCGACGAGATCTTCCCGGGCCACAGGACGGCTCCGGAAGACTACGCATGGTAGGGCGCAGTCGGCTGTTTTGGCACCCCGCCCGGCGAACCCACGGGTGTCGGGTGGCTCTTTGATACTAAGCATGATTAGTATTAGGGCAGAAGGATGTAGCGCACCCGGCGATCCGGGTGCCTCCTCTATGAAAGAAGAAGGAACGAAAAATGGGTTTTCTCGCATTTCTGATTCTGGGCCTCATCGCCGGCGCCATCGCTAAGGCTATCCTCCCGGGACGTCAGGGCGGTGGCATCATCATCACTCTGATCCTGGGCGTCGTCGGCGCCCTGCTCGGCGGATTCATTGGCAGCGCACTGTTCGGCGTGGGCATCAACGAGTTCTTCTCGCTGTCGACTTGGCTGCTGGCCATCGGCGGTGCGATCATCGTCCTGCTCGTTTACGGCATGATCAGCAAGCGCTCAGCCCGCTAACACGGAAGCTGACCGGAAACCGGCCCTGGGTTGTTCCCGGGGCCGGTTTTTTGCACTATTTTGACAGCAAGGCGGCCTGCCGGCCGCACGGGCCGGCACTGCCACCCACTGTCCAGGAACTGTTCAACAACGTCTACTTTTCACCTACGTCAGGGAGCAGGAGCACAGCATGAAGGGCAAATTTCTTTTCGCCACCGGACTGGCAGCAGGGTACGTCCTGGGATCGCGGTCAGGCCGCGCAGCCTATGACAAGCTCAAGGCCAGGTCGGCAGAGCTCTGGCACAGCAAGCCGGTCCAGGACAAGGTGGCCGCGGCAGCAGAAACGGTCAAAGACAAAGCCCCCGAGGTCTCCGAGCATCTCGGCGAAGCCGCCCGCCGCGCCGGTACCGTCCTAAGCTCCGCTGTCCACCGCGACGCCGGCCACGGAAGCACGTCCGCGGCCACGCCCGGAACGGCCACGCCAGGAAAACAGGGAGCAGCCACGCCCGGAACGCCGGCACCCGCGGCCCGCGATGTCCATTCCGACCCTGCGCTCACCGACCAGACCGGCCAGGACTGGTCGGACGAGGGCGGCGCCACCCCGGCGGGCCCCGCTACCAACGTGGACGGGGACAAACTGCCCTAGGAGGGTCTTTGAGGGGCCACCGTCGCCGCCTCTGCCGGCTACCGCCCGCCGGAGGGCAGCAGCACGCCAGCCACCACGGTGGCCCCCAGTTCCTCCGAGTGCAGCACCCGGGCCGCCAGTCCGTGCCCGCGGAGGATTCCGGCCGTCTGCGCGGACTGCCGGCGGCTGGTTTCTATCAGCACGTGGCCGCCGGGCGCCAGCCACTGCCGCGCGCCTGCCGCGACCCGCCGCTGCACCTGAAGCCCGTCGGCGCCGCCGTCGAGGCAGGCCCGCGGCTCGTGGACGCGCGCTTCCTGCGGCATGGTTTCGATGTCTGCCGAGGGAACGTAGGGGGCGTTGACGGCCAGCAGCCGGACCCGGCCCCGGAGGCCCGCCGGGAGGGGAGCATAGAGATCACCCTCGTGGACCTCCCCGCCCAGGGGCAGGACGTTGGTGCGTGCACAGGACACGGCCGCGGGGTCGATATCGGCGCAGTGGAGTTCGGCGGGGCCGGCGAGGGCCGCGAGCGCCGCACCGACAGCGCCGGACCCGCAGCAGAGATCGACCACGACCGGTGCCGGGGCGTCGCCCCGCGCCATGCGGCTTGCGTCCAGGAGCGCAGCGGCCTGCCGGACGAGGAATTCCGTCCGGCGGCGGGGCACGAAGACTCCGGTGTCGACCGCGATGCGGAGTCCGCAGAATTCCGCCCAACCGAGAATGTGTTCAAGGGGAAGGCCGACGACCCTCCGGCCGGCCATCCGTTCGAGCGCCTCCGGGGTCGGGGCCGCGTCGATCAGCAGGCGGGCTTCGTCTTCGGCAAACACGCAGCCGGCTGCCCGGAGCCTGGCCGTGAGTATCTCGTGCGGGGAAAGATGGCGGATTACTGGCATGGGAGCGCCTTTCGGTCGGGTGTCAGACGCCCTCACCGTGAGCTGGCCGCGGCCGGCCCTGCTGGGCGGGCATCCTTTCTGGACTTGCGTGAACGGGACCCACCTCCTTTTGCTGCAGTTGCTCGATTGCCCCATGCTACCGAAGCCGCCCGCGGCCAGCTGTGATTGGTCCGGGTTTTACGGCCGCGGTTTGCGGCGGCGGATTGTGACGGCGGATTGTGACGCCTGCTTGGGATGCCTTGGCGGCGGCGGCTGGCAGGATGGCAGCATGGACTCCCTCCCTGCCCACGATCTCATCTGGACCGGCTCCTACACGGCAGATTCCGGCGGCCGCGGCACGGGGGTCGGCGCGGTTGCCGCGGCGGCGGACGGCACATTGCGCTGGTTGGGTGTTGCGGCGGCGGCCGACTCGCCGTCCTTCCTGGCGGTCCACCCGTCTCTCCCTGTGGTCTATGCCGTGGCCGAGCAGGCCAGGACCGTCCGGGCCTACCGCCGGGCGGGCGCGTTTGGACTGGAGCCCGCGGGCACGGCGTGGCCGGCCGGTGACGCGGCCTGCCATGTCGCCGTCGAGCCTTCCGGCCGTTTCCTCGTTGTCTGCTGCTGGGGCGACGGCCAGGTGCTGTTCTATGAGCTCGACGCCGACGGCGGCATTGTTGACCGGACGGCCGGCGTCGAATCGTGCGACCCGTACGGTGAGGCTCCCGGCGGGGGCCCCGGCGAACGGGAAAAACGGCCGAGCCGCGCTCATGCGGCACTTATGCTGGCCGACGGCAGGGTGATGACCACCGACCTCGGCCACGACCTGCTGCGGATCTGGAATGTCGGCTCCGGACCGGGGCCGGCTCTGGGCCCGGCCCTGGACCATGAGGTGGTCCTGCCGCGGGGCAGCGGCCCCCGGCATCTGGTCCAGCATCCGGGCGGCCATGTCTTTGTAGTGACCGAGTATTCAATCGAGGTGGCTGTGGCCGGGTTGTCGCCGGACTCCGGGGACTTCCGGCTCGGATTCGTCGGGCCCGCCGCCGCCGCCGGGGCGCAGCCGGATGATTCGGCGGCAGAGATCGCGTTGGCGGCCGACGGCAGGTACGCCTACGTGGGCGTCCGCGGTTCGAACCGGGTCTGCGTGCTGGCGGTGGAGGCCGGGGGCGCGGCGCTGCGTCCGGTGGCCGACGTCCCCAGCGGCGGCAACTGGCCCCGGCACCACCTGGTCCGCGACGGCTTGCTGCACGTCGCCCACGAACGCTCCGGCGACATCGTGACGTTTCCTCTGGACGCGGCATCAGGGTTGCCGGGTATCCCTGCGGACCGGCTGCAGGTGGCCTCCCCCACCGCGCTGGTGCCGGCCCGGCCCCGGCTGGTGCACCGGGGGTGAGAAGCCGGCGCCCGGCTGACGCGGTGCTGCGGTGAAGAACAGGCTGGTGAAAAGCAGGCCGCTGGGTCAGCAGGCCGCGGCAAGCCCCGCAGCACCCTGATCGACGCCCTGTTCGCCACCATCCAGCTGGATCCCGCCCAACTGAAACCCGCCCTCCGGCTGGAACACGCTCTCCGCCTGGAAACCGTCGGCGAAGTGGAGTCCGTCCCCCGGCTGGATACCGCCGTCGAGCTGGAAGCCACAGGGACAGCGCCACAGGGCCGGAAGATCGAGGGACGGGTCCGCGGGCCCGAACGAGTAGGAGGGCATCGCCGGCTCCGGCGAGGTCCACTGCATGGGTGCGCCGCAGTGCAGCGGGGCACCGGGCGGGAGCACTATCGCAGGGTCCCCGGTCAGGGTTGCGGATTCAGCCACGGTGCCTACTCTCGTTGAGGTCTAAAAAACAAGTAGTAAGCATACATATAACTAGTTAAACGAGCTAGTTATGCCGCTCGGCACCGATGGCCGCGCTCATCCGGCGGAGGAAAGTGATGACCACGCGGGCGTCCTCCGCGCTCATGGACTCTGCCACCTCCATCATGCGCCGGTGCATGTGTCCAAGCGTGGCGCGGACTTCGGAGTCCGTCGCCACCGTCGGCACGATCACAAGGGAGCGCCGGTCCGTCGGGTGCGGCTCCCGCCGGACATGCCCGCTTGCTACCAGCCGGTCGATCAGGGACGTTGTGGAAGCGGTGGTGATACCCAGGACGCGGCTGAGATCCTTCGGGCCAACCCGTTCGCCTGTCGCTTTGGCCCGCAGCAGGTAGCGCAAAGCCAGCAGGTCGGTCTCACCCATCCCCATCGAATCGCGGGTGGACCGCCTGGTCGCCACCTCCGAGATCCGATAGTCGCGGAGGGCCTGCAGGATCGCCGCCGGAGGATCCAGGCTGTCATCGGGGCCATACCAGTATCCGGAGGCGCCGTGGGAGTCCATTCGCCAAGCCTAGCGGAACTGGTAACTAGCCAGCCGTGCAATCCGGGTGGCTGCAGCCACAGGGTCCCAGGGCACCGGAGCCCTGGCAGTTAGGGCCCGGACCGCCCGGACTGGACCCCGGTGGCGGGCACAAAAAAACCCCGGCCTCCTGTTGCCAGGAAACCGGGGTTTTTCCACTCTTCGCTAAAAGAGTGGGCCCTGTGGGGATCGAACCCACGACCCACGGATTAAAAGTCCGATGCTCTACCAACTGAGCTAAAGGCCCCAGCCGACAGCCCCGAACCAGCGGATAAATCCGCTGATGCAGCGCGTTTCGGCCCAGTCCATTTCTGGACGTTAACACTGTACCCCAGACCCGGGCCGGCTTTTTTCACGTTGGCCGCACCGGCGGCGTCGGCCCCCGGCGTCTACGGCAGCAGCGCGCACCGATCCTCGATTCCCTTGCGGCACTGGAGTAGCGTGGGGGCATGAGCGAGCAAGCAGGATCAAGCGCCCCCGGCCCGCGGCACCACAAGCCGAAACCCTTCGCACCGATCGACTTTGAGCCTTTCGCCGGAGGGGCCGATCCTGCCCGCGTCTCGGAGGCGGCCCATCTGGCCGCGCAGGCTCTCGTGCGCCGCGGCCGGGACAGCGACGACCCCAAAGTCACCAAACGGCTCGTCAAACTCGCCGATGAGCAGGGCCTGGAAGCAATCGCCGAAATGTGGGCCGAAAGCCCCGCCCGGTCCCTCCCCGGCGCACTGTGGCGCCTGTACGCCCTGCGGGCTGCCACCATCCAGGATCCCGAGCGGATCTCCGTCTACTTCAAGGCGGGCAAGGACACGGCCCAGGTTTCGCATGTGGTCGCCGGCGCGGCCGAACCGCCCGGCGCCGATGAGATGAAATCCATGGCGGACGCCATCCTCTCCGGGGCGTTCGACGGCGAATTCGACGTCGCCCTGGAACGCTCCGCAGCGTTCTGCCGCGTGGTGGCCCTGGGCCAGGCAACGCTTGCGGACAACGCCGAGCACAGCAACGAAAACCACGCCAGCAAACTCACCCGCAACTCGCATCTGCTCGTCAAGACGGCCGAGGACCTCGAGCACGCCGCCAACGCGTGGCGGCTGGGCGAGCTGGACTGAGGGGCCTGGCGGCAGGGGCCCGGATGAAGGGCCCGCAGCACCCAGGACACGCACGACGCGGGCAGGCTGTCAATGTTGACTTGCATGAACCTACGTAGAAAACTAAAAGCGGTGCCGAACCGCGAAACCCCCGGGCTTCAACATTTAGCCGCCTAGAGCGGCCTACCGCCGAGAGGCGTATCCGGTTCGGCACCATTTTCATGCCTTCTGACCCTGATGTTCGCCCGGTTTTCACCTGCGCCGTCACACGCCGCGTCGGGCCGGGCCGGACCCGCCGCGGACGGTAAAGTGATGCGTATGCACTGGTCACCGTCAAGTCACACGGCCGGCCGACTCCACCCGCGAACCTCCTCCCGGAAGACCGGTGACACCACGTGAAGCTGCGCCTGTTCCCCCAGGAGTCCGCCGGACTGAACCTGCTCTCCCAAATGGCGCGCCAGATCGTGCTGGGGACCGGAACACTCTCGGAGATCCTCGGCGCCCCGGCCAGCGAGCATGCCCGGCTGGTGGAGGACATGCACAACCACGAGGCCAAATCCGCGGAGCTGCACTTTGCCCTCCTGACCCACATGCGCACCAGCTTCGTGAACCCGCTGCCGCGCGAGGACATGTACACGCTGTCCCGGTTCCTCAACGAGGCCATGGAGAAGCTCGACGCCGCCGCCGAGCTCGTCTCCCTCTACAAGCTCGAACGGCTGCCCAGGCGGGCCGCCGACCAGCTGGAAATCATCAGCCGCCAGGCCGAACTAACGGTCGATGCGATGCGGCGGCTGAACAATCTGGACGACCTTGAGGACTACTGGATCGAGATCCTGCGCCTGGCCAAGCGTGCCGAGCGCACACACCGGGTCTGGGTCGCGGACATGCTCCACGAGATGAAGGCCATGCAGTACGCGCGCAACCGCGACGTCGCGAACCAGCTCGTGGAAGTCACGAAGGACATGCGCCGGATCGCCACCCAGGTGGGCAGCATCATCGTCAAGGAATCCTGACGTGGTGCTCTTCTTCCTTGCCCTGGTGCTGCTCTGCGCCGGGGCCTTTGCATTCCTCAACGGGTTCAGGGACGCGTCCTCGTCGGTGGCGCTGGCCGTGCGGACGCGGGCGCTGACCCCAACAGTGGCGGTGATTCTGGCCAGCCTGTTCAACTTCATCGGCGCCGGGCTGAGCGCCGCCCTGGCGCTGGCCGTCAGCCAGGCGTGGCTGTCGCTGCCACCGGGCACAAACGGCCTGACGATTCTGCTGGCGGCGCTGCTGAGCGCCATCCTCTGGGGCGTCTACTTGTGGTGGCGCGGCATTCCCTCGTCCTCCACCCATGCCCTGGTCGGCGGGCTCGCCGGGGCGGGGGTCGCGAGCGTCGCCGTCGGCGGAAACCCCGTCATGGGCGTTGACGCCTCGCTCCTGTCCCAGGTGGTGCTCCCGCTGCTGATCTCACCGGTGATCGCCTATGCGGGGTCGTTCCTGCTGGTCTGGCCCGCGGGCTGGGCGGCCCGGTACACGCCGCCCAATGTCGTCAACACCCGCTCCCGGCGGGCCCAGGCCATTGCCGCGGGCGCCGTCGCCTTCGGGCACGGGCTGCAGGACGGCCAACGCACCAGCGCGGTGGTGATCCTGGCGCTGCTGGCGGCCGGGCTCTCCGACGGCGGTTCAGTGCCGGCGTGGGTGGCCCTGCTGACGGCCGTCTTGCTGTCGGCGGGAACCCTCGCGGGCGGGTGGCGGATTTCCTACACCATCGGCTACCGGCTGACCCGGGTCGATCCCCTGCGCGGATTCGTCGCGCAGATGTACAGCGCGGTGATGCTGCTGGTGGGCGCGATCGGGCTGCACTGGCCCGTCTCCACCACGCACACGGTGACGGCGGCAACCCTTGGCGCCGGCGCCAACCAGAGTTTCCCGGGCACCGACCGGCGGCTGGTGATCCGCATCCTGGTGTTCTGGGTAGCGACCCCGGTTGTCACCGCCGCCGCCGCGTTCGTCCTGCAGTTGGCGCTATCGACGGTGGCCGGCCTGTAGGACTCGGTTGGTTATCCGAAGCGGCCGGAGACGTAGTCCTCGGTGGCCTTCTCGGTCGGGTTGCTGAAGATCGTGGGGGTGTCGCCGAACTCGATCAGCTTGCCCGGCTTGCCGGTGCCGGCAATGTTGAAGAAGGCCGTCTTGTCCGACACGCGGGCCGCCTGCTGCATGTTGTGCGTCACGATCACCACCGTGTACTGGTCCTTGAGCTCGTTGATGAGGTCCTCAATGGCCAGCGTCGAGATCGGGTCCAGGGCGGAGCAGGGCTCGTCCATGAGGATCACCTGGGGTTCAACGGCAATCGCGCGCGCAATGCACAGGCGCTGCTGCTGGCCGCCGGAGAGCCCGGAGCCGGGCTTGGCCAGACGGTCCTTGACCTCGTTCCAGAGGTTGGCCCCCTGCAGGGACCGCTCCACCAGGACATCGGCCTCGCCCTTGGAGATCTTCGTGTTGTTCAGCTTCACGCCTGCCAGCACGTTGTCCCGGATGGACATGGTGGGGAACGGGTTGGGGCGCTGGAACACCATGCCGATCTGGGACCGGACGGTGACCGGGTCCACGCCGGGGCCGTACAGGTTGTCCCCGTCCAGCAGCACCTCGCCTTCAACCCGCGCACCGGGGATGACCTCGTGCATGCGGTTCAGGGTGCGCAGGAAGGTGGACTTGCCGCAACCCGAGGGGCCGATGAAGGCCGTGACGGACTTGGCGTCGATGTTGATGTTGACGCCTTCGACGGCCAGGAATTTGCTGTAGTAGACGTTCAGGTCCTTGACGTCGATGCGCTTAGACATGGTATTCCTTCACTTGCTGGAGGTAGGGGCGGCGGACGCGGCCGTGGCCTAGCGGCCTGTCTTGGGGGCGAACATGCGGGCAATCAGGCGGGCGCCGAGGTTGAGCAGCATGACCAGGATGATGAGCACCAGGGCCGCGCCCCAGGCCCGCTGGGAGGACGGATCCGGGTTGGACGGCGACGTGGGGTTCAGGATCTGCGTATAGATGAAGGTCGGCAGGGAGGCCATCCAGCCGCTGAACACATTGGCGTTGATGGCGGTCGCGAATCCGGCGGTGACCAGAATTGGCGCGGTTTCGCCGATCACGCGGGCGATCGCCAGGGTGATCCCGGACGCGATGCCGGAGATCGCCGTCGGGAGGACCACCTTGAGGATGGTCCGCCATTTGCGGACGCCGAGGGCGTAGGCGGCTTCACGGAGTTCGTTGGGCACGATCTTGAGCATTTCCTCGCTGGAGCGGACCACCACGGGGATCATCAGCACCGACAGTGCGACGGCGGCGACGGCGCCGGTCTTGGTGCCCGGGCCGACCACCGCGAAGAACGCGGCGGCGGCGAACAGGCCGGCGACAATCGAGGGGATGCCGGTCATGACGTCCACGAAGAAGGTGATGGCCCGGGCCAGTGCGCGGTCCTCGCCGTATTCCACGAGGTAGATCGCGGTCAGCAGGCCCACGGGGACCGAGATGAGGGTGGCGAGCACCGTGATCAGCAAGGTGCCCATGAGCGCGTGGTAGATGCCGCCCAGCAGGGGGGCACCTTCCTCGACCGTCTTGTTGTCAAAGGCGCCGGTGACACCGTTCATGGAGGTGGTGAGGAAACCGGGATCCAGGAGCCCGGGGAGCCCATTGATCAGCACGGTCCAGATCACCGAGAACAGGGGCAGCAGGGCAACCAGGAAGGCCCCCACAACCAGGCAGGTGGCCAGCTTGTCCTTGGCTTTGCGGGCGCCTTCCACAATAAGGCTCCAGCCCACCAGGCCGGCGGCGAAGAGGATGGCGGAGACGATTCCCCAGCCGAAGGCATTGAAGCCGATCAGCGCGAGGATCGCCGCGCCGAGGATCAAGGCAACGGCCAGGACGATGTACGGCGCGGCCTTGGGCAGTTGGCCCCTGGTCAGCGCCGAGCGCTTGCGTACCGGAGTCAGGGTGGAGGTCATTTAGTTGGCTCCCGAGAATTCTTTGTGCCGGCTGATGATTCCCCGGGCAATCATGTTCACTCCGAGGGTAATGACGAACAGCACCAGGCCCGCGGCGATCAGCGTGCTGACCTTGAGCCCGCTGGCCTCGGGGAAGTTCAGGGCGATTTCGGCGGCGATGGTCTGGTTGCCGGTCTGGATCAGGCTGGCGGTCAGGGCTCCGGAGGACAGCACCAGCGCGACGGCCATGGTCTCGCCGAGGGCCCGGCCCAGTCCCAGCATCACGGCGCTGATGATTCCCGGCCGGCCGAACGGCAGCACGGTCATCCGGATCATCTCCCAGCGGGTGGCCCCGAGCGCCAGCGCGGCCTCTTCGTGCAGCTTGGGGGTCTGCAGGAAGATTTCGCGGGTCAGGGAGGTGATGATCGGCAGGACCATGACGGCGAGCACGATACCGGCCGTCAGGATGGTCTTGCCGGTGGCGGAGGCGGGGCCCTGGAAGATCGGCAGCCAGCCCATGTTCTCGGCCAGCCAGTTGTACGACGGCGAGATTTCCTTGGCCAGGAACGCGACGCCCCAGGCGCCGTAGACCACGGACGGGATGGCGGCGAGGAGGTCAATCACGTAACCCAGGCCGGAGGCGAGCTGGCGCGGCGCGAAGTGCGAAATGAACAGCGCGACGCCGATCGCGATCGGCGTCGCGATCACGAGAGCGATCACCGAGGCGATGAGGGTGCCGATGACGAGCGGCCAGATGTAGGTGAAGAATCCTTCGCCGCCCTGGATCTTGTCCGCCGGAGCCACGAGGGCGGGGAGCGCCTGGATCACGAGAAACAGTGCCACGCCGAAGAGCACGACGAGGATCAAACACCCTGCTGCCAAGGTGGCTGCGGAAAAGACTTTGTCACCGGCGTGGCCTGCGCCCCGGGACTTGGTCAGGGAGGTGGTGGTCACTTCACGGTCCTTCGGTTTGGATGGGATCCGGGCGCCGGGTGCGGAGGCCTCCGCGGCCGGTGCCCGGCAAATCTAGATGTATGGAACAAACGCGTCAGTTCCCTGCTCCATGGCGGCCGCCGGTGACGGCCGCCATGATGCAGGGAACCTCGATCAGGCCTGTGTTTCCACTATGCCTTTTTTCACTTCGCCTCGCGGCGCAGCGTATCCCTAGGCCTTGGCCTTGACGGAGTCGACGGCAGCCATGGCCTTGTCCTGGAGGGTCTTGGACAGCGGCGCCGACTTGGCGGCGTCGGCGGCGGCCTGCTGGCCCGCGTCGGAGGCGGCGTACTTGACGAAGGCCTTGACCAGGTCAGCGGTGGCCTGCGTGTCGTAGCTGGTGCAGACGATGTGGTAGGACACCAGGACGATCGGGTAGGCACCCGCGACCGTGGTGGTGCGGTCCAGCTTGATGGCGAGGTCGTTGGCGTTGCGGCCCTCGACCGGCTTGCCCTGGTCAACTGCCTTGGAAGCTGCCTCGGCGGAGATCTTCGTGAAGGAGTCGCCGACCTTGATCTGCGCGGTGCCGAGCTTGCCGCTGACAGCGGAGTCGTCGGCGTAGGTCACGGCGCCGGGGGTGTCGGTGACAGTCTTGACGACGCCGGAGGTGCCCTTGGCGTTCTCGCCCTTCAGGCTGGCGGGCCAGACGCCGGCTGCCTTGTCGGTCCACACGGAGGGGGCTACGGCGGACAGGTAGTCGGTGAAGTTGGTGGTGGTGCCCGAGTCATCGGAGCGGTTCACCGGTGTGACCTTGAGGTCCGGCAGCTGGACGCCCGGGTTCATGGCCGCGATGGCGGGGTCGTTCCAGTTGGCGACCTCGCCGCGGAAGATCTTTGCGACGGTGGCGGCGTCGAGCTTCAGGTCCGTGATGCCAGGGACGTTGAAGGCGACGGCGATCGGGGAAATGTAGACCGGAATGTCAATGGCTCCGTCGGGACCACACTTTTCCTTGGAGCTGGCGAGTTCGTCATCCTTGAGGTAGGCATCGGAGCCGGCGAACTGGGCCGAGCCGTCGAGGATCGCCTTGCGTCCGGCGCCGGAACCGTCCGGGGAGTACTGCACAGTTGCGCCCTGGTTCGCGGTAGCGAAGTTGGTCTTCCAGACATCCATGGCTGCGCCCTGGGCGGAAGAACCGATGCCGGTCAGGGTGCCGGTGACCGCGGGACCCGAGGCGGACGGCGCCGCGGTCTGGGCCGTGTTGGTTGCGTTGTCCGAACCGCAGGCGGTCAGCGCAAGTGCGCCGACGGCGATTACAGCGATAGCCGCGTTGCGGCCGAAGCGGAGAGCCTTCACTGAGTTGTACCCCTTCCAGGGCTGTGAGTGCCGGGCCTGGAGAAGGCCCGCAGGGATGCGTACGGGTTTGTACCTTTACCGACCGTAAGTGGCCCAGGTGAAGAGAATTGCGGACCAAAGTGAACGGCCGGTGAACGACGCGGGACTATTGGCTTACATATGCCGGGCCGCCATTGTGTTCTGTGCGTCACAGTCGTATCGGCCACACAGTGCCCGCGGCCCCTGCCGTGTCCTGCCGTGCCGGCCGTCCCGGCGCAGCAAATAGACTGGAGGGCATGGCCTCCGCGACTGGACTCTCCGCAAGCGCACGATTCCTGCGCGGCCGGGTCCGCACCGGCTTTGTCCGGAGCCGGAACTCCCTGGGCCCGGCCATCCAGATGACCACTTGCGCCGTGGGCGCTTACGCTTTCGCAGAATACGTCCTGGGTCACAGCGGGCCGTTGTTTGCGGCCACGTCATCCCTTATTGCGCTCGGTTTTTCCCGCGACCCCAGACTGCGCCGCGTCATCGAGGTGGGCTTGGGCTGCACGCTCGGAATCGTGGTCGGAGACCTGCTGCTGCACTGGCTGGGCTCCGGAATCTGGCAGGCCGCCGTCGTGCTCCTTTTCTCCATCCTGCTGGCCAGGTTCCTGGACAGCGGGACGATTTTCACGACGCAACTGGGCCTGCAGTCGGTCCTCGTGGTGCTCCTGCCCGCACCGATCGGGGGTCCGTTCACCCGCAGCATCGACGCCGTGGTGGGCGGAGTGTTCGCGCTGCTGATGACCGTCCTCGTTCCCAAGGATCCGCGGCGTGAACCCCGCAGCGACGTCAAGAAGCTCCTGCACGAGCTCGCCGAGGTGCTGCGGGAATGCGCCTCGGCGCTGAGCTACAGCGATTCCACCCAGGCCTGGCATGCCCTCATCCGGGGCCGGAACTGCCAGCCGCTCGTCGACGCCATGCGCCAGTCGCTGCGTGCCTCCGGCGAAGTGGCAACCCTGGCCCCAGCCTACCGGCGGCACCGGGACGAGCTGGACCAGATGGAGCAGTCGCTGGACTACATCGATCTTGCGCTGCGCAACAGCCGGGTCTTTGCGCGCCGCCTGACCAGCGCCATCAACCATGCGGCGCTCTCGGACGAGGCCACCCAGAACATCGCCGAGGTCCTGCAGGAGACGGCCGCCGCCGTCGACGAACTCTCGCTCGGTCTGGCGGAAGTACACGACGGCGCCCGCCGCGCCCACCTGCGGACAGCACGCTCGGAGCTGCGGGAGATCGCCGTCCGGCTGCATCCGCGGATACTGGACGTCCAGCGGCTGGAGGGCGAAACGGTGGTCATGTTGTTCCGCCCGCTCATGGTGGACCTGCTCGAGGCCGCGGGGCTGGATTCCAAGGAAGCCCGGGACATCCTGCCCCCGCTGTAGCTGCTGCAGCTGGCGCACGGCGCGCTTGTTGTCGCTGGTCCGCCGCCGGCGCACTTGTTGTCACTGGCCCCCGATAGTGTGGACCAATGGCTACGAAGACTTCCCGGGGGCCGAAGGCGCCCGGCTATAAATGCGCCGAATGCGGCTGGACGACGGCCAAGTGGGTGGGCCGCTGCGGCGAGTGCCAGGCGTGGGGCAGCGTGGAGGAGACCGGCACCGCCGTCGCCCGGACGACGGCGGCCACGACGGTCCTGGAACCGGCCCGCCGGATCGCCGACGTCGACGCCACTACCGCCGCTTTCCTGCCCACCGGCGTGGATGAACTCGACCGTGTGCTCGGCGGCGGGCTGGTGCCAGGCGCCGTGATCCTGCTGGCGGGCGAGCCCGGGGTGGGCAAGTCGACGCTGCTGCTGGACGTTGCGGCCAAGTTCGCCCGCACGGCGCAGGACGTCCTCTACATCACCGGTGAGGAATCCGCGGCCCAGGTCAAGCTCCGCGCGGACCGGATCGACGCCGTCGCCGAATCCCTGTACCTGTCCGCCGAAACTGACCTGGGGCAGGCCCTGGGGCAGGTGGAGAAGCTGGAGCCGCGCCTGCTGGTGGTGGACTCAGTACAGACCCTCAGCAGCGCCGACGTCGAGGGCAGCGCCGGCGGCGTGTCCCAGGTGCGCGAGGTGGCGGCGTCCCTGATCGCCGCGGCCAAGCGCCGCAACATGACCACGCTGCTGGTCGGGCACGTGACCAAGGACGGCTCCATCGCCGGGCCCCGGCTGCTGGAACACCTCGTGGACGTCGTCTGCCAGTTCGAAGGCGAACGGCACTCGCGGCTGCGGCTGCTGCGCGCGGTCAAGAACCGCTACGGACCCACCGACGACGTCGGCTGCTTCGATCTGAACGAGGACGGCATCGAGGGCCTCGCCGATCCCAGTGGGCTGTTCGTCTCCCGGACCAAGGAGCCCGTTTCGGGAACCTGCATCACGGTCACGCTGGAGGGCCGCCGGCCACTGCTGGCCGAGGTGCAGGCGCTGCTCGCCGAGAGCGCCAGCTCCCAGCCCCGCCGCGCCACCAGCGGGCTCGACAGCTCGCGCGTCGCGATGCTGCTGGCCGTCCTGCAGCAGCGCGCCGGCTGCCTGCTGAACAAGGACGACTCATACGTGGCAACGGTCGGCGGGGTCAAGCTCAGCGAACCCGCCACGGACCTCGCCGTGGCCCTGGCTGTGGCTTCGGCCAAGGCCAGGAAGCCGCTCCCCCAGCGGCTCATAGCCTTCGGCGAGGTGGGCCTGGCGGGCGAAGTCCGCCCGGTGCCCGGCATCAACCAGCGCATCCAGGAGGCGCACCGGCTCGGCTTCACCCATGCCGTGGTACCGGCCAGCCCCAACGGGCACGGACCGGTTCCGGCGGGCTTCTCGGTCCGCGAGGTCGGCCACCTGGCCGAGGCCCTGGGACTGCTGATCAGCTGACGCCGCAAATGCCGGGTGGTCTGGTGGTCTGGGACCTCGGGATGATGGGCGTTATCGAGGTCCGCTGAGGCTGGAAATGCCCTCTTGCCAAAGATACCCCCCGGGGGTATGTTTGGCGTAGCCGCAGATGACTGAGCATCCGTCAGGAGCACACACCATGGAACACCGGCACAGCAGCCCCGGCGCGGACCAGGGCCTCGGGAACCACAGCCCGGGCGGGACGCCGCACGGCAACCATGCCGTGGGCTCCGCCGCGGATGAGCACACGGTACACAGCCACGGCCAGCATGCCGGGCACAGCGTCGCGATGTTCAGGGACAGGTTCTGGCTGTCACTGGCCCTGGCCGTGCCGGTGGTCTTCTTCAGCCCCATGTTCGCGGAACTCCTGGGCTACGCTCCTCCCGCCTTCCCCGGCTCAGCGTGGATCCCGCCGGTGTTCGGCACGGCGATCTACCTCTACGGCGGCCGTCCGTTCCTCAAGGGCGGACTCAATGAACTGAAGACGCGAAAACCGGGGATGATGCTGCTGATTGCCATGGCCATCAGCGTCGCCTTTATCGCCTCGTGGGTGACCAGCCTCGGCATCGGCGGTTTCGATCTCGACTTCTGGTGGGAGCTGGCGCTGCTGGTCCCCATCATGCTGCTGGGCCACTGGATCGAGATGCGCGCCCTCGGCTCGGCGCAGGGTGCGCTGGATGCCCTGGCGGCGCTGCTGCCCGACGAAGCGGAACGCGTCACGGCAGCCGGCACGGAGACCGTCAGCCTCGCCGAACTCCGCGCCGGGGACACCATCCTGGTCCGCCCCGGCGGCCGGATGCCGGCCGACGGCACCGTCAGCGGCGGGCAGGCCGAATTCGACGAATCCATGATCACGGGCGAATCAAAAACCGTCCTGCGGGCCCCTGGGGATCCCGTGGTGGCCGGAACCATCGCCACTGACAACTCCGTGCGGGTCCGGGTGTCGGCCATCGGCGAGGACACGGCCCTCGCCGGGATCCGGCGCCTCGTGGCCGAGGCGCAGGCGTCCTCCTCCCGGGCCCAGGCCCTGGCCGACCGGGCTGCGGCCTTCCTCTTCTACTTCGCAGCCGGCACCGGCGTCCTGACGTTCATCTTCTGGACCCTGATGGGCAGCATAGGAGACGCGGTCACCCGCACCGTGACGGTCCTGGTAATCGCCTGCCCCCACGCCCTCGGCCTTGCCATCCCGCTCGTCATCGCCATTTCCACCGAGCGCGCCGCCCGGGCGGGCGTCCTGATCAAGAACCGGATGGCGCTGGAGCGCATGCGGACAGTCGATGTCGTGCTGTTCGACAAGACCGGAACCCTGACCAGGGGCGAACCGGAACTCAAGGAAGTCGCCGCCGCAGACGCGGGAACAACCGGCCAAGACGCCGCGCAGGATACGGTGCTGGCACTCGCGGCCGCCGTGGAGGCCGACAGCGAACATCCCCTGGCCCGCTCAATCGTTGCCGCCGCCCGGGAACGGGGACTGAAGCTTCCGACGGCGGACGGGTTCACGTCGCTGACCGGCCGCGGAGTCCGCGCCACGGTCGACGGCCGCACGGTCCAGGTGGGCGGTCCGGCCCTGCTCCGGGAGCTGGGTCTGCAGGAGCCGCCGGAGTTGGCCGCCACGACCGGCGCCTGGCTGAAGCGCGGCGCAGCGGTGCTCCACGTCGTGGACGGCGGCAGGGTCCTGGGTGCTGTCAGCCTCGAGGACGCTGTACGGCCCGAGTCCCGCCAGGCCGTCCGGGCCCTGCAGGCACGCGGCATCAAGGTGGCCATGGTCACCGGCGACGCCCGGCAGGTGGCGCACGCCGTCGCCGCCGAGCTCGGCATCGACGAAGTGTTCGCCGAGGTGCTCCCCGCCGACAAGGACAAGAAAGTGGCGGAGCTCCAAGGCCGCGGGCTGAAGGTGGCCATGGTGGGCGACGGCGTCAACGACTCCCCCGCGCTGGCACGGGCGGAGGTGGGGATCGCGATTGGCGGCGGCACGGACGTGGCCGTGGAATCCGCCGGCGTGGTCCTGGCCGGCAACGATCCGCGGGCTGTGCTGTCAATGCTCGATCTTTCCAGGGCGAGCTACCGGAAGATGTGGCAAAACCTCGTGTGGGCCACCGGATACAACATCATCTCGGTGCCGCTGGCTGCCGGTGTCCTCGCCTTCGCCGGAATTGTCCTGTCCCCCGCCGCGGGCGCCGTGATGATGTCGGCGTCGACCATTGTGGTTGCCCTGAACGCCCAGTTGCTGCGCAGGCTCAAGCTCAACCCGGCCGCGGTCAGCTGAGCTGGCGGAGGCCCCCATGCCGGAAACCACCCGCCGTGAGTCATCATTCGGGAGATCGTATGCCCGGGTGGGTCCGCGGATGGACGCCCGCGGCGCAGCAGAGCACCGCCGCCGGCTCGTCGCGCCGGCGCACGGCTTCGTCATCGAAATCGGGGCGGGCTACGGGGCCACCTTCCCGTTCTACCCTTCCACGGTGTCCGGCGTGCTGGCCCTCGAACCGGACCCCACGCTCCGTGTGCTGGCCCTCGCCGCCGCCGGCAAGGCGCCTGTGCCCGTCACGGTGAGGGACGGCGTGGCGGAAGCGCTGCCGGCGGCGGATGCCTCGGCCGACGTCGTCGTCACCAGTTTGGTGCTGTGCAGCGTGGCGGACCCGTCCCTCGCCCTGGCGGAGGTGGTCCGGGTCCTGCGCCCCGGCGGCCTGCTGCTGTTCTACGAACATGTCCGCTCAGCGCACCGCCTGCTGGGGGCCGCCGAAGACCTGCTCACACCGCTGTGGGGCCGGATGGCAGGCGGATGCCACCCGAACCGTGACACCGCAGCCATGATCGCCGCGGCAGGCCTGAGCGTGCAGGGCGTCGAGCGCTTCGGCTTTTCGGTGCTTCCCGGCAATCCGCGGCTGGCCCACGTCCTCGGCATGGCGGGCAAATCCTGACCCCGCCCCGGCACAACGAAGAGGGGCGCCTGCCCCGATGGCAGACACCCCTCTCATGATTTCGCTCCGGCTGAGCCGGCCTGGATTTGCTAGGCCTTCTTGGGCGGCAGGGCCAGCTTGAAGATCTTCGCCCACGTGGAGCCGACCTGCTTCAGCAGCGGACCCGTGGTGTACGGCAGTCCGTAGCGCTTGCAGATCTCCTGTACCTTCGGCTGCACCTCCGCGTAGCGGTTCGAGGGCAGGTCCGGGAACAGGTGGTGCTCAATCTGGTGCGAGAGGTTGCCGGTCATGAGGTGCATGAACTTGGAGCCGGAGATGTTGGCCGAGCCGATCATCTGCCGCACATACCAGTCACCCCGGGTCTCGCCCTCTACCATTTCCTCGGTGAAGGTGTCGGTGCCTTCGGGGAAGTGGCCGCAGAAGATCACTGCGTGCGCCCACACGTTGCGGACGGCGTTGGCGGTCAGCGTGCCGTAGAGGGCCTGCTTGCCGGAACCGGTCAGCATGGCGACGGCGGGAGTGGCGGCGTAGTCCTTGGTGAACTGCGTCAGTGCCTTGCGGCCGAGGGCCTTCAGGTCCTTGGTCAGGGCTTCCTTGGACTTCCGGCCCTCTTTGTAGTCCACCAGTTCGAGGTCGTAGATCGCGATGCCCCACTCGAAGACCGGTGCCAGCAGCGCGTTGTACAGCGGGTTGCCCAGGTTGAAGGGCGTCCATTTCTGGTCCGGATCCATCCGCAGCAGGTTGTATCCGATGTCGTTGTCCTTGCCGACCACATTTGTCCAGCGGTGGTGGAGATCGTTGTGGGTGTGCTGCCAGGAGCGCGCGGGGGTGACGAAGTCCCATTCCCAGGTGGTGGAGTGGATGTCCGGGTCCCGCATCCAGTCCCACTGCCCGTGCAGGATGTTGTGCCCAAGTTCCATGTTTTCCAGGATCTTGGCGAAGCTCAGCAGCGCGGTGCCGGCGAACCAGGCGGGCTTCTTCTTGCTGACAAGGAGCAGGGCACGGCCGGAGAGCTCCAGGCCGCGCTGGATCTTGATCATGCGGCGGATGTAGGCGGCATCGGCGGACCCGCGCTTGGCGAGGATGTCATCCTTGATGGCGTCGAGTTCGCGCCCCAGCTCCGCCACCTGCTCGTCGGAGAGGTGAGCGGCCGCGGGCGGACGCAGCAGCGGGCTGCCGGTCTCGGCGAGGGCGCCGGGCCGCGTCTTCGCGACCGTGACGACCTTCGCTGTGTCGGCTGAACCGCTGGTGGCGGGGGTGTCGGCGTCGGAAAGGTCCGGTTTGTTGGAAACAATCGTCATGCGGTGATACTCCTCAGAGGTCGAGGTTAACGGGGCCGGCGGCTGCCGACACGCACGTCTGGATTAGTTGGCCGGGCTCGCCGTGCACTTCGTTGGTGCGCAGGTCACGGACGTGGCCGGCCCGCAGCGGGATGAGGCAGCTGTGGCAGATACCCATCCGGCAGCCGCTGGGCATGAGGATGCCGGCGTCCTCGCCGACATCGAGCAGCGGGGTGTCGCCATCGGCCTCGACTTCACGGTCGGAGGCCTCGAAGGTGACCAGGCCGCCGTCGTGCCCGGCGCCGCCGGCGAGGCTGGTGCTGAAGCGTTCGATGGTCAGGGTGCCCGAGCTGGCCGCGGCCTGCTGGGCGTCCTCCGCTTCGGCCTCCCACAGCGCCTCGGCGTCGTTGAGGAACCCTTCCGGACCGCATGCGTAGGCGGCGCGCTGGCGCCAGTCCGGGCAGAGCCGGTCCAGGTCGGCGGCCGAGGTGAAGTCCAGCCGTCCGCTCTCACCGGTGAACCAGTGCGTGACGCGCAGGTTGGGGAACTGGTCGGCGAGCTCGGCGAGTTCTTCACGGAAGATGGTGTCCGCGGCGGTGCGGGCTGTGTGGATCAGGACGACGTCCGAATCCGGGCGGTGCGGAACGAGCGTGCGGATCATCGACATCACCGGGGTGATCCCGCTGCCGGCCGTGAGCATGAGCAGCGGCCGCGGATGCTCGGGCAGGACGAAATCGCCCTGCGGGGGCGCCAGGAACAGGACGTCGCCGGGCTTGGTGCCGCGCACGAGGGCCCCGGAGACGGCGCCCATGTCGGTCACGGTGATTGCCGGGTCCTGTCCGGCGGGGGCGCTGAGCGAGTAGGACCGCCAGTGGCGGACACCGTCGAGCTCGACGCCAATACGGGCCCACTGGCCGGCAAGATGTGCTTGCCAGCCGCGGCCGGGACGGAAGAAAATGGTGGCGGAATCGGCCGTTTCTGGAACCACCCTGGTGACTACGCCGCGCAATTGGCGGGCGGAAAACACAGGATTGAACAGCGACAGAATGTCTTCTGGAGCTAGTGGGGTGGTCAGTAGAGATGCGGCGCGCGCCAGCTTACGGAGCCGGATCATTCACCAAGCTTATGTCAGATTGCGCCATACTTCTTCACCCAAGGCATACGATCGACTCAAGAAAACTATCCCGCCGCAACAACTCATCGGACTGTTCATGAACACATCCCCTGCCCGGGAGCCTGCCGGCCCCACCCCCGCCTACGATCCTCCCTGGCTGGCCCTGCCGCGGGAGGTCAGCGACATGCTGCGGCCGCGGATGCCCGGCATTGTGGAGGCCATCATCGAAGCCGTCCCGCAGCTCGTCCCGGCTTACGCCAGGCCGATCGAGGGGCGCTTTGGCAGGGGGCTGCGCAGGGGCGTGGCCGCGGCACTGGACCGCTTCCTGCAACTGCCCGGGACCCGGCTGCCAGCGCTGTCCGAGGAAAGCCGGGAGCTGGTGGCCGGGCTGGGCAGCGGCGAGTTCCGGCAGGGGCGGAGCATGGACGCGCTCCTGAGCGCCTACCGGATGGGCGCCCGCGTGACGTTCCGGGAGATGTCCAAAGTCTCAGTGGAACATCATCTGGGCCAGGGCGTCGTGGTGGATCTGGGCGAATCGATCCTCGCGTACATCGATGAGCTGTCAGCGGTCAGCGCCGAGGCCTACGCCTTTGAGCAGTCCGAACGGGCCGGAGCAGTGGACCGGCGGCGCACCGAACTGCTGGACCTGCTCCTGCTCGGCCAGGCCGACGAGGCGGCCCTGCGCCAGACGGCGGCGATGGCGGACTGGTCCCTGCCCCAGCGCATGGCGGTGGTGACGCTGCCGCTGGACCGCGCGGCCGGGCTGCGGCTGCGCCTGGGCCCGGGCACCCTTGTGATTGAGCGCGAGACCGATGTTGTCGCCCTGGTGCCGGCGCGGATGTCGCGCTCCGCCCGGGACGACCTGGACCGTGCCCTGAAGGGGCGCGGCGCTTCCGTGGGACCGGCCGGGGGCTGGGAGAGGGTTCCGGATTCGCTGCGGCTGGCCGTGCTGGCCGCCGCAGCACTGCCTCCGCGGGAGGGACCGGATGACCCCCCGATCTGGGCCGACGAGCACTTGGCGCAGGTGATTCTCGGTGCAGAACCCTCGGCGATCACCGAACTCGCCAACCGCCGGCTCGCGCCGCTGGAAGGGCTCCGGCCCGCACAGCGCGACCGGCTCGCCGAAACCCTGCTCTCCTGGTTGCGCCACTGGGGCCAGCGGGCGCCCGTGGCCGCCGAGCTCGGGATCCACCCGCAGACCGTGGGCTACCGGGCAGCGCAGCTGCGCGAGCTCTTTGGCGACGCCCTCGAGGACCCAACGGCGCGCTTCGAACTCGAACTGGCCCTGCACGCCGGCCGGCGGTAGGCCAAGCCCGTCGGGCGGACCGCAGGTTACCCGGCGAGCGCCCGCCGGCTGTGGAGCCGCAGCTCCAGGTCGTGCATCACGAGCGCCGCCAGGTCCTCCAGCGCGGCAGTGTCCTCATCGCTGAACTCGCGGGGCTCACGGTCCAGGATGCAGAAGGTGCCCAGGTTGTAGCCGTCCGGAGTGCGCAGCGGCACCCCGGCATAGAACTGCAGGCCGAACTCGCCTGCCACGAGGGGGTTGGCCAGCGTCCGGGGATCGTTGACGGCGTCCCGGACAATCCAGGCATCGCCCTGCAGGACGGCGGAGGCGCACAATCCGGGGTCCCGGCCGATTTCCGTGACATCCGTGCCGTGGTGGGACTTGAACCAGATGCGGTCATGGTCCACAACACTGACAATCGCCACGGGCACCGAGAACATGCGTGCGGCCAGCGCCGCGATCCGGTCAAAGACGCCGTCCGCGGGAGTGTCCAGGATCCGGTACCGCTCGACCGCACGCATGCGCCCTTCTTCGTCGGTCAACAGCGCGGCCGGGTCCCGGCGGCGGCGTCCTGTGCCGCTGATGACTTCCTGGCGCAGGGCCAGGGACACTTCCCGGGCCGGCGGGCGGGCGGCCGGATCCCTGTCCAGCATGGAGGTCAGCAGGGCCGCCCACATGGGCGCGATGTCTTCGGGGACGTCCGGGTCGTGGAGCAACCGGGCCAGGGCGGACTGCACCGGCGCGCCCGGATAGGCCATTTTCCCTGTCAGGCCTTCCAGCAGGACCAGCCCCAGCGAATAGACGTCGCTGGCGGGGCCTGCCGGTTCGCCGGCAGCCTGTTCAGGGCTGAGGTAGGCCGGGGTGCCGGAGCTGTCATCGGGGTCGCCGTGGTGGCCTTCGCGGATGGTGATGGCCACGCCGAAGTCGCTGAGTTTGGCGCGGGCGCGCCGGTCCTCGACGCTGTAGTCCACGAGCAGGATGTTGGCCGGCTTGACGTCCCGGTGGATGATGCCGTGGTGGTGGATGTGCGCAAGACCGTCGGCGAGATCGTGTCCGATCAGCGCCATGTGGGCCGCCGACAGCGGACCCTCGGCCGAGCGGCGGCGCAGGTCGGGGCCGCGGACGAGTTCCATCACCAGATAACTGAGCCGGCGGGTCGGGTCACTGAGGTCCGTGCCGGCGTCGAACAGTGTCACGAGGGCGTGGTGGGCCATCCCCGCCAGGATCCGCACTTCATCGGCCTGCCTGCGGGTCCGCTCTTCGTCCACTGTCCCGTCGCGGAAGAGTTTGACTGCCACTTCACGCCCCAGGACCTCGTCCGTGGCGCGGTACACGCTCGATTGGCTGCCCCTGCCAATGAGTTCTTCGATCCGGTAGCGCCCGCTGAGCAGGAAACCGGGGTCCATGGTTGTCAAAGGTCTACGTGGTCCCTCTAATGGGGCCGCCGCTGGAAGCGGGCGGATCAGTCCAAAGCCGGGACAAATCCCGGCACCCGCACCATAAGCAAGCTTACTTATCATAACGCGGAAACCGGATTCCGGAAGACTTCCCGGGACCCTTTCGGTCCGCCGCCTTGGGCTATTTTGCGGGGTTGTGGGTCCCGATCGGCACCAGGGTGAGGTCAGGGTGGTTCTTTTCGATCCGGCGCAGGGCCCAGACGTCGTTGAACAGGGCCAGGTATTCCCCGTCGGAGCGCAACAGGACTTCGGCGCCGGGGACGTTGGCCAGCGCCGGCATGGCGTCGGCGGTCGAGATCCGGGCCATGGAATACGGGAGCCGCTCCAGCCGCATCGGGGCGCTGAAGTCGTGCGCCATGCGGTCCTCGACCACTTCGAACTGCATGGGGCCGACGGCGGCAAGAACGGGCGCCTGGTCACCGCGAATGTCGGAGCGGAGCACCTGGATGACACCCTCGTGCTCGAGCTGTTCGATGCCGCGGCGGAACTGCTTGAACCGGCTCGGGTCCTTGGAGCGCGCCACCTGGAAGTGCTCCGGGGCGAACAGCGGGATCGCCGGGAACTCCACGGGCTGGTCCAGGAACAGGCTGTCCCCCACCCGGAGGGAGGAGGCGTTCACGAGGCCCACCACATCGCCCGGGAAGGCCTCGTCGATCACCTCGCGTTCGCGGCCGAAAACCTGCTGGGCGTACTTGGTGGCGAAGGATTTCCCCGTCCGGGTCTGGGTGACCACCATGCCGCGCTCGAACATGCCGGAGCAGACACGGATGAAGGCAACGTGGTCGCGGTGGGCCTTGTTCATGCCGGCCTGGACCTTGAAGACGAACCCGGCGAACGGGGCATCCACGGGGCGGGGGTCGCCGTCGACGTCGGGCCGCGGGGCAGCGGGCGGGGCGAAGTCGACGAGGGCGTCGAGGATTTCCTTGACGCCGAAGTTCAGCGCGGCCGAGCTGAACAGGATCGGCGTCGCCTTGCCGGCGTGGAAGGCCGCGACGTCGAACGCCAGGTTGGATTCGATGACCAGCCCGGCCTCGTCCACGGCGTTGGACCAATCGTCGCCCTGGCTGGCGGCGGCCTCGTCGGGGGTGAAGTATTCGGTGAGGGCGATGTTGGCGCCGGCGTTGTTGCGCTTGAACTGCGCGAAGCGGTCGTTGCGCAGGTCCCAGACGCCGCGGAAGTCGCCGGAGATGCCAACAGCCCAGGTCAGCGGCATCGGCTGCAGGCCGGTGCGCTCGGTGATCTCGTCCATCAGCGCCAGGGCGTCCAGGCCGGGCCGGTCCCACTTGTTGATGACAGTGATGATGGGCAGGTTGCGCTGCTTGCAGACCTCGAAGAGCTTCATGGTCTGGGTTTCCAGGCCCTTCGCTGCGTCGACCAGCATGACGGCACAGTCCACGGCCGCTAGCACGCGGTAGGTGTCCTCGGAGAAGTCGGCGTGGCCCGGGGTGTCCAGGAGGTTGATCACGGTGTCCCGGTAGGCGAACTGCAGAGCGGCAGAGCTGATGGAGATGCCGCGGTCCTTTTCCATCTGCATCCAGTCCGAGACCGTCTCCTTGCGGTTGGCCTTTCCGCTGGAGGCGCCGGCCGTGCCGATCACCTTTGCGTGCAGCGCCAGGGCCTCCGTCAGGGTGGATTTGCCGGCGTCGGGGTGCGAAATGACCGCGAAAGTCCGGCGCCGGGCCGCCTGCTTGTGAATCTCCTGGACTCGGGCGGGGCTGAGGACTTCTTGAGACACGATGCTACTTTCGCTGCGGCAGTGGACGGGTCACGGCGCGGAGAGCCCGCGGTACACCCAAGGATCCAAGTTTATCGCAGGCCGCGGACCACGGTCGAAGCTACGTCCGGACCGCGCATGAAGCTGCGCGAGGCCCGGGCACGAAGCTGCGGCCTTGCGGCGCCAAAATGCCGTCACGGACGGCGCCCGGGGCAGCCCTTCAGGAGGCCCGCGGCGGCACGCCGCAATGGACCACTTTAAGGCTTGCCTGTGCGGAAGTGGCCTTGCTTTACCCCTATCATGGGGAGAGCGGGGAACTGAGTACTTTGATCCTGCCGGGAGACCCTGGAATCCGGCGCACTTGCAGGCTCGTCCCTGCACCTTTGAAGGGAAATCTATGGCTCGGAGCCCTGAAGATGCGCTCAAGGCGACCCTGGCCAGGGTGGCACCGGGCACAGCCCTCCGCGACGGCCTGGAACGCATCCTCCGCGGCCGGACCGGCGCGCTGATCGTGCTGGGCATCGACAGGACCATCGAGTCCATCTGTTCGGGCGGCTTCGAGATCGGCATCGACTTCTCCCCCACCCGGCTGCGGGAACTGGCGAAGATGGACGGCGCCATCGTCTGCGACAAGGATGCCAGCAACATCCTGCGCGCGGCGGTCCAGCTCGTCCCGGATTCGAGCATCGAAACGCAGGAATCGGGCACCAGGCACCGGACCGCGGAACGCGTGGCCATCCAGACGGGCGTCCCGGTCATTTCGGTCAGCCAGTCAATGCAGATCATCGCGCTGTACGTGCACGGGCTGCGCCACGTCCTGGAGGGCTCCGAAAAGGTCCTGGCCCGCGCCAACCAGGCCCTGGCAACCCTGGAACGCTACCGCTCGCGCCTGGACCAGGTCACCAGCTCGCTCTCGGCCCTGGAAATCGAGGCCATGGTGACGGTCCGTGACGTCGCGGTCACCCTGCAGCGCCAGGAAATGGTGCGCAGGATCTCCGAGGAAATCTCCCAGTACGTCCTGGAACTGGGCGAGGACGGCCGCCTGCTCTCGCTGCAGCTGGACGAGCTCACCGTCGGCCGCGGCCCGGGCAGCGACGTCATCATCCGCGACTACTCCGGTCCGGCCGCAACAGCGGATGACATCGACAAAGCGGTTAAGGCCCTCGTCAGCCTGGGCCCGACCGAGCTGATCGACCTGGGCAAGATCGCCGGCATCGTCGGCTTCGCCGGCGGCGAGGCCAACCTCGACGCCGTCGTGCAGCCGCGCGGCTACCGCCTGCTCTCCGGGCTCAAGGCCGTGCCGAAGGCCGTCGCCGACCGGCTCGTCGACCACTTCGGCGGCCTGCAGTTCCTGATGGCGGCAACAATCGATGACCTCATGACCGTCGACGGGATCGGTGACCAGCGTGCCAGGACCGTCAGGGAGGGCCTGAGCCGCATGGCCGAGGCCAGCCTGCTGGACCGCTTCCTCTAATCCCCTCCACAAGCCCACCGGGGGGGGTAATCGGGGGGGTAACAGGAGTTATGCGGGTCAGCTGAGCTGGAACACGGCCTTGGGGCTGTTCTTGTTCGCCAGGCGCGCGGTGAAGACGTAGTAGGCGCCGCCGGCACCGGGCGTGGCCTCGACGGGCTCGCAGCCCTGCACCGTGCGGTTGCGCTGCCACGGGAAGTTCGCCGTCTCGCTCTTGCCCGGAGCAATGGTCTTCATCAGGTCCGCGCTCTCCGCCTGGCAGTCCTTGGAGGAGAAGATCCGGTCCGAGCCGCTGGTGATCATGTACTCCATCTGCGACGTCCCGATGTTGACCTCGCACGGGACCTTGTTGTTGTTGGTCACCGTGAGGCTCAGCAGCGGCTTCTCACCGGCGGCGTAAGCCTGTTTGTCGGTGGCGGCCGTAACGGTGATCAGATTCTGCTCGCAGCCCTCCCCCGATGTGGCCGTGGGTGAGGCCGAAGCCTCCCCGGACGCCGTCGGGCTACCCGACGCAGAGCCTGCCGGGCTGGCCGCCGGCGACGGTGCTGCCCCGGACGGCTGGGCGCCGGCAGACGGGCCCCCGCCCAGAGCATTCGACACCGCCACAAAGCCGCCGAAGGCTACGGCGATGACGAGCAGCAGGACCACCCCTGCAAACAGCCGGCGGCGGCGGTAGACCCGGCGCAGCGGGGGCCGTCCGGATTTGCGCCCGGATTGCCCCGGGACCGAACCTTTCGGCCGCGAACCGCCCGTACCTGAAGTGCCTTGCCTGACCATTCTTCTAGCCTAGAGAACCGCGCGGGCTATGGCGCCCGACCACGCCGCGGGACCTGACGCCGTCCCGATCCGTTACCCCGATCTATTACGCTGAATGGATCGAAACTCTAACCCCCACGCCCCCAGTATCCGCCGCGGCACCGCGGGACCCCCTGCCTGCCGGGGCGCCCGCCCGTGCCGACAATCTCCCAGCCCTCCATGCGGCCCTGGATGACTGGTTCGCGTCCAACGCCAGGGATCTGCCGTGGCGGGCCGCGGACTGCACGCCCTGGGGTGTGCTGGTCAGCGAAGTGATGCTCCAGCAGACGCCGGTGGTCCGGGTCCTGCCGGTCTGGGAGGAGTGGCTGCGCCGCTGGCCGGAACCGGCAGATCTGGCCGGCGAACCCGCCGGGGAGGCCGTCCGGTCCTGGGGCCGGCTGGGATATCCCCGGCGCGCCCTGCGCCTGCATGCTGCCGCCGTCGCCATCAGGGACAGCCACGGCGGGGCCGTCCCCGGCACCTACACCGAGCTCCTGGACCTGCCCGGCGTGGGCAGCTACACGGCCGCGGCCGTCGCCGCGTTCGCCTACGGATGCCGCGAAACGGTGGTGGACACGAACATCCGCCGGGTCCACGCGCGGCTGGTCACCGGCTCTGCCCTGCCGGCGCAGGCCCTGACCGCCGCCGAAATGCGGCTGGCGGCATCGCTGCTTCCGGAACGCCCCGGCGCCTCGGTGCGCTGGAACGCCGCCGTCATGGAACTCGGCGCCCTGGTCTGCACTGCGCGGACCCCCAAGTGCGGCCAGTGCCCTGTCCGGGAGTCCTGCGCCTGGCTGGCGGCCGGGGAGCCGGCGCCGACGTACACGCCCAAGGGACAGGCCTGGCGCGGCACGGACCGGCAGGTACGCGGCGCCGTGATGGCCGTCCTGCGGGCAGCCGAGGAGCCCGTGGCGCCGGTCCTGTTCCACCAGGCTCCCGCGGACCTGGGCTTCGAACCGCAGGGCATCGGCATTCCGCTCGCGGCCCTGCACCGGCTCAACGCGGCACCCGAGCAGCTGGAACGGGCGATGGCAGGGCTGCTGGGCGACGGCCTCGCCGAACTGCACCAGGGCGGCTTCCGGCTCCCGGGCTGAGGATCTACGCTGGAGCATGCGCAAGCTGGCGGCCGCGGCCGTGCTGGTCCTCACCGCGGTCGTGGCTGTCGCGTGCCGGCCGGAGGCCGCCTGCCCGGCGATCGCCCAGGCGCCCGTTGTGTCGCTCACGGTGGACCGGGAGTACGCCCCGTCAGTGCGGACCATCCATCTGGCCGCGTGCCAGGACGGCCGCTGCAAGGAGGCGGACCTCGAACTGGTTCCCGGGAGCACGGCCGTGGACCAAGGCTGCGAGCCGGGCCCCTACGGCGGCGACGGCGTCTGCTCGGCCACTTCTTCGCCCGACGGCACCCTGACCGGAATGCTGATGATGGAGACGCTGAGCGCCAGCCGGATCGAGGTGACGGCCACGGGCACGGACACCGCCGGGAACCCGCTGCCGGCCAGGACCGCGGCGTTCACGCCCCGGGCGGCACACCCGTTTGGCGAGCAGTGCGGAACCTTCATCACCGCCAGCGTGGTGCTCGACGCGGCCGGCCTCCGCCAGGCACCCTAGCGCTTACGGTTCTCCGAACCCCGAGCCGACCAGGCGTTCAAGGTAGTCGACCGCCTTGGCGGCGTCCGGGCCGCTGGCCTCCACGTGCAGGACGGTTCCCTTGCCGGCGGCAAGCATCATGAGCTCGGTCATGGAGGCGCCATCGGCGCCGTTCACGGTCACCTCGGCGTCCATGGCGGACAGGCCTCCGGCGATCTTCGCTGCCGGCCGGGCATGCATGCCGGTCTGGTTGACGAGCACAAAGTCCCCGGTGGCGTCCGGCGGCTGCTGGTGCACATGCCCCGCCTCCGCGGGATGGGCGGGGGGCCGGTAGACGGCCTCGGCCGCGTCCTTCACCGCTGCCGCTTCGGCCCCTGCCTGGGCAGCCACCGCGGCCGCGACGAGTCCTTCGACGATGGGCGCGTCAGCAATCAGCACCGAGCCTGGATCGGCTGCAAACTCCGCAGCGGACTCGGCCGTCATCACCGCGGAGCCGAGGTCGGCGAGCACCACCACACCGTCACCGGCAGCCTGCTCCAGGGCCGCCATGACCTTGTCCAGGCTCGTGCCGATGCGGCCGTCGTCGGTGCCGCCGGCGGGGAGGATCAGGACGTCGGGAGCCATCTGCGCGGCGAGTTCGACGGCGCCGTCCGCGATCTTGGAGCTGTGCGAGACGACCACCAGCCGGACTGTCATTCGGCCGCTCCGGCCGCGGCGCGCAGAATCAGCGCGCTGGAGACCGCTCCGGGGTCGCGGTGGCCGATGCTGCGCTCCCCCAGGTAGCTGGCCCGGCCCTTGCGGGCGAGCATCGGATCCGTGGACACGGCGCCGGCTTCGGCGGCTTCCGCCGCGGCAAGCAGCACCTTTCTGACGTCCCCGTCGCCGTCGCCAGCCGCTGCGGCGGCCGCCTCGATCGCGGGAGTCCAGGCGTCCACCATGGTCTTGTCGCCGGATTCGGCCTTGCCGCGGGCGACGATCCCGTCGCGGGCGGCCTGCAGCGCGGCGGCGAGGGTGGCGGCGTCGACGTCGGAGCTCTCACCCAGGGCCGTGGCGGCCCGCAGGAACGCCGTGCCGTAAAGCGGGCCGGCCGCCCCGCCGACCTTGGACATCAGGGTCATGGCCGTCAGTTTCAGCGCCGCGGCCGGGGTTTCCGGCGGCGCCTCGGCAAGTTTGTCCATCACGGCCCTGAAGCCGCGGTCCATGTTCTCGCCGTGGTCCGAGTCCCCGATGGGCCGGTCCAGCTCGATCAGTTCCACCCGGTGTTCCGCCATGGCCTGCGCCGAAAGCGTCAGCCACCGCACCGCCCAGCCGACGTCCAAGCCCACGGTCAGACGCCCCAGCGAAGGGCCGGAGTGTGCACTGGAGCGTCCCAGAGCGTTGTCATCTCGTCATCGAGGCGCAGGACAGTGATGGAGCAGCCCTGCATTTCGAGGGAGGTGATGAAGTTGCCCACCAGGGAGCGGGCCACGGTGACGCCCTGCTCGGCCAGTTTCTGCGCGGCCCTGCGGTAGACGATGTACAGCTCGCTTTGCGGGGTGCCGCCCATGCCGTTGACGAACAGGAGCACCTGGTCCCCGGAAGTAAGGCCGAGGTCGCTGACCACCGGATCCAGGAGCCGGTCGGTGATGCCGTCGGCGTTTTCCATCGGGATGCGGTGCCGTCCCGGTTCGCCGTGGATGCCGATGCCGATCTCGATCTCGTTTTCCTCGAGCTCAAAGCTGGGCACCCCGGCATGCGGAACGGTGCAGGCAGACAACGCCACGCCCATGCTGCGCACGTTCTGGTTGACGCGGTCACCGATCGCGGCGACGGCGTCCAGGTTGTCACCGCGCTCCGCGGCCGCACCGGCAATTTTCTCGACCAGGACGGTGCCGCCGACGCCCCGGCGCCCGGCCGTGTACAGCGAATCCTCCACGGCGACGTCGTCGTTGACGAGCACGGTGCGGATCTCGACGCCTTCGGCCTGCGCGAGTTCGGCGGCGGTTTCGAAGTTCAGGACGTCACCGGTGTAGTTCTTCACGATGTGCACGACGCCGGCGCCGGAGCTTACGGCCAGCGTGGCCGGCAGGATCTGGTCCGGAGTGGGAGAGGTGAACACGGCGCCCGGGACGGCGGCGTCGAGCATGCCCAGGCCCACGTACCCGCCGTGCAGCGGCTCGTGTCCGCTGCCGCCGCCGGAGACGAGCCCGACTTTCCCTGCGACGGGAGCGTCCTTGCGCACGATGTATTTCGGGTCCGGGAAGACGGTCACGAGGTCGGCGTGAGCAAGCCCGAACCCTTCCACTGACTCGTCGACCACGGCTTTGGGATCATTGATGAGTTTCTTCATGGCGGTGCTCCCTGGATGGTGTCCTGGCTGCTTGCTTAGACCCTACTACCGGGGCACGGCCGGCGGTAGGCTCCCCGTTCCCCCGGCCCGGGCTCCCTGGCGGGCTGCGAATCCCGGGGCGGCGGGGTTGTGGCCGTGCGTTCCGAACCCACGCGCTTCAGGCTTGTTGGTCGGCCCACGCCGGAGAATGCGGCCAGGCATCGACGCCCAGCCATGAGAACGGCGGCGCGGCGAGCCGGCCCTTGCGGGCGCGGGACGCGGCCGGCGGTCCTGACGCGGCAGATACCGCCCCGGCGGTCTGCCCCGTCACGCCGGCGCCGGCGCCGGGCGAGGAGTGGTTGGCGGGCTCGGGCGGCAGCGCTTCCAGCGGCTGGTCCGGCGGCCCTGCCGGAGCGCTGGCGATTGACCTGTGGATTGCGGAGAGATCGGGAAAAATCACGGCTTTGTGCAATTTTTTGCCTCCGGAAGTATGGCGGCCCACCCCCTGGGCCGGCATCAGTTTATCCATCAAATTTATTGAAGGGAAGCCCTGCGTGGACGTCGAGTTCCTGGCGGCCGCCGATGCCGGCGCCGTCTTCGCCGGCCGGGACGCCGCCTTCGCCGACCGGGGCCGCCCTCGCCGGCCGGGGCGCAGCCCTCGCTGGCCCGGGCGCAGCCGCAACCCGGCGAGGGCTACAGCTCCTTGATCATCCTGGTGTTGCCCAGCGTGTTCGGTTTAACCCGCGCCAGGTCCAGGAACTCGGCCACGCCTTCGTCGTGCGAGCGCAGGAGCTCGGAATACACCACGGGGTCGACGGCGGTCTGGTCAGCCATGACTTCAAAGCCGTGCTTCTTGAAGAACTCCACTTCGAACGTCAGGCAGAAGACCCGGGAGACTCCCAGCGCGCGGGCATCCTCCAGCAGGCGCTCCACCAGCGCGTGGCCCACGCCCTTGCCGCGCCAGGCGTCCGAGGCCGCGAGGGTGCGGACCTCGGCGAGGTCCTCCCACATGACGTGCAGCGCCCCGCAGCCGATCACCTCGCCGTCTTCGGATTCGGCGATCCGGAACTCCTGCAGGCTTTCGTAATAGGCCACGGTTTCCTTGGCCATGAGGATCCGCTGGTCAGCCAGCGGCGCCACGAGGGTCTTGATGGCGCCAACGTCGTCGGTGCGGGCGGGGCGGATGCGGATCGTCTCAGTGGCGGTCTCAGTCACGGTCTCAGTCACAGCCCAATCTTACGGGTGCCCCGGGCGCGGCCGGCTCCCTGCCGGCACGGGCCCCGGGCCGTCAGAGACCTAGTTCGTCGGGGACGGGAACGTCCTTGTCCAGCAGGTTCCTGGCCAGGAAGTGCTCCACGACGCCGTACCAGACCTTGGCGTGCTGCGGCTGCAGGATCCAGTGGTTCTCGTCCGGGAAATACAGGAAACGGTGGTCCGTTTCGCCGTTTCCGTCCGCCGCCAGCTGCGACTTGGCGAGCAGCTCGTACCAGAGCCGGAGTCCCTCGCCGATCGGTACGCGGTAGTCCTTGTCGCCATGGATGACCAGCATGGGAGTGCGGATGTTCTCCACGTGCAGGTGCGGGGAGTTCTCCAGCGCCATCTCTGCCGTCATCTCCTTGAGCCAGTACTGCGCGGCGTCGGTGGTGGGGCCGAACTGGTCCAGGGCCCAGAGGCTGGCGTGCGTGACGATTGCCTTGAAGCGGTCCGTCTGCCCGGCCACCCAGTTGGCCATGTACCCGCCGAACGAGCCGCCCATGGCGGCCGTGCGCGTCTGGTCGATGTCGGAGCGCTGCACGACGGCGTCGGTGATGGCCATCAGGTCGGTGAACGGAGCCTTGCCCCATTCCCCCCAGCCGCGCTGGATGTGGTCCTGACCGTAGCCGGTGGAGAGGGCAGGGTCCGGGAGCAGCACCGCGTAGCCGCGCGCCACCAGCAGCCACGGGTTCCAGCGCCACGTCCAGGCGTTCCAGGATCCCAGCGGGCCGCCATGGATCCAGAGCAGCAGCGGGGCCGGGGCCGCGGCGGACGCGCCCTCGGGCAGGGCCAGGTACGCGGGCACACGGGCGCCGCCGGCCGCCGTCGTCTCCACGCGCTCCAGCGTGCCCTTGAAGTGCGGGCGTTCCGCGGGCGCGGGCAGGCGGACGACGTCACCGGAGGCGAGGTCGATCCGCACAGGTTCGGCGGGGAATTCGTAGGAGCTGCGCAGGGCGTAGGCGCTGCGTCCGTCCGGTGCGACGACGACGTCGGTGTACGCCGCGGCGTCGGCCGTCAGGCGTAGCACCTGGGCCGCCCCGTCCGGGTCTCCGGCCACACCGATCCGGAATACCGGCGATGCGCCGTCCTCGTCGGCGGTGACCAGCAGGGCCGATCCGTCCGGCAGCCATGCGGCGGGGCGGGCCCAGCGGTCCCAGTCATGGGCGAGCGGCGTCAGGGCGCTGCCCCCTGCCGCCGGGCCAGTGACGTGGAGGAGGTGCAGCTTGACCTGCGGCGCCGCCAGCGGCGTGGTGTCGCTTTCGCTGACCACCACCAGGCTCCGGCCGTCCGGGCTGACCGGGCCCGGGAAGTAGCTCAGGCCTTCCGTGTCCAGCAGGACCGTGCGGGTGCCGGTGGCGACGTCGATGGCGACCAGCACGGAACGTGAATCGGCGTTGGCGAGGGGCTTGGCGAAGCTGCTGTAGATCGTCGTGCCGTCCGGACTGAGCACCGATTCGGCGTCCCTGAGCCGCGTTCCGGCGTCGGGCGTCAGGTTGCGCAGCTTCAGCGGCGGCGCGGCGTCGACGGTGGCCGGCTTTCCGGCCTCCAACGGGTCTCCGGGTTCGACGGCGAACAGCCGCGGCTGCGCCGGGCCCAGGTCCGCGTCCCAGTAGCGGACTGGGTAGCTGCTGTGCAGGATGGCCGCGACCTTGTTGTCTTTGCGCGCTTTCCGGCGTTCCTCGTCATTGTCCTCGTCCGTGGAGCCGGCCAGGACCGAGGCCGCGACCACCACGGTGTCGGCGTCCTTGGCGGCGTGGACCCCGCCGATTCCGCCGGCCCGGGACAAGGCCACCCGGGCTTCGCCGCCGTCGGACGGCAGGATCCAGAGGGCGTTCACCGGGTCGGCCTCGGGGCTCTCCGGGTCGGGACGGGCCGAGGTGAAGTACAGGTCGCCGTTGGCGGCAAACACCGCACCGGCCTCCCCTTTGGCGCTGCGCGTGATCCGGCGGGCCTGTTTGGCCCCGCCCGGATCCACCTCCCACAGCGCGGTGCAGTATTCGGTTCCGTTCGCGCCGAGTGTCGCCACGGTGGTCACCAGCCGGGTGCCGTCCGGGCTCAGCGTCAAACCGCTCACTCTGGGGATCGCAAGGTAGTGGTCCAGATCGTGGAAGGGGGTCTCGGGTTGTTCGCTCAGGGTCTCTGAGTCCTTAGCAGCCATGCACCGATTCAACACCGAATGTGGCATCGATCACAAAACGTTCACTAAGAGTGAAACATTGCTTTCAGATAGGGCTCCCGAATCATGCGGGACGGGCCCTGGCGCTTCAGCACGGACACCGTCCGCCGTTCGCCGAAGATGGCCGCTAAGCCAGCTCCCATAGCGGCCATCTCTGGCAAATGGTTCACGACGGCGGGCAACGCAAAGGCCCCGCCGTCCCTTTCGGGGCAGCGGGGCCGTTGTTGATGGTGCTTAGACGCTCGGAGCGATCTCCGGGATGCGCGGCTTGGCGTTGCCGGCGAAGGTGAACTTCGCGTCGTCGCCTTCGCCTTCGACGTCCACCACCACGATGTCGCCGGCGTGCAGTTCGCCGAAGAGGATCTTCTCGGAGAGCTGGTCCTCGATCTCGCGCTGGATGGTGCGGCGCAGCGGCCGGGCACCCATGGCGGGGTCGTAGCCGCGGGTCGCCAGGAGCACCTTGGCCGCGGACGTGAGCTCGATGCCCATGTCCTTGTCCTTGAGGCGCTTCTCCAGGCGGGCGACGAACATGTCCACGATCTCGATGATCTCGTCCTGGGTCAGCTGCGGGAAGACCACAACATCGTCAACACGGTTCAGGAACTCGGGGCGGAAGTGCTGCTTGAGCTCTTCCGTGACCCGGGCCCGCATCCGGTTGTAGCCGGTCTGCGTGTCCGTGCCGGACTGGAAGCCGGTGGCAACGCTCTTGGAGATGTCCCGGGTGCCGAGGTTCGTGGTCATGATGATCACGGTGTTCTTGAAGTCCACCACGCGGCCCTGGGAGTCGGTCAGGCGGCCGTCTTCCAGGATCTGCAGGAGCGAGTTGAAGAGATCGGCGTGCGCCTTCTCCACTTCATCGAACAGGACCACGGAGAACGGACGACGGCGGACCTTCTCGGTCAGCTGGCCGCCTTCCTCGTAGCCCACGTAGCCCGGAGGGGCACCGAAGAGCCGCGACACCGTGTGCTTCTCCGAGTACTCGGACATGTCCAGGGTGATCAGGGCGTCTTCCTCGCCGAACAGGAACTCGGCGAGGGCCTTGGCCAGTTCGGTCTTGCCGACGCCGGTGGGGCCGGCGAAGATGAACGAGCCGCCCGGACGCTTGGGGTCCTTGAGGCCTGCACGGGTGCGCCGGATCGCCTGGGACAGGGCCTTGATGGCCTCGTTCTGGCCGACCACGCGCTTGTGGAGCTCGTCTTCCATCTTCAGCAGGCGCGAGGACTCTTCCTCGGTCAGCTTGAAGACCGGGATGCCGGTGGAGTTCGCCAGCACTTCAGCGATGAGGTCTTCATCAACTTCGGAGATGTCGTCCATGCCGCCGGTCTTCCACTGGCGTTCCTTTTCGGCGCGCTCGGCAATGAGCTTCTGCTCCTTGTCGCGCAGCGACGCGGCGCCTTCGAAGTCCTGCGCGTCGATCGCGGATTCCTTCTCCAGCTTCATGGCGGCGATCTTCTCGTCCATGATCTTGAGCTCCGGCGGAGCAGTCATGCGGCGGATACGCAACCGCGCACCGGCCTCGTCGATCAGGTCGATTGCCTTGTCCGGCAGGAATCGGTCCGAGATGTAGCGCTCGGAAAGGGCCGCCGCCGAGGCGAGGGCGCCGTCGGTGATGGTGACGCGGTGGTGTGCCTCATACCGGTCGCGGAGGCCCTTGAGGATCTCGATCGCGTGCGCGACGGAGGGTTCCTTGACCTGGATCGGCTGGAAGCGGCGCTCCAGCGCGGCATCCTTCTCGATGTGCTTGCGGTATTCGTCCAGCGTGGTGGCCCCGATGGTCTGGAGTTCGCCGCGGGCCAGCATGGGCTTCAGGATCGAGGCCGCATCGATGGCGCCTTCGGCGGCACCGGCACCCACCAGGGTGTGGATCTCATCGATGAACAGGATGATGTCACCGCGCGTGCGGATCTCCTTGAGGACCTTCTTCAGGCGCTCTTCGAAGTCGCCGCGGTAGCGGGAGCCGGCCACGAGGGACCCGAGGTCCAGCGTGTAAAGCTGCTTGTCCTTGATGGTCTCCGGGACGTCCCCGCGGACGATCGCCTGGGCCAGGCCCTCGACGACGGCGGTCTTGCCGACGCCGGGCTCACCAATCAGCACAGGGTTGTTCTTGGTGCGGCGGGAAAGGACCTGCATGACGCGTTCCATTTCCTGCTCGCGGCCGATCACGGGGTCCAGCTTGTTCTCGCGCGCCGCCTGGGTCAGGTTGCGGCCGAACTGGTCCAGGACAACGGACCCGGCCGGGGTCCCCTCAGCCTGCCCGGGGCCGACACCGGCGCCCGTGGCTTCCTTGCCCTGGTAACCCGAGAGCAGCTGGATGACCTGCGAGCGGACCCGGTTCAGGTCTGCGCCGAGCTTGACGAGCACCTGGGCGGCAACGCCTTCGCCCTCCCGGATAAGGCCGAGGAGGATGTGCTCGGTACCAATGTAGTTATGGCCCAGCTGCAGCGCCTCGCGCAGCGAGAGCTCCAGGACCTTCTTGGCGCGGGGGGTAAAGGGGATGTGGCCGGAGGGCGCCTGCTGGCCCTGGCCGATGATCTCCTGGACCTGCTCGCGGACACCGTCGAGCGAAATGCTCAAGGATTCAAGGGCTTTGGCGGCAACACCTTCACCCTCATGGATCAGACCCAAGAGGATGTGTTCGGTACCAATGTAATTGTGGTTCAGCATGCGTGCCTCTTCTTGGGCAAGCACAACTACGCGACGGGCACGGTCCGTAAATCGCTCAAACATTTCGCCACACTCCTAGCTACGACGTACTTTGATGCTACGTGGCCGGGTTCCAGATTTGGGGCTTGTTCGCCACAGGGGAAACCGGAGGGTTGCGCAACCGCGCCCGGACCGGGTCCCGGACAAGGGGCAAGAACCGCCCGGAACCCCACCGGACGGGCGCAACCGGCCCTTCCGGAAGGGCGCATCCGGCTCTTCCGGAAGGGCGCAACCGGCCGCTAAGCGGGCCGGCCGGGTGAACGGGCGCACCGACGGACGGGCGCCGTCGGCATCGCAAAGGTGCCCGAATTGACGAAGATGGCCGCTAAGCCTGGACCCATAGCGGCCATCTTCGGCAAATTGTTCACCTCGTGCGGGACATCTCCCTGGAAATGCTGCAGCGGAGGAACATGGGCGGCGGAGCCTGTTCATCGCCGGGCGGGCGAGCCGATCTGCCGGACGGGCGCACCGACGCCGGCATGGCAATGCCCCCGTCAGATAACGGGGGCATTGGCATTTGACAGTCGCTCGATTACGACGGCATGAAACGTGATTGCGGCTTGATACTGCGCCCACATGCCGGGCCCGGCACTGCGGCCTGACGCCGGGCCCTGCTAGGAATTAGCCTTTTGGTAGGCTTCCTGAATTTCAGCCTGGATGCGTCCGCGGCTGTTTACCGCATAGCCGTTGTCCCGTGCCCACTGGCGGATCTGGGCAGAGTCCTGATTCCGTCCGCTGGAAATTTTCGTGCGCGTGGCGCGTCCGCTTGACGTTTTGCGCGCGTGCGTCACAAATCGGTCCACCGCGGAGCGCAGTTCTGATGCATTGCTTGACGACAGGTCAATTTCGTAGCTGACGCCGTCAAGGCCAAACCGGACAGTTTCGTCCGCGGATCCCCCATCCAGATCATCAACGAGGATGATTTTTACTTTCTGTGCCATAAAGGACTCTCTTTCCAAAGATCGAGCGTTTAGAAAAGCAGGATGTATCTGGAATAAGTATCCTCCGCGTTACAGCAGGGAGTCAAAGCGCAAAACTCTGTCCAAAGGAAAACCTAAGGCGGCAATAGGGAACTATTACTTCTTTCGGGTAATTAGCTTCCCAGGGTCCCGGATTCCGGTCCTTTGGCCCTAGTTTCGGCCTCGGCATGGGCGCGGGCTTCTGCCTGCCGCTCTGATTTGTCGGCATTGAATATGGATTTCATGGCAAACCAGAAAAGCAGGCCCACCACGATGGGGGGCAGCAATACGGCGATATAGTCCATGCTCAGTGTCCTTCGGGCTTCAACAGGGGGAAGAGGATCGTTTCGCGGATGCCGGCTCCGGTGAAGAGCATCACGAGCCGGTCGATGCCGAGGCCGATCCCGCCCATGGGCGGCGCGCCATACTCGAGCGCACGGAGGAAGTCTTCGTCCAGCTGCATTGCCTCCACGTCACCCGCGGCGGAACGGCGGGACTGTTCGGTGAGGCGTTCGCGCTGGATGACCGGGTCGATCAGTTCGGAGAACGCCGTGCCCCGCTCCATGCCGCCGATGATGAGGTCCCAGGCCTCGATCAGGCGGCCGTCTTCGCGGTGCTGGCGGGCCAGCGGCTGCGCGGACGGCGGATAGTCGTAGACGAACGTGGGGTTGAGCAACGTCGGCTCCACCAGTTCACCGAAGAGTTCGACGACGAGCTTCTCGGCTTCCCAGGCGGCGTCGACCTTGACCTCGTGCTTGGCAGCCAGCTCCAGCAGCTCGGCAACCGGGGTGTCGGGGGTTACTTCCTGGCCCACGAAGTCGGACAGTCCCGGGTAGACCGCCAGCCAGGTCCATTCGCCGTCGAGGTTGATCTCCCCGGCTTCGGTCTGCAGCACGCGGCCCACACCGGCGGCGTCGGCGGCGTCCAGGATGATCTCCTTGATCCGGTCCGCCATGACGAACTGGTCCGCCCACGCCTCGTAGGACTCCAGGGTGGTGAACTCGGGGCTGTGCGTGGAGTCCACGCCCTCGTTGCGGAAGACCCGGCCCATGTCGTAGACGCGGTCGATCCCGCCGACCACCGTGCGCTTGAGGTAGAGCTCGGTAGCGATGCGCAGCGTCATCTTCTGGTCGAAGGCGTTCATGTGAGTCTCGAAGGGACGGGCAGTGGCACCGCCGTGAACCAGCTGCAGCATGGGGGTTTCCACCTCAACGTAGCCCTGGCGGTGCAGGGTTTCGCGGATGGAGCGGGTGATCGCGGCGCGGGTGTACACCATCTCGCGGGCTTCGTCTCGGACAATGAGGTCCACGTAGCGCTGGCGGACACGCGTTTCTTCGTTCAGCCCGGCGTGCAGCACCGGCAGCGGGCGCAGCGCCTTCGAGGCCATGGTCCAGGAATCCGCCATGACGGAGAGTTCGCCGCGGCGTGAGGAAATGACCTCGCCCTTGATGAAGACGTGATCGCCGAGGTCCACGAGAGACTTCCACTCCGCGAGCGCCTCCTCACCGATGTTGGCCAGGCTCAGCATGACCTGCAGCCGCACGGCCTTCCCGTCCAGGCCGCCCTCCTGGAGGGTGGCGAAGCAGAGTTTGCCCGTGTTGCGGATGAAGACGATGCGGCCGGTCACGCCAACGGCGTCGCCAGTTGTTTCATCGGCCTGCAGGTAGGCGTATTTCTCCCGGATTTCCGTGAGCGAGTGCGTGCGTTCGACACCCACCGGATATGCCTCGACGCCGCGTTCGATCAGCTTGGCGCGCTTCTCCATGCGGATGCGGGTCTGTTCGCTGGCATCATGCGGCTCGGCGGCGTTGTTCGGGGTGGGGGTGTTTTGGGAAGTCACAATCCCCAAGTTTACCGTCGATTTGCGTCCGGGAAGGTCCCGGCCCGGTTCTGCCCGGGCGGCAGCCAGGCGGACGGGGTGCGGGAATAGACTCGAAGTTGTGGAGACATGGACAGTGAGGACCGACGACGGCAAGGGACACCTTGAGCTGCACACCATCCGCCCGGCGGGGCACGCACCGGGCAGAACAGCCGCGTCCGACGCCGCCGTGGCGTCCCGCGGCGAAGGATCCGGCGTCGTCGTCGTGCACGGGACCCTGATCACCGATGCGCTCTACCGGTCCTTTGCCCGAAAACTTTGCCGGCTGCTGGACCAGCCGGTGCACTGCTACAACCGCCGCGGACGCGCAGGTTCCTCGCACCAACCGGCCGACTATTCCGCCGCCACCGAGGTGGCCGACCTGGCAACCGTGCTCCGCGAGACCGGCGCCAGCGACGTCGTGGCCCACAGCTATGGCGGGTTCGTGGCCCTCGAGGCCGCCCGGCGCCTGCCGATCCGCAGGATGGTGACTTACGACGCCGCCGTGAGCCTCTCCGGGAACCTCACCCAGCGCTGGCGGCCCGAACTGGAAAGGTCCGTGGCTGCCGGCGAACTCGACCACGCCTGGGCGCATTTGGTGCAAGGCCTGGAGACGGCCGGCCCGGTGTCCATGCTGCCCTTGGGCGCGCTGCGCATGCTCAGCATCCTCTCGGCCCGGACCAGGCTCGGCGCGGAAATGCGGCAACTGCTACCCACGGCCGTCGCCGAGATGCGCGCCGTGCTGGATGCCGACGCCGAACTCGAGGATTTTGCCGCCATCACCACCCCCACCCTCATGCTCAGCGGCGGCTGGAGCCCCGGCTACTTCGCCGACACGAGCCACCAGCTTGCCGACGCCGTCCCCGCGGTCAGCTTCGCCGTGGTCCCCGGGCAGCTCCACGAAGGCCCCATCCGGCCGGGAAGCCGGCTGGCCCTCCGCACGGCCCGGTTCCTCCACGGCGGGCCCGGGGCAGCGACCCCGCCGCCCGTCAGCCTGGCCGGCAGCCTTGCAGCCGCGGGCGTGCCGGCCCGGTGGCGGCGCAGTGGGCCCGGCCGCTGAGGGCCGCGACGCGACCGACCGCTAGAATCGGGGGCGACCCTTTCGAAAGGACCCCCTTGGCCAAGCTCTACTTCCGCTACGGCGCCATGAACTCCGGCAAATCTACGGGGCTTCTGCAGGCGGCCTTCAACTATGAGGAACGTGGCCAGCGGGTCCTGCTGGCCAAGCCGGACGTGGACACCAAGGGCGACTCCGACGTCGTGTCCCGCCTGGGCATGACCCGTTCGGCGGACTTCCTGATCCCCGCCGGCGCGTCGGCCCGCGACCTGTTCACCGCCCAGGCCCACGGCGACGATCCCGACGCCCTGCTGCAGCACGTGGACACCCCGCCGGTGGCCTGCCTGCTGGTGGACGAGGCCCAGTTCCTGGAACCGGAGCAGGTGGACGACCTCTTCCGCATCGCGGTCCTGGACAACGTCCCCGTCCTCGCCTACGGCATCCGCACCGACTTCCGGACCCGCGCGTTCCCCGGTTCCCTGCGCCTGCTGGAGATCGCGCACACCCTCGAAGAGCTCAAGACCATCTGCCGCTGCGGACGGAAGGCCATCTTCAACACGCGCCGGATCGGGGACCACGTGGTGTTCGACGGGAACCAGGTTGCGATCGATGGCCAGGACGTCTGGTACGAGTCGCTCTGCGGCGCCTGCTACCTCGAGGTCTCCGGCGGCCGGCTGGGCAACTAGCGCCGGCGCGATCATGCAGCGCCGCTGCGACGGGACCACAACTGGACTGCGGTCATAGTGGACTGCGCCCTGCTGGACTGGCGCCATAGTGCACCGCGGCTTACTGCACTGGGGCGTGGCCTCGGCTAGGCTCGGAGCATGACCCGCGAGAACATCAGAACCCCCAACGGCGGAACGATTGAGCTTTTGAGCACGGGCGCCGAGCTCGCCTCGGCGGGTTCGGGCATCGTCGTCGTGCCGGCCTCGATGGTGACGGCCGCCGACTACACCCGTTTCGCGCAGAAACTCAGCGCGTCACTGGGGCGGCCGGTGCACACCTTCAACCGTCGCGGCCGCGGCTCGTCCTCCCCGCAGCCTGAGGATTACACCCTCGACGTGGACATCCACGACCTCGACGCCGTCATGAAGCACACCGCCAGCACGGACGTCTTCGGCCACAGCTTCGGCGGGGCAGTGGCCCTGCACGCGGCCCGCACCCTGCCGGTGGAACGGCTGGCCGTGTACGACCCCGCCGTGTCCGTCAATCACAGCGTCACGGCGGACTGGACGCCCGAATACGAGCGGGCGACCGCAGCCGGCGACGACGACCGCGCCCTCGCCGTCCTGCTCAAGGGCCTGGAGACCGGCAGCGCCCTGTCCCGGATGCCGCTGTCCATGCTGACGCTGGCGAACAAGCTTTCGGCGGGCACCCCGATCGGCAAGCAGCTGCGCGACCTCATGCAGACCGGCGTCCGCGAGATCAAGGCGATCATCGCCGCGGACATGCCGGCCGAACCCTTTCTGGAACTGCCGCTGGAAACGCTGATCATCGTGGGCGAGAAGAGCCCGGCCTATTTCGGGGTGGCCTGCGCCCAGATCCACGATGTCCTCTCCGGCTCCAGCTATACGATCCTGCCGGGCATGGGCCATGACGGTGTCAACAAGGCGCCGGACAAGCTGATCGCCGAGCTCAGCGCGTTTTACGCAGGCTGACCCGCAACACGCAACGCCCTACAAGCAACGCGGGGTCACTTAGCGCCCATTCCGGAGGCTCAAAGTCAATTGGTCGTTGCAACAACGGGGTTTAGGCCGCGGCGGCGATGAGGTGGCGCATGCGTTGTTTGGGGGTTTCGAGGTTCAGCGTGGGRCGGGGCCGGTTGTTGAGCTTGTCGGCGATTGCCTCGAGGTCCTCGGCGGTGAAGGTTGAGAGGTCTGTGCCCTTCTCAAACCAGTGCCGCAGCAGTCGGTTGGTGTTCTCGTTGGTTCCGCGCTGCCATGGCGAGTGCGGGTCGCAGAA
>NZ_JBFTHT010000017.1:0-155526 GCF_056394385.1 Arthrobacter sp. 10N44_2 | reverse complement strand
ACCAGGTCCGTGCCCGGGACCGGGACGACGAGGTTGTCGTAGAAACCCTCGTCCCAGGCCGCGGCGGCGAGGTTGTGGGAGCCGGCGGAGAACTCGTCCTGCTGCTCGCGGGTCACGCCGTACTTCTCCCGGAGCCGTTCGGTGGCCTCGCCCAGGGAGATGGTCCAGTCCGCCGGCATGGCCTGGTTCACCAGCCGCCAGCCCAGCGTGGTGGAGGCCAGGGTCAGGTCCCCGGCCGGGTAGGGCTTCTCGGTCTTCGGCAGCACCCACGGGGCGCGGGACATCGATTCGGCGCCGCCGATCAGCATCAGTTCGGCGTCGCCGGTGTTGATCTGCCGGGAGGCGATGATCGCCGCGTCCAGGGAGGAGCCGCAGAGCCGGTTGACCGTGGTGCCCGGGACCGAGACGGGCAGCCCGGCCAGCAGGGTGCCCATCCGGGCGACGTTGCGGTTCTCCTCGCCCGCGCCGTTCGCGTTGCCGAACACCACCTCATCGATCCGCTCCACGTCCAGGGCCGGGGCGCGCTTCACGGATTCGCGGATCACGTGCGGAACTTGCGCGTGCTTACCGGGAGCGGGTGGTGAACCGCCGGGTGGCAGATGTACGCCTCCTGGTGGAGCGGGGCATCTCCCGAGGAGACCTGAGCCCGGACGTCGACGCCGAGATGCTCACCGACCTCCTGCTGGGGCCGATCTACTACCGGTTCTTCCTGAGCGGCCAGCCGCTGGACGAGGGCTTTGGGGTCCGGCTGGTCAGCACGCTGTTTTCGCGCCGACCCGCCCACGGGGGCACGCCGTAGAAGCGATGACGGCGCGGGGGCCCGTGCCGATGTCGGTCCCCGGACTGTCATTCGAAAACGACGGTCAGCGTCCCTTACATGGGTGCGGGCATGTATAGCCCGGGCAGCAGCTCCGGGTGTGCCGGGACGAAGAGCGCGAAAACGATCAGCGAGACACCGGTTATCCGGCTGAAGGCGGGCCCGTATTTCCATGTCTTCTCCAGGAAGATAACTACCGTGAGCACGGCCATCCACGCCAGGTTCATCACGCCCACGGCAATCAGCACCACCATGAGCCCCCAACAGCAGCCGACGCAGTACACGCCGTGGTACATGCCGACGCGGACGTCCCGCAAGCGGCCCTTGTACCCGGACACGTGCAACAGGAAGGCTATGGGCGACCGGCAGTGCCTGAGGCAAAAGTCCTTCAGCGGGGTGAGCTGGTAGGCGCCGGCCGCCACGAGGACTCCGGCACCCACCCAGGGTGCGATGTCCGCCGCGTTCTCAGCCAGCAGTCCGGCGAGCGCCGCGGCCGCGTAGGCCACGACGCCGAATCCGATCCATGTCAGAAGGTAGCCGCCTACCAGGGCCGTTGTCCGGATGGCCCTGACCCGGCGGCTGCGCACGGCGCGGATGGATCTGAGATACGTCGAAGTCAGGGGCGCCAGCGCCGGCAACATCATGGCTGCCATCATCAGCGTCCACACCGCCAGGAAACCCCAGAGCCTCAATCCCATCGTTCCCGGGCCCGTGGACATGTCGGAAAGGCCTAGGAACGTCAGGTACCAGGCCAGCGCGGCGCACCCGATCAGCGCCAATTCTCCGGCATGGTGGCCAGCTGTCAGGCGGCTCCTGCCCGGCACCTAAGCGGACCAGGCGAAGGGGGCCGAGAAGGAGTTCTTCCCGGCGTTATCCCAGGTCATCCCGAACACGTCGACGCGGGCGGTGCTGGATGTGCCGGCTGCCAGAGTGTCGGCCGGGAATCCGACCCCGCTAATTTTCACTCCCCGCCCTGTGGAATCAAATGGATTCATGAAGTCCTCGACCACCATCTCGACTGCACTGCCAATACGCACCTGGTGGACACGCCCGTCGTCGGCGTAGGCCATCTCCAGGGACTCCATGCCCGCCATTTCACCGATCAAGGGTGCGAGGCCCTCCATCGGTCCGCCGAGCTGGCCGCCGAAGACTGCACCGAGCGCTTCGGCCTGCTCGGCGGAGGCGGCGGCGTCCATCAGGAGACCGACCTTCCAGCCCCCCTCACTCATCAGGGCCGGGGTATCGGCGAGGACGCAGACTGTCAGACCGCCGACGTCGACACCGTTGACTTCGCCGGTTTCCACGTGGAAGGCCAAGGCCACGTTGCAGCGGTCATTGTCCGCCGGTGCCGTCTGTCCTGTCGCCGTACACGGGCAGACCATGTCGCAATTGCAATTCTCAAAGTATGTACCCTCGACATGCCACGGCATTTAGGGCTCCTTTCGAAGAGGCCCCCCAAAACAAATCCTCCTCGCGGCCCTGAGCAGTGTCAACGTCCTGCGGACACCCCTGCAAAAGGCCATTCTGGGCGGCCCTGCGCTTCGAATGGAGGGGTGGGGATCATGCGGCCGGGATGGGCGCCAGGGCGACTTTTCCGTTTACAGGAGCGGTGTAACACCGCTGCTAGCTGGCCGGCGTCACGACGTCCTCAAGCATTGACCTGTCGAAGAATCGGACCTCACCCGTTGCCTGGAAAAACACCGGCACGACCGAGGTGCTCGGGTCCTTCGAGGTTTCGTAGATCTCAGGCGCGCCCCCGTGTTTGCGCGCGATGGTTCCAACCAGGTCAGTGCCGCGAACCCGGACAGTTCGATATTTGTAGCTCATGTGGACCCCTTCGTCTGCCAAATCAAACCCTACTCCTGAAAAAGCGTCAGCCACGCCGTTGCTTGCGTGCCAGAATCCTCATATGACCAAGGAACGAAGTGAACTGAAGAGCACCGGATACGAGATCTTCATCGGTATCCTTTCGATCCTGTCGATTATCAATCTCGTGCTCTTGTATGTCGTGCAGGACCAGTACCTCGACACGGTGCTCACCGTGATGAACGCCATTTTCAGTGTGATCTTCCTTGCGGACTTCCTCTACCGGATCCTCACCGCGCCATCGGCCGGCGCCTATTTCTTCAAGCACTTTGGCTGGGCCGACCTGTTGGCCAGCGTGCCTGTCGCGCAATTCAAGATCCTGCGCATCTTCCGGCTGATCCGGGTGTACCGCCTGCTCCGCGACGTCGGCGTCCGCACGATCAGCCGCGCGCTGATCAAGGACCGGGCCGGCAGCTCCCTGTACATCCTGCTGCTCATGGGCATTCTCGTGCTCGAATTCGGCAGCCTCGCCATGCTCCGCGTCGAGCAGTACGCCCCGGGGGCCAACATCACGACCGCCTCCGACGCCATCTGGTACACCATCGTCACGATCTCGACAGTCGGATATGGTGACCAGTATCCGGTCACCGAACCGGGCCGTCTGATCGGGGCAGGCATCATTGTCCTCGGTGTCGGCATCTTCGGCACATTCACCGGCTACCTGGCCAACTTCTTTCTGTCTCCCAAGAATCCCGCACCGCCGGTCGATGCCGCCGGGACGGGACCCGCGACGGTCGAAGGACTCCGTCAGCGCCTCGAAGAGTCCGAAGCCAAGCTCACCGAGATCAAAAAGCTGCTTGCCGGGCCAACCGGGTGAACGTTCGTCCCATAGCTGCCGCCATCTGACCCGGCGCCTCTATTGAAGGAGCGCTCATGGCGACGGGGGCGTGAACTGGCTGGCGGTAAACTCCGCTCCCTGGGGGTCCCGGATCAGTGCCGTGCGCGTCCACTCGGTCTCGCTTTGGCTAACGACTTGGGCGCCGAGTCGCTTCGCATCAACCACTGTCCGGTCCCGGTCAGCAACGGTGAACGAGACGTGCCAGTGCGGCAGTTCGTCGGGGGGCCGTGGTCGCGATCCAGGCGATCGCATCCTCGAAGCCAGGTGGAGGGGCCAGCACTGACTGCCTCGCCCGGATGCCTGGATCGATTGTCGCCTCAAGGTGATCACCGTAACCGGGCCTGCGGATCATCATCGCGAAGCCGAGGTCGTCGACTTGCCAGCCAAACACGTCCTCATAGAACTTGATGGCCGCGCCGGGGTCAGGCGTGTGGAGATCACTGAAATTCCAGGACCCCGGCTGATTGGCCATTTGTGCCCCTAAGCGTCGCTTGGCTTGCCAGATGCGGATCCCGACGCCCCCTGGATCGGTCAACGCCGCACTGCGGCCGCCTTCTCCAGCGTCTGCGGCTGCCGACCGTACCGTAGCGCCGGCAGCGACCAAACGCTGCACTGCGGTATCCGCGTCCTCGACGGATACGTAGGTATTCCATGTCGCGGCACCCCGGGTGTCCGCCATCCCGGCGACGTCCTGGCCATCGAGCTTGGCAATCAAGTATCGGCCTGGCGCGCCCGCCGACACAGCGTCCTCGAACGTCCAGCCAAAGAGGCCTGCATAGAACTCGGCGGCCGCCTCTACGTCGGGCTGCTCGGTGTCGATCCAACACGGTACACCCTCAGGGTAGGTTCGCTGGGTCATGTCTCGCTCCCGCAGTCCCTTTCGTAGTACCGCTTGGCGTGATCAGTCCTCGGCCGGGGCATCGGCTTCAGCCTCAAGCTCGGCTTCGAGCTCGGCTTCGGCCACTGCGATGACAAAGCCGAGCGCAATGGCGAGGTTTGCTGCCTGCCGCCACGATCCGGGGAGTGCAGACAATGGGCGCAACTGCGATGACGATGCCCTGGACATCATCTGCCGTGACGCCGGCGTCGACCGCCGTACCGGCGTTGAGCAGGTAGGAGGCGGGTGGAGCGTCGACGGAGACGAGGGCCGCGATACGGGCGTGCATCAACTCGCGGGGAACAAGGGTGGAGCGTTCGAGCGACACGGCGGTGATGTCGGCGAGGGCGTCGACGACGGGGGTTTCTTCTTCGGCCATGATCATGTCTCCATCTGGATTCGGTGTTGGGTGCCGAGCCGACGGCACGGGCGAGGGGCCCGGCCCGTCTGCAAAGTGACCCTGTACGTCCCAGGGAGACATCACCCCCGCGGGATGAACCGATCGCCGGCCATCGGACTCCGTAACAGACGGGCCTCGAGCGTGCGGCGGGATCATTTCTCGGTAGCCGCCAAGTAGCGAGGTCGCCTTTGACGCACAATTGCTGACCCGCCCAAAAGGATTTGAGCCCGATGTATCCGTCGGCCCCAATGCCGAGAGATATACCCGTTACGGTGTCGGCTGGAAGAAGGTCTGGATGAAACGTAGGAGTCGGTGAGTCCGTCATATGTGGGGCCGAAATCGGCCATGGGGCGTGGCTGCCCCACGGGCAGCGCATCAAGTAGATCGTTCGTTGCGGATGAGCCGGATGTCAAGAAGCGGCTGCCATGCTTGTCCCATGGATGACCAGGTTGGTGCCGCGCAGCCGCAACCCCGGCCGTCTGCCTATCGGACCGGGCGGATGGAAGCATTCAGCGACGGCGTGTTCGCCATCGCGATAACGCTCCTCATTTTGGAGATCTCGGTCCCTGCCGGCTCCCACGAGAACCTCGTCGGCGCGCTGGTCGACCTGTGGCCGTCGTACTTAGCCTACTTGGTCAGCTTCTCGACGATTGGGGCGGTCTGGTTTGCCCACACCGTTATCACCGAATACCTCGACCATGCCGACTCGGTGTTCGTGCGGCTGAACCTGTTACTGCTCCTGGTTGTCTCGTTCCTGCCGTTTCCGACGAAGTTGCTGGCCGAATTCATCCACGAAGCCGGGCCCGAGCGGATCGCGGCGACCGTCTACGGCATCAACCTGCTCCTATCGATGATCATGATTTCGGTGACCTGGCGATATGCTGTCCGCGCGCGTCTCGTGCGCCCGGATCTGGCTGATGAGGATGTGAAGACCCTCACCAAACGGCTAACGCCCACGCTGGGCGTGTACGTCGCCATGATCCTGATTGGGCTGGTCCAGCCAGTCATCGCCGTCTTCGGCTATCTGGCACTCGCCCTGTTTATCCTCCTGCCGTTCAGCGCCATCCGGCGCCGTTCCCGTTCCGCTTGACCGGCGGGTAGGCAGAATCGGGGGCTTTGCATTCAAGATTCCTGTCGATGCGCTGCGGCCGCCACGGCGGGCTGAGCATCGGTTCATCCCATGGGGGTGATGTCGTCCTCCGCTTTCGAGGGTTACGTTGATGTCGAGTCGCAGCGACCGGCCCCGGTCGCGCCACTCGCCATACAATCACCGCAACCAGATGGAGACATGGCCATGGCCGAAGAAGAAACCCCGATCCTGGACGCCCTCGCCGACCTCACCGCCGTATCGGTTGAACGCTCGACGCTTGATCCTCGCGAGTTAATGCTGGCCCGGATCGCTGCCCTCGCCGCCGTCGACGCCCCGGCCGCGTCCTACTTTTTCAATGCCAGTACCGCGATGGATGTCGGCATCACCAGTGAGGACATCCAGGGCATCCTGATCGCTGTTGCCCCGATCGTCGGCACCCCCCGGATCGTGGCGGCAACCGGCAACCTAGCCAGCGCCCTGGGCTTCGCCCTCGAATTGACCGAGGCTATGGCCGAGGCAGAAGCGGAAGCCGAGGGCTAATCCCGTCCGGACCACGGCGCCGTGGCGCGCGGGCTCGTGGGAGGGGAACCTGCACGGGCGGCATATCGCCTTCGGGCTACGCCGGAATGATCCTCGTCCCGGTCTGTGCAGACGACGTCGTGGGGTCCGGTGCTGATGACGTTCTCCCCTCCGGTCCACGCATTCCGGCTCAATGTGGCAGGGGACGCGTAGATTTGCCCCGGGTGGTTATGACCGGTTTGGATCGCACGGAAAGGCGGTTATTTCTGGCCCCACCTCGTGACTCGCCGGCACCCTGGTGGATGGAGCCGAGAGTGGAGTTGTTCGCGCGGATCCGAAGCGATGCCCGGGCATGTCGGTTCGTGGCCTTGCGGCCCTCCGCAGGGTTCACTGGAGTCGTGTCGGCCGATCAGGACGAAGCGGCTTCGATGAACTTCTCGTCTCCCACGTTCACGGCCTTGACACCGGACGCTGTCTCCGGACGGTGTGGGGCAGGACCGACCCGTCAAAGGCAAGCGGCCTTTCGCACCCGGACCGGGGCGCTGGCCAAACCGGTAGCGAAGGTCCGACTCTTGCCCCGGCAGGCACACACGGGCAGTGCCAAAAGTCATTGGTTCGGCGAAGAACCCTGGCAGGCAGCCGGGCCGGGGAGGCCCAGCTAGGTTGGCTCGGTGAGCAGCTTTCTGATCTCGGTGAGCTTGGCTTCGGACTCTTCGAGGCGCAGGCGGAGTCCTTCGACCGTCGCGCTGGTGTTGGCCGCATCGACGGGCGGTGCGGGTTCCTTCTTCCGGGGAGCCAGGAAGAAGTTGGCCAGGTAGCCGGTGAAGGTGCCGAAGATGCCGACACCGACGACGATGATGCCCGCACCGAGAATACGGCCGGCACCGGTGACCGGATACTGGTCACCGTATCCCACTGTCGAGATCGTGACGATCGTGTACCAGATGGCGTCCGAGGCCGTCGTGATATTGGCCCCCGGCGCATACTGCTCGATGCGGAGCATCGTGAGGCTTCCGAATTCCAGTACGAAAATGCCCATGAGCAGCAGGATGTACAGGGAGCTGCCGGCCCGGTCTTTGCTCAGTGCACGGCCGATTGTCCGGATGCCGACGTCGCGGAGCAGGCGGTACACCCGGATCAGCCGGAAGATGCGCAGGAACTTGAGTTGCGCGAAGGGCATGCTGGCCAGCAGGTCGGCCCAGCCGAAGTGCCTGAAGAAATAGGCGCCCGCCGATGGCGCGGTGAGGATCCGGTAGAGGAAGTCGGCGAGGAAGATCACGCTGAAAAGGGCGTTCATCACCTCGAGCACGGTGTCGAGCGACTGCTCCCGCGCGGCATACACGAGCACGAGATTGACGATCGACAGGAGCGAAAGGATTCCGATGAAGATCTCATATCCGATGCTCTTCAGTTCACTGCGTTCCCTGGTCATGTGAGGATTCTGGCACGAAAGCACTCAAGTACCCGACACTTTTTGCCCTTCTCTGACCGGACCGCAGTGCCGCTGTTCAACAGCCTGGCGCGCAAGTACCCGGCCTGGGGCCTCGCCGGGATCGAGGCAGGCGCATGGTCTAAATGTCGTTAGCCACTCCCCCACGGCGACGACCGCTGCATGCACGCCGCCACGAAAATTCCCCTGCATTAAGTAGTCTTACTATGCAAGCTTCCAGCAGAGTCGAGGAGGTTAAAGTGGCCGGACATTTGGAGTTGGAGCACTCGCTGCAGAGTGGTGGCGGCGTTCTGATCGTGGACGCTGAGAAGTCTTTGACAGGTACTTCGGACGCCGGTCTGGAAAGATCCGTTATGGGCCGAGCCGTTGCCTGGTCAGGCACATGCGGCCGCCCTCAACCAAAGGTGGGGTAGCAATGGTGCCAGGTTCAAAATCCGAAAAGAAACGCGGGGTCCTTTTCGACGTCGACGGGACCTTGATTGACTCCAGCTATTTCCATGCCCTTGCCTGGTGGCAGGCGTTCCGGCGGGAGGGGCTGGACATCCAGATCTCGGCTATCCACCGCTGCGTCGGCATGGGCGGCGACAAGCTCATCGAACACTTGGTCCCCGGGTGCACCACGGACATGCAGGAAGACCTCAAATCCGCGCACGGCGCCGTGTTCTCCACGTTTTGGCCTTCCCTGCGCCCCTTCGACTCTGCCCGGGACCTCCTGGCCGCATGCTCCGGCGCCGGGCTGGCCGTGGGTTTGGCATCATCAGCGCAGGAGCGCGACCTGGACGTCGCCCGGCGCCTCCTGGACGCCGGCACGTCCATCGATGCGTGGACCAGTTCCAACGACGCCGACGAGAGCAAGCCCGCTCCCGACATTCTGCTGGCGTGCCTGGACAAGCTTGAGCTCAGCCCGGCGGACGTCGTGTTTGTTGGCGACGCCGTCTGGGACGTGCTGGCCGCCGCGGCAATCGGAGTTCCCGCCATTGCCCTGACCTGCGGCGGAATCAGCGAAGCCGAGCTGCGGGAGGCCGGTGCCGCCGAAGTTTACGACAATCCGCGGCACCTGTTGGAGAACCTTGAAAGCAGCGCGATTGGAAAGCTGAGCGCCTGAGGCCTTCCGCCCGTGCGGCTTCCAACGCCGGAACGGCCGCCCAGGCAGCACGGTCTGGAATTCTCAGTCCGTGCTGCCCGGCGGGTGTCCGGCCTGTCTTACTTGGACGCCGCGGCTGTCAGTTCGCCCCGGCCCCGACGCCTGCCTCGACGGCCGGGCCGGCTGTGGCGCCGGCAAGGCGCAGCCAGGTGTCCACCACGGTGTCGGGGTTCAAGGAGACCGAATCGATGCCTTCCTCGACCAGCCACTCGGCGAAGTCCGCGTGATCGCTCGGACCCTGGCCGCAGATGCCGACATATTTGCCGCGCGCCTTGCAGGCCGCGATGGCCATGCTCAGGAGCTTTTTGACGGCCGGATCGCGTTCATCGAAGCCGCCCGAGACAATCGCGGAGTCCCGGTCCAGGCCCAGGGCCAGCTGGGTCATGTCGTTGGAGCCGATGGAGAACCCGTCAAAGTAGTCCAGGAACTCATCGGCGAGCAGCGCGTTGGATGGGATCTCGCACATCATGATCACCTCGAGGCCGTTCTCGCCGCGGGTGAGGCCGTTCTCCCCCAGCAGTTCAATAACGCCGCGGGCCTCGTCCAGGGTCCGTACGAACGGGATCATCAGCTTGACGTTGGTCAGGCCCATCTCGTTGCGGACAAAGGACAGGGCCTCACACTCGAGGTCGAAGCAGTCCCGGAAGGACGGCTCGAGGTAGCGTGAGGCGCCGCGGAAGCCGATCATCGGGTTCTCTTCGTGCGGCTCGTAGGCGGGCCCGCCGATCAGGTTGGCGTACTCGTTGGACTTAAAGTCGGACATGCGCACAATCACGGGTTCCGGCGCGAACGCCGCCGCGATGGTGGACACGCCCTCGGCCAGGCGCTTGATGTAGTAGTCGCGCGGGCTCTCGTACGCGGCGATGCGCTCACGGATTTCCGCGGCGACGTCCGCCGGCTGCTCGTCGAGGTTCAGCAGTGCCTTGGGGTGGATGCCGATCTGGCGGTTGATGATGAATTCGAGCCGGGCCAGGCCCACTCCGTGGTTGGGCAGTTGCGCGAACGTGAAAGCCTGCTCCGGGGTGCCGACGTTCATCATGACCTTGACGGGGGCCTCGGGCAGCTGGGTGATCTCGGTTTCCTCGACGCTGAAGTCCAGGAGCCCTTCGTAGATCACGCCGGTTTCACCGTCGGCGCAGGACACGGTCACGTCGAGGCCGTCGGAGAGGGCATCGGTGGCGTCCCCGGTGCCGACGACGGCGGGAATCCCCAGTTCCCGGGCAATGATGGCCGCGTGGCACGTGCGCCCGCCGCGGTTGGTCACGATGGCGGAGGCACGCTTCATGATCGGTTCCCAGTCCGGGTCGGTCATGTCGGCGACGAGGACATCACCGGTTTTGAAGGCGGCCATCTGGTCGATCGCGGTGAGGATGCGGACGCTGCCCGCGCCGATGCGCTGGCCAATGGCGCGGCCCTCGACCAGCACCCGGCCGGTCCCGTTGAGCCGGAACCGGCTCAGGCTGCCGGAGGCCCGGCGGGACTGCACGGTCTCCGGGCGCGCCTGCAGGATGTACAGGCCGCCGTCGATCCCGTCCTTGCCCCATTCGATGTCCATGGGGCGGCCATAGTGGTTCTCGATGGCGACGGCGTGCCGGGCGAGCTGCTCGACGTCGTCGTCAGTGAGGCTGAAGCGGTTCCGCAGGGACGCCTCGACCGGCACGAAGTCGATGGTGCGGCCGATTTCGCGGCTGCTCGTGTAGGTCATCTGCAGGGCCTTCTCGCCCAGTCCGCGCTTGAGGATTGCGGGCCGGCCGGCCTGCAGCGCGGGCTTGTAGACGTAGAACTCGTCGGGGTTGACGGCGCCCTGGACGACAGCCTCGCCGAGGCCGTAGGAGGACGTGACGAACACGGCGTCCTGGAACCCGGACTCCGTGTCCATGGTGAACATGACGCCGGAGGCGCCGACGTCGGAGCGCACCATGCGCTGGATGCCGGCCGAGAGCGCCACCTCGGCGTGCTCGAACTTGTGGTGCACCCGGTAGGCGATCGCCCGGTCGTTGTAGAGGGACGCGAACACGTCCTTGATGGCGAGCAGGATGTTCTCGATGCCGCGGACGTTCAGGAAGGTTTCCTGCTGCCCGGCGAAGGAGGCATCAGGGAGGTCTTCCGCCGTGGCGCTGGAACGGACGGCCCAGGACAGGTCCTCAGAGCCGCCGTGCTTGTCCACCAGCTGCTGGTAGGAGTTCCGGATCTGCGCTTCGAAGTCAGGCAGGAAGGGCGTTTCGCGCATGAGGGCCCGGATCTCCTGCCCGGCGGCTGCCAGGGCGGTGACGTCATCGGTGTCCAGGCCGACAAGCCGGTCGGCGATCTTCTGGTCAAGGCCCGAATCCGCCAGGAAGTTGCGGTAGGCATCCGCGGTGGTGGCGAAGCCGTCGGGAACCTGGACGCCGGCGGAGGTCAGGTTCTGCACCATCTCACCGAGGGAGGCGTTCTTCCCGCCCACCCGGTCCAGGTCCTTGAGTCCGAGTTCTGAGAACCACAGGATGTCTGTCGTCATAGTTACTGCTCCTTTGCAGATGATGGCATGCAAGTGCGCCGCCCCGCTTGCGGCGATGGCCGGTTGATGGGCGCAAGTCCTGTCCACAGTGACAGGTCTCCAGCGCACTTTCCACATGACGTGCGCCACACTAAGTTTGTGAAACTTTTCTCTAATGCTTGAGGTTCATCCGCTGCAGGATGGTTGCCGCCATTTCCTCGACGGACACCGTGGCCGAATTCAGGTACGGAATCCTATGGGAGACGTACAGCTGTTCGGCGCTGCGCAGCTCGAAGCCGCACTGCCGCAGCGACGCGTAGGGTGAACCCCGGCGCCGTTCGGTGCGGATCTGGCTCAGGCGCAGGGGGTTGGAGGAGAGCCCGAAACACTTCTCAACGAAAGGCCTCAGCGGCTTGGGGAGCCCTTCGCGTTCAAAGTCTTCGTCCACCAGCGGGAAGTTGGCGGCGAAAATGCCGTGCTGCAGGGCCAAGTACATGGTGGTGGGCGTTTTTCCGCAGCGGGACGGCGCCACCAGGATGACTTGGGCCTTTTCGAGCGCCCGCAGGCTTTGGCCGTCGTCGTGTTCCATGGCGTATTCGACGGCGGCCATCCGGGATTGATACCGCTCCGCATTGCCCAGGCCATGGGCCCTGCCGGGTTCGCCGCTGGCCGGCGAACCCAGGGCCCGCTCCAGCTGTCCGACATGTGTCCCGATGAGATCCACGATGATTCCCTGGCACGTACCCAGGACCTGGCGGATATCGCTGCTTACCGCGGTGGAAAAGACGATCGGCTGCAGGCCAGTGGCGGCCAGTTTGTCGATAGTGCCGACCACCGTCCTGGCCTGTTCGACCGTGGTGATGAAGGGGACCGTGATGCGGTCAAAGTGGTTCGCGGGGAACTGCGTCAGCAAAGTGTTGCCGAGCGTTTCCGCGGTGATGCCGGTGCTGTCCGAAAGGAAGTAGACAGGCCGAAGATCGTCTTTGGTCATGAACGCATTCTCCCCCACGCCGGGACCGGTCCGGTATCGGGCAGCCGGCGGGTCCCTACCCCGCCTCCGGTCCCGGACGTAGACTGCTCGCTTACAACGCCACCAGCTATTCGGGAGATCGACATGAACTATGCAGGGACCGGGAACGAGAAGGCCGTCACGGCAAGTGACCTTAACCGGACACATGTCGGACTGACCGTGAGCTTCCAGCCGGACGAATTTACCGTGGTCTTCGGCCGGATTGGCGCCATTGCGCGCAAAGAGGGTGGTGTGACCATCGCGCTGGCAGGGGTGGACGGTGCGGGTGGCCTGGCGTCCCATTACAGCCTGCCTCCCGCCCAACAGGTCTACGTCCAGCCGGACATGCTCACCAATACGGAGACGACCATCAAGGATTTGTTCGGCAAGGTGCAGGAGAATCTGCGGAGCCACAAGGGAGATCAGCGGCCGGACACCGTGTAGGGCGTCACTGACCCCTGACACGGTCACAGTGCTACGTGTTGAGGTCCCAGTGGACACGGATCGCTTCGGCAACCGGTCCGGCGGTGACATCAATCCGGAAAGCAACGGGCGCGGTCCCAGTCTCTTCGATGACAGCGTCATGGTAAACGCGGCCGCAAGAGGAGCACAAGGTGTAGAGATCCTCGTCCTCAGGCCAGGTAGCCAGCCCCGCGGGCACGGGAACGTTTCCGCCAATGTGAACGGGCATGCCCTGTGAGTTGGCCTGAATCAATCCCTCGCTGCTGACGGTATTGCCGCATACGCAGGTGATGGTGGTGACGTCATGATCAATGACCTCGGCGAATTCGGTATCCATGATCAGTTCCCCTCAGGTTCCGCAGAAGGTCCGGTACGGGCCAAAGCTTTCCGGGGCGGCAGCGGCGTAGCGCTCGAGGCCGGACCGCTCGTCGAAAGGCGAGGCGACTGCGTCCAGCAGCCGTGCCAGCGGATCCAGGTTTCCGACGGTAGCGGCCGCCAGGGCCTCCTCCACCAGGTGGTTCCGCGGGATGTAGACCGGGTTGACCCGGTCCATGGCGTCAGCATCCGGTGCCAAGGCACGCCATCGCCCCACCCAGGCATCGAAAGCTGCCGTGTCCTGAGCCTGGCCCCGGGCGGCTTCGGCACGGCCGCGGGCGGCATTGCCGAGGTGCCGGAAAAACGAGGTGTAGTCGGCCCGTGACTCCTGCATTAAAGCCACAAGTTCGTCCACGAGAGGCGAGGCCACGTCGTCGTCGAGCCCGTCACGGAACCCCAGCTTGGCCTTCATGCCTGCCGACCAGGCGTCACTGTACTGCCGGCGGAACTCGCCGAGTGCTCCCACCGCGAGCTCGACCGCCTGCTCCTCGTCGTCGTGGAGCAGGGGCAGAAGCGACTCCGCGAGCCGGGCAAGATTCCACTCCGCCACCACCGGCTGGTTGCGGTAGGCGTAGCGCCCGCTCTCGTCGATCGAACTGTAGACGGCGGCCGGGTCGAAGCCTTCCATGAAGGCACACGGCCCGTAGTCGATCGTTTCGCCCGAAATCGTCATGTTGTCGGTGTTCATGACCCCGTGAACGAATCCGACGAGCATCCACTGGGCCACCAGCGAAGCCTGGGCGGATATGACCCCTTGGAAGAGTGCGAGATATCGGTTCCCGGCCTTCGCGGCGGCGGGGTGGTGACGGGTCAGGGCGTAGTCGGCGAGGCGGCGAAGGAGGCCGATGTCGCCCGTAGACCGGGCGTACTGGAAGCTGCCGACGCGCAGGTGGCTGCTGGCTATCCGGGTCAGAATGGCGCCGGGCAGGGGCGTCTCGCGCTGCACCGAACGTCCCGTCGCGACGACGGCGAGGGACCGGGTCGTGGGGATGTGCAGCGCGTGCATCGACTCGCTCACGATGTATTCGCGCAGCATGGGACCGACCACCGCCTGGCCGTCCCCGTTGCGGGCAAACGGCGTGCGTCCTGATCCCTTGAGGTGGACGTCGCGGAGCTGCCCGTCCGCGTGCCCGATCTCGCCCAGCAGGAGTGCGCGCCCGTCGCCGAGCCGGGGCGCGTACCAGCCAAACTGGTGGCCGGCGTAGGCCTGCGCCACCGGACTGGCATGGGCAGGGACGGCGTTGCCGGTCAACAGACGCAGACCCTCCGGACTCCGGAGGAAGGCCGGATCGAGGCCCAGCTCAGCGCCGAGGTGCTCGTTGAGCACCAAGAGGTGCGGCTCGGGCGCCTCCTCCGCGCGCCAGGGAATGGCCATCTCCTGGAACTCCCGGGCGAAGCGGCCATCAAATGTGACGGTTGAATGCGCTGTGCCACTCATCTTTCAAGGATACCGGCCACAGCGTCAGCAATGCCGCTGGTCGCGGCGGAGCAGATTCGGGCCGGTGCCATGACGTGGCGCGGAGCTGGTGGCAGGATGGGCGCATGGAACTGCACATCACGGGCGACGCCGCCGCCGACCAACTGCTCAGCAATGACGCGTTCGCACTCCTTGTGGGCATGCTGCTTGACCAGCAGGTGACCATGGAGTCTGCGTTTGCCGGACCCGAAAAGATCCGGACGCGCATCGGGTCCATGGCCCCTGCCGCAATCGCCGAATACGACCCTGCCGGCTTCGTTGAGATCTTCAAGGAGCGTCCATCCATCCACCGCTTCCCCAGCTCCATGGCCGGCCGCGTCCAGGACCTCGCTGCGACCGTCCAAGGCGATTGGAATGGGGACGCAACTGCCATCTGGAACCAGGACGACCCGGACGGTGAGGAAGTGCTGCGCAGGTTGAAGGGCTTGCCCGGCTTCGGAGAGCAAAAGGCCAGGATCTTCCTTGCACTGCTAGGCAAGCAGTGCGGCCTGCAGGCGCCAGGCTGGCGTGAGGCCGCCGGCCCCTATGGCCAGGAGAGCGCATTTCTTTCTGTCGCCGACATCGTGGACCCCGAGTCGCTGAAAAGAGTGCGCGCCAGCAAGCAGGCCGCCAAGGCCGCCATCAAAGCCGCGAAGGCATCCGAGCGCTGATACGGAGGTCCGGGATCAGAGGCTTCCAACGGCTTCGCCGGGGAACACGATTCCGAGCTGGTTCCTGATGGCGTCGGCGACGGCCATGGTCCGGATGGATTCGGCGAGCGGCCGCTGGGGAACCTCCAGCCGCCCTGCCGCAATGGCGCGGGCGACGGCGGCAGCCTCGAAGTGCAGGCCCTCGAAGTGTGCTCCGGCCGGCTCCTCGTAGGTGAGCCGGGTACCGTCCGGGAAGTGGACGCTGAACTTGCCTGGCATGTTGAAGGGCCCGTCAATTGACAGTGAAGCCTCGGTGCCCACAATGGTGGCGGACGTCGGCGTGAAGTTGTGCAATTGGGTGTTCATCATGGCCTGGCGTCCGCCGGCAAAGGACATGACGGCCGAAAGCTGGGCATTGACTCCGGATTCGTGCGGTTCACCGAGCGCCAGCAGGCGGTCCGGTTCGCCCAGGACGGACGTGATGAGCGAGAGCGGATAGGTCCCCAGGTCCAGCAACGGGCCGCCCGCCAGAGCCGGGTCAAAGATCCGGTGGCTGGGGTCAAAGTGCTCACCGTATTCGGCGAAGACCGTAGTAAGGACCCCGAGCATTCCGGAGTCGAGCACTTGCCGGATGACGTCGAACTTGGGCAGGAAAAATGTCCACATGGCTTCGGCGGCGAACAGGCCGGCGTCGGCGGCCCGGCTGGCGATGCCGGCCGCCTGCGCGCGGTTGATGCCTATCGGCTTTTCGACCAGAACGTGCTTGCCGGCGTCGAGCGCCATGAGGGCGGCCTCGTAGTGGAAGTTGTGCGGCGTGGCCACGTAGACGATGTCGACGTCGGCGGCCGCCAGCTCCTCATAGCTGCCGAAGGCAGCGGGGATGCCGTGCCGTCCAGCAAAGGCTTCGGAACGGTCCAGCGAGCGGGACCCGATTGCGGCGATAATCTGCGAGGTGTGCGCGTGGACGGATTCCGTAAAGCGTTCCGCGATCCAGCCGGGACCCATAATGCCCCAGCGGAGCGGTGGTGCGCCTCGGGAATCCGGGACCCGGGACACCGGGAGTGAGGAGTTCCCGCTCATGTGCCGGCCTCCCTGGTGTTGACATCGATTCGCATGAGACTCATCGCCCTTTCCCTGACTTTGTCCTGACATAGTAACAAGCCGTTTCATCCGGGAAAAGCCCCTGAAGAAATAGCCGCTCCACCCCGGCGCCACCTACTAGTTTTCCGGCATCCTCCTCGCCGCCCCGCCCGCGGACTTGCCCCTGACCGCCCGCCTCCAGGATGCGCGTCGATACTTTGAGCGTATGTCCAGACAAACTCTTGACTGTCACGTTAGAGCGCTCTAACGTTGAAGGTGCGTGATCCAGCACACTCCCGGGAACGCTCCCAATTCAAAGTCCGCCCTCCAGGTCGGCCGAATCGAGGAAGTCAACAATGTCGTTGCACATAGAAAGCTCGCCCGCATCGGGCTCAAAACACCGCGGGTATCTCGCCCGTCTCACTGTCATCTCCACACTCGGCGGACTCCTGTTCGGCTACGACACCGGCGTGATCTCCGGTGCGTTGCTCTACATGCAGGACTCCCTGAGCATGAGCCCGGTCGAAGAGGCCACCGTCGTCAGCGCACTGCTCTTCCCTGGTGCCGCGGTGGGCGCACTGAGCGGCGGCAGGCTCGCCGATAGGCTTGGGCGGCGCGGCACGCTGCTCGTCTGTGCGCTGCTCTTCCTCCTCGGCGCGATAGGCTGCGCCATCGCACCGACCGTCGGGTTCATGGTGGTGGCCCGCGTCATCCTCGGCCTTGGCGTCGGCGCCGCCGCCGTAACGTGCCCCCTTTACCTGGCAGAAATGGCGCCCGCACATCTGCGCGGGCGCATGGTCACCATCAACGAACTGATGATCGTTACCGGACAGATGCTTGCTTTTGCCATCAACGCACTCCTCGACGCCGTCATCCACGACGCGGAGGTCTGGCGCATCATGCTTGGCATTGCCTCCATCCCCGCCATCGCACTCCTGATCGGCATGCTCGCCCTGCCCGAATCGCCGCGCTGGTTCGCTATCCGCGACAGGCTCGACGACAGCCGCCGCATCCTCAACCTCAGTCGCAGCCCGGAGGAAGCCGATTTCGAGTACAAAGAAATCGTTGAGTCCGCGAATACGGCCCGGAACGAGCGCTCCAGCGCCTGGCGCGATCTGAAGAACAATCCCTGGATGCGCCGGCTCCTCTGGGTCGGCATCGGGCTCGCCGCAGCCCAGCAGGCAACGGGCATCAATACCGTGAACTACTACGCCCCCACCATCCTCGAGCGCAGCGGCCTCGGCGTGAGCGCATCGCTCGTGGCGACCATCGCCGTCGGTGTGACGTCGGTGTTGATGACCGTCCTGGGCATCTGGCTGCTGGGCTTCGTCGGGCGCCGCCGCATGCTGGTCATCGGCTTCTCCGGGGTCGTGGCTTCGCAGGCACTCCTCGCCGTCGTCTTCACGCTCCCCCAATCGGACCTCGTCAGTTACACCATTTTGGCGGCGATGATGCTGTTCGTGGCCTTCGTGCAGTGCTTCATCGGCACGTGCGTGTGGCTGTTGCTCTCCGAGATTTTCCCGTTGGCCATCCGTGGCTTCGCGATGGGCATTGCGGTGTTCGCCCTCTGGACCGTGAACGCGGCGATCTCCTTCCTGTTCCCGATCCTCGTCGTGGCCCTGGGCTCAACCGGCACGTTCACCCTGTTCGTGCTGGTGAACATTGTTTCCCTGATCTTCGTGGCGAAATTCGTGCCGGAGACAAAGGGACAGTCGCTGGAAGAGCTGGAGGTGCAATTCCGCACCGGAGGCATACCAATCATCGTGCCTCCCACGGTACCGGGCGAGAAGGCGGTGTCTCTCTGAGAATCGAACGTCCGCAGCCTTTGCCGCCGAGGCCTCCCCCACGGGACAGACAGGCGGCCGGCGTAAGGCAGCAGTGGAACCGGTGCGGTTGCCCATGGGGCGGAGGCCGGAACCGCTGTGTTTCCCGCGATACGCTTGCCGGCAGGAGGCCATTTGTCCAGGAGCGAACTGAAACGGCATGGAGCGGCCAAACGCGCCACCATTGAGGATGTGGCGCGCGAAGCCGGCGTATCTCGCGCACTCGTATCCCTGGTGCTGAGGGGTTCACCAAAGGTGAGTGAACAAAAGAGGGAAGCTGTTGCCATCGCCATAGCCGCACTCGACTACCGGCCCAGCAATGCGGCCCGCTCGCTCGCCAGCGGACGGACGCAAACTGTAGGAGTGCTGCTGGACGACCTCTCCAATCCCTGGTTCGTGGAGCTGCTAGACGGCATGCAGAACATCTTCCGGGAGCAGAACCTCCGGATGGTCCTCGGCGATCCCCGCTATCTGGCCCGCCCAGGGGAAAGCCCGGTGTCCGCCTTCATGGAATTGCGCGTCGACGGCCTCGTCATCGCCGGAGACTTCAACGCCGATGAAGACCTCACCCGCGCCACACTGCTCACGCCAGCCGTCGTCGCCGGCACCCGCGCCTTCGACCTCCCGGCAGCGGACCGCGTCACCAACGACGACGCCGCCGGCGCCCGGATGGCCGTCGAGCACCTGATTGGTCTCGGCCACAGCGACATTGCCTTCCTCACCGCTCCCACCGGCTCTGCTACCGTGCGGGCCGACGCCTACCGGGACACCATGACCCGCCACGGCTTGCAAAACTACATCCGAGTGATAGCAACGGATTTGAGCGAACATTCCGGCTTTGAGGCAATGAGCCGCCTTATCGACAGCGGACTGCCCCCCTCAGCGGTCTTTGCCGCCAACGACATCCTCGCCGTCGGTGCGCTCTCGGCCGCGGACGAGCACGGCATCAGCGTGCCGGCACAACTCTCACTGGTCGGATACGACAACACGTATCTCGCCGGGATCCGCCACGTCTCCCTGACCACCGTCGACCCAGTCAGCCGGGACGTAGGCATCCGCGCTGCGGAGTTTCTCCTTGCCCGCATCGCCGACCCCTCCCTGCCGCCACGTACCGAAGTGCTGGCCCCGCGCCTCGTCGTTCGAAGCACCACCGCTCCCGCCGCCCACACCTGACACCCCCGGCCACCCAAGGCGGGCGGCCGGCGGCCGCTACCCTCTGTCGTGGTGCAGTGGCCCTGACTAGACTTGAATTGCGCCGGATTAGACGCATGGATTCGTCTCTGGAGGGCAGGATCATGACAGACCGCAGCGACTCCGAATTGCCCGCGGATCAGACGCCCGCGGAAATGAAACCAGAAGATAAGGAGCTCCGGGGCCGGTACGTCAAAGGGACCTATGGCAAGGCGGGCGTGCAGAGAGGCCGGCACGCCGAGGACGAGGAAGGTCAATACGTCCAAGGTGACTACGGTGCGGCCGGCAAGGAGGGCGGCCTGCCCGAACCCTTGGGAGACCGAGCCAAGGAATCCGGGCGCTACGTAGCAGCCGACTACGGCGGCGCTGGTACGGCTCCGGGACGCACGGCCGGGTCGGAAATCGGCCAGTACACCGAAGGTGACTACGGTGAGGAAGGTACTGTAGATCCGCTGCGCAAGGCCGGAACAGGTACGCCTGGCGAAAAGCCGCCGGCCGCGGGCAAGCCCTTCGACACCGGCACCCCGGAGGGCACCTAAAAGCGCCGGCCCGGGGGCAGGCAAGGACGTATCACGAGGCGATTCCGGGCTGGTAGGTGCCGGCGCTCCATTCCTGTCCTTGGGGATCGAGCACCCGGCAGCGCCGGGCGCCCCATTGGGTGGCTTCGGGCTCGATCACTGAGGTTCCGCCCGCGGCGAGGGCCTTCTGATGAAAGGCGTCGACGTCGTCGACCAGGAGATACAGTCCCTGGCCGGTTGACTGACCGATAAGTGGCGGCCGCTGGTAGGCGGCATCGCTACTTGCCACCATTAGCACCGCCTCCCCCATGGAAATCTCGGCGTGCAGCACTGTCCCTGCGGGGCCGTCCTGCCGCTGAATAACGCCAAATCCCACCGCCTGGAGCCAGTCCAGGGCTGCGGGGGCGTCACTGTAGCTGAGATAGGCGAATAACTTGGCGTCCATGCCGGAATGCTATTCCCAAGCGCAGCCGTCCGGAACTAGCGTGGCGGAATGAACTCGTCGAAGACCTCCGCCGAGATCCTCAACATAGCCGGCAACGAGGTTCGCATCTCGAGTCCGGACAAGGTGGTGTTCCCCGAACCCGGGCTGACCAAGCTCGACCTGGTCCGCTACTACCTCGCCGTCGCCGACGGTGCACTGCGGGGCGCAGGCGGCCGGCCCATGGTGCTCAAGCGCTTCCCGAAGGGAATCGGCGCTGAGCCGTTCTTTCAGAAGCGCGTGCCTGAAAACCACCCCGACTATATCGACACGGCAACGCTGCACTACGCGTCAGGAACATCAGCCGAAGAGGCCGTCATCCGGGATGCTGCGGGCTTGGCGTGGGTCGTGAATCTTGGATGCCTGGACCTCAACCCGCACCCCGTGCGTGCCGAGGACCTCGAGCACCCGGACGAGCTCCGGGTCGACCTCGACCCGATGCCGGGGGTCGACTGGGCGCAGATCGTCGATGTCGCCTATGTCGCGCGGGAGGTGCTCGACGACGTCGGACTGGTGGGGTGGCCGAAGACGAGCGGTTCGCGGGGACTTCACATCCTCGTGCGCATCGCGCCTCAGTGGTCGTACCGCGACGTGCGGCTCGCCGCCGAGACCCTCGCCCGCGAGGTCGAGAACCGCGCTCCGGGCCTCGCCACCGCGCGGTGGTGGAAGGAGGAGCGGGGCGAGAGTGTGTTCGTCGACTTCAACCAGAACGCCAAGGACCGCACCGTGGCATCGGCGTACTCGATCCGGCCCCTGCCCGACGCCCGGGTCTCGACTCCGCTCACGTGGGACGAGGTTACCTCCACCCGGCCGGAACAATTCACGGTGCCAACGGTGCTTGAGCGCTTCGCGGCGATGGGCGACCCCCACGCCGGGATCGACGACGCGGCAGGGACACTCGACAGGCTCATCAGTCTGGCTGCCGGGCTCGGCCCCGCCGAGAAGCCGCCGCGCGGCGGCGACGGCTTGGGCCGCCGGCAATCGGTAATGCCGCTCATCGAGGTGGCACGGACCAAGACCAAGCCCGAGGCGCTCGCGGCGCTCGAGGAATGGAAGACCCGGCATGCGGACCTCTTATCAGCCCTGCACCCCGCAGACGTCCTCGTCGACGGAATGCGGGGATCGAGTTCGCTCTGGTACCGGGTCCGGGTGAACCTGCAACACGTCCCGGAAAATGAGCGTCCGCCGCAGGAGGAGCTCATCGCCGACTACGACCCCTGGGCGGGCAAAGAGTGGCCGGGGCGCCCTGGATCCTGACCGCCGGATCCTGACCACCGGATCCTGACGCCACGGGACGGGCTCAGGCGTCTTGAGGCTTGCTCGATTCCAAGCTTTCCGCAAGGGGGTTCAGGCAAGATTCGGTCCGAGAGTATCCCAATTGATTGCGGGGTGGTTGTTATGGATGAGAAACCGAGACGGAAACTCTCTGCCCTATTTTGGGTGGTTTCCGTTACCGTTCTGGGAGCACTTGGGGCATTGGGCTGGTATGCGGTGAACGTCATAGCCGCCCTGTTGTCCCCGTCGGTGCGTTGAATACGCCTCGACGCTGCTGACACCCAATTCGACGCACACTCGGATTGCGGGATCCATTTTGCGTCTGCCATCGCGGCCGGTTGATAGCAGCCTCGGCTTCCCGACGACGCAGGGCACGCTTACGGTGGGCAAGAGGAGCAGGACACAAGGCATTCGAAGGGACCCACCATGCTGATCTGCGCAACCTGCGCCGTGGAACGCGACGAACCTGCCCCGGACGTTTGCCCGATCTGCACCGACGAGCGGCAGTATGTACCCGAGGACGGACAAAAGTGGCTCACACTGGACGGGCTGGCGCAGGAGGACCAGCGAACGGTGTTGACGGAGAACGAGCCGGGCCTTGTCGGGATCCGGACAGAGCCAAAAGTCGGGATCGGCCAGACCGCCCAGCTTGTGGCGACACACGAGGGTTCGCTGTTGTGGGATCCGGTCGGATATGTCGACGACGGCGCTGCGAAGGCAGTGCTCGAGCGGGGCCCGGTCCTGGCGATCGCCGCCAGCCATCCACACATGTTCGGTGTGCAGGTCGAATGGTCGCATCGGCTCGGCGGCGTCCCCGTACTTGTGGCGGATGCAGACCGGCGATGGCTGGGGCGCAATGATCCGCTCATTAAATACTGGTCCGGCAGAAAACCTATCGCCGAAGGGTTGACCCTGCACCAGACCGGGGGCCATTTCCCGGGCAGCGCAGTGGTGCACTGGGCTGCAGGCGCCGGCGGCAAAGGAGTTTTGCTGACCGGTGACAGCGTGTATCCGAATCCAGACCGTCGCTCCATCGCCTTCATGCGCAGCTACCCTAACCACGTGCCGCTATCCGGCGCGGTGGCGGTGCGAATCGCCGCGCAGCTGGGAGAGCTCAACTTCGACCGGATCTACGGCAACTTCAACAATGTCATCGCGTCCGGCGCCAAGGCCGTTCTGCACGATTCCGCCCAACGGCACGCTGCTTGGGCGCGCGGCGACTTCGACCATTTGACCTGATCCGCCCATTTCCCCTTTTGCGTTAGCGTGGGATCAAGCGCCTCAATTGACGTCAGAGGTATCCGAGCCATCATGGCGACCAGGAGAACCCCCAGGTTCTCACGGCGCTCTCATCCCTTCCCCCTATGGAATCCGAAGAAGCGGAGTAACAGTGAAGGCCATCGTGTACGAAAAGACAGGGCCATCGTCCGTGATGACCCTCCAGGACAGGCCACTGCCGGTACCCGGACCGGGCCAGGTCAGAGTCCGGGTGGTGGTCTCCGGGGTCAATCCCACCGACTGGAAGTCCCGGGCCGCCGGCGGGAGCGGAAGCAGGCTGGAGGCACCAAAAGTGCCGAACCAGGATGGTGCCGGCGTTATCGACGAGCTTGGATCCGGCGTGCCGGGGCTGTCCGTCGGCGATCGTGTTTGGCTCTGGGACGTCGCCTGGGGCGGCACCGAGGGCACAGCCCAGGAGTACGTGGTGGTGCCGGCCGCGCAGGCCGTTGCCCTTCCAGAGATGGAGTCCTTCGACACGGGCGCATCCCTGGGGATCCCGGCACTGACGGCACATCGTGCACTGACCTCCAGCCAGGACGGCCCGGCCAGGCTTTCGCCGGGCGCCCTGGAAGGGCGGGTGGTGCTGGTCACCGGTGGCGCGGGTGCGGTCGGGCATGCGGCCATTCAGCTCGCCCGCTGGGCCGGGGCAACCGTCATCGCGACCGTGAGCGGGGAGCGGAAAGGTGAACTTGCCCGCCGGGCCGGCGCGCACAATGTGATCAACTACCGCACTGCCGACGTCCCACAGGCCGTGCGCGAGGCAGCCCCTGGAGGCGTTGATACGATCGTCGACGTCAATGCTCCGGCGAACATCGGCAATAACCTCAAGGTGGTGAAGCCGGGCGGAACCATTTCCATTTATGCTGCCAACCCCGGCGAATCCTTGGCCATTCCCATTCGCGAGAGCATGGGCAAGAACGTCCAATTCCAGTTCATCCTCACGTACACCGTGACGGAGCAGCAGAAGGCGGCGGCCGTCGCCGCCGTCGCCGATGCGCTGAAAGCGGGGGCATTGCGGGTCGGCGATGAGCACGGACTGCCCCTCACCCGCTTTCGACTCGAGGAAACCGCGGCAGCGCACGACGCCGTAGAACAAGGCTTCGTCGGGAAGGTCCTGGTCGACGTGTCCGCGGCCTGACCACCTTCTGCGTGTCCGGCGAGGAGCCCGCGACCAGACAATGCGTTCGGCATACTGGTTCCATGCAGGCGACGACGGTGTTGGTCGAGGGTGAGAGTGACCGGCTTGCGGTTGAGGCGCTGGCCTTCCGCCGTGGCCATGACCTGGCAGCCTTGCGGGTGTCGGTCGTGCCGATGGGAGGCGCGACCAGCATCGTCCACTTCCTCGACCGCTACGGACCGAATGGCGCAGGCCACCGGTTGTCGGGCCTGTGTGATGCAGGCGAATCCCGTGGCATCGCCCGCGCGCTCGGCCGGGCAGGTATCGGGCCCGGTTCGCTGGCCGAGCTTGGGTTCCACGTCTGTCACGCCGATCTGGAGGACGAACTCATCCGCTGCCTGGGGATCGATGCCGTGCTCAAAGTCATCGCCGCTCAAGGCGAGCTCGCGTCGTTCCGGCTCCTCCAACGCCAGCCGTCACTGCGGGAGCGGCCAATAACGGCGCAGTTGCGCCGGTTCTTCGGTGGACGCAGCGGCAACAAGGTCCGATACGCGCCACTGCTGGTCGACGCCTTGCCGGCCGGACAGGCGCCTCCGCCGCTCGCCCGCCTCGTTGCATCATTCCCGCTGTGATCCTGCCGCCCAAAGGATCGAATGCCTTCACCGTGTCGCGGGCATTCCGCTATCTACGTGCGGCGGTGGATGGACTTGTAGCTCAGGTACGCGTTCAGGCCTTCAATCCCGTACTCGGTGCCAAGGCCGGAATCGTGCCGGCCGCCAAAGGGGGCTGCATGGTTGGAGGCGAAGAAGTTGATGCCCACGGAGCCCGTGTCCATCCGGTCGGCCGCGTTCAGAGCAGCCGCCGCGTCCTGCCCGAACACCAGACCGCCGAGCCCGAACTCGGTGTTGTTCGCCAGCGCGACAGCCTCGTCAACACGGCCATCGGCGTCGTCGTATCTTAGGATGCACAGGACCGGGCCGAAGATTTCCTCTCGGGAGATCCGCATCTCCGGGGTGACGTCGGCGAAGACTGTGGGCTCCACGAAATAGCCGCCCTCAAGGCCACCGCCTAACGACGCCGCTCGCCCCCCGGTGGTGACCCGCGCGCCGTCGGCCACGCCCGACTCCACGTACTCCAGCACGGTCCGGTACTGGGACTCCGTTGCGCAAGGGCCGAACACAGTGTCCGCGTCGAGCGGATCACCCTGCTTTCCGGCCGCAATCGTGGCCGTGACCATCTCCACCACTGCGTCATAACGGCTCGCGGGCGCCAGGATCCGGGTCGAGATGTAGCAGGTCTGGCCGGTGTTTCGCATCGACGACCGGATCAGCACCTTGGACATCGCGTCCAGATCCGCATCAGGGAGCACAATGGCGCTGGACTTCCCGCCCAGCTCCAGCGTGACCGGACGCAGCAGTTCCCCGCAGGCCGCGGCAATTTTCCGGCCCACCGGCGTCGATCCCGTGAACGCCACCTTATCGACGCCCGGGTGCTTCACCAGCTGATCCCCCAGCCGGCCGGAGCCGGTTACCAGGTTGACCACGCCCGCCGGAACCCCGGCCGCGGCGACGGCCTCGACAATCACCCGGATGGACAGCGGCGTGGGCGACGCCGGCTTGATCACCACGGTGCAGCCTGCCAGCAGAGCCGGCGCCAGTTTAATGACCACCAGGTTGATGGGGAAGTTCCACGGCGCGATCAGCGCGCAGACACCCAACGGGTCGCGCCGCACTACTGACTCGCCGCCGCCGCGCGGGAAGGGGCGGACATCCTCATGCTCAAGGTACGCGGCGAGGGTGGCGAAGTACCGGAAGATACCGGCCGCGTTGGCTGCCGCCCCGGCGGATTCGGACACCGGTGAGCCGTTTTCCCGCGAGTTCGTCAGGGCAAGCTCCTGAGCCCGGTTCTCCACCTCCTCAGCGATCCGGAGAAGGTAGCTGGCGCGCTCAGACGGGGTAAGCCGGGGCCACTCGCCCTGAAAGGCACGCTGGGCAGAGCCGACGGCGGCGTCCAGGTCTTCCGGCGTTCCGTCCGGCACCGAGCCCCACACTTCGTCCGTAGCGGGGTCGGTCACCGGGTTGCGGCCGGTGCCCCGCGAAGGCTGCCACGCGCCGTCGACAAAAATCGTATCCACATGCGTATGCGGCAGGGACAGCTCCGTCCGGGCTACCAGGGCAGGAGCATCATGCGTGGCGGAGGTCATCGGATCACCGCCGTCTTAAGAAGGGCGTTGGATCGGTTTAGGTCCGCGGCGGCCATATCGTGGGCGGCCTGGGTGATGAGTTCGGGCACGATCTCGGTGGCCAGCCTGTCGGTGTACGTGGCCGGGTCCATGGCGAACCACGAGGAGGCGAGGGCGATGCCGGCGCGGTCGAAGCGCCATAGCCTGTCGGCATCGCGCATCAGGGCGTCTTCCAGGGACCGGGCCACCGGCCGGGTGTCGTGGCCGTCGATGATCTCGCAGACGCGCTCAATGAATTCAGTGGAGTATCCCAGGGCCGGGAGCACCCGGCGGGCCACGTCGCAGCCCTGCTGCTCGTGTTCGTAGCGGATGGCGGCCTTCCGCCAGTCACCGGTGAAGCCCTCGGATATGATGCGGGATTCATCAACGTGGGCCCAGCCAGTGTCGTGCAGCACGGTGGCCACGCGCACCAGTTCAGCGTCGGCGCCGGGATAGGCCCGGCACAGCCGTTCGGCGTAGGCCAAGGAAATCGGCAAGTGGATGTCGTTTCCGCGCGTCCGCGTCTCATGGACCACGGCCCTCCACAGCGCGTCGAGTTCCTGAACGGCAGCCGGGGTATTGCAGATCGCGGTGGTGTCTACCGGACCAGCCGCGGGAACAGGCCGGACGCTGTACTCCGCGGCAAAGGCCTGGGCCGGCACGTCCACCGGTTCAGCGGCGGGGCTGGCTGCGACCGGAGTCTTGGGGGTGCTCATAATGCTCCTTCGGGTGGGCCGGCGTACTGTCTGAGTGCAGTTAGCTGTCCGTGGTGATGGTCTTGAGTTGCGTGGCGGGGTCCGCCGCGGCGTCGGCAGGGATGTTCTGGCCCTTTGCCAGTGCGTTCTTGACGGCCATGAAGTCCAGCGGGGCGTTGACGCAGTCCGCGGCGATGACCTGGCCCTGGCGGTAGTACAGGACGCTGAACTTCCCGCGGTCCTCGTCCCGCCGGAGTACCGTCTGGTCGTAGCCGTTGCACAGTCCGGCGATCTGCAACTTGAGGTCCGCCTGATTGGACCAGAACCACGGGATCCCGGCGTATTCCTCGCGCCGCCCGGTCAGCGAGTAGGCGGCCACCTTCGCGTGTTCGATGGCGTTGTTGACGCTTTCCAGCCGGATCCGCTCCCCCGGCTCCGACCCTGGCACCGGGTTGGGCATGTTGGCGCAGTCGCCGATCGCCACCGTTGTGCCGTCCGAGGCCAGCGCGAAGCGGTCAACCACAATCCCGTTGTCCACCGTCAGCCCGAGCTGTTCGGCCAGCTGTGTGTTGGGAATGACGCCGATCCCCACGAGCACAATCTGCGCGGAGAGCTCTGTGCCGTCCTGGAGTTCGACGCCGGCGACCGCGCTACCGCCCTCGCTGGCTGTGAAGCGCTTGGCGCTGGTGTTGAGCCGGATGTCCAGGCCGCGGGAACGGTGCGCCTGCAGGAAGTACCCGGCCGTCTCATCTCCCACGGCCCGGCCGACGAGCCTCGGACCGAATTCCAGAACCGTGACGTTCTTGCCCATCTTCCGCAGGCTGGACGCGGCCTCCAGTCCGATGAATCCGCCGCCGATCACCACCACATCCGTGGCATCCCCCACCCGCGCCTTGAGTGCCAGCGCGTCGTCGGCGTTGCGGAGGTACAGCACGCCGTCGAGGTTCCCGCCCTCAATCTCCAGCTTGCGGGCCCGGGCGCCGACCGTGAGCGCCAGCCGCTTGAAAGGGAACTGTTTTCCGGCGGAAGAATGCGCGACCCCGGAGCCGTCGGGTTCCTTGTCGATCCGGACGATGTATTCGCCCTTGACCAGGGCCACGTTGTGTCCGGCCCAGTAATCGTTGGAGCGGAAGATCAGTGATTCGCTCTCTACCGTGCCCTGCAGGAACTCCTTGGACAGGGCCGGGCGCTGGTAGGGTCGGTGGTCCTCGTCGCCGAGCAGGGTGATGTGTTCGTCGAAGCCGAGTGCCCGCAGCGATACAGCAAGCTGGACCCCGGACTGGCTGGCGCCGATGATCAGGAGCCCCGTGCGCGTTGGAGTGTTTTGCTCCGCGACGAGGGCGTCAGTTGCCTGCTCCACTGCTTCCGCGCCCACGGCTACACCTGGGTTTCCGGGGTGGTGACGAACAGCTCCACCGTGTCCGTGAGCCGGAGCTGGCAGGACAGCCGCGAGTTGTCCTCACGGTCGACGGCGGTGCCGTAGAGCATTTCGTCTTCCATGTCCTCCATCGGCGGAAGCTGCGAAAGGCAGTCCTCGCGGACGAAGACATGGCAGGTAGCGCAGGACAATGAGCCGCCGCATTCGGCGACGATCCCGGGGACGCCGTTGCGGACGGCCGTTTCCATGACTGAATCGCCGGGGTTTCCCTGGACGTCGCGGACAGCGCCCCCGGCGTCGGTGAAATGAACCGTTGGCATGTGGTTCTCCTTAGGTTGAATCGGATGATGGCAGGCAAGGGAGCGCCTCAGATGAACTGGCGGCCGCCGTCCACCACCATGGTCTGGCCCGTGTAGTAGGAACTGTCCGGCCCAGCCAGGAAGAGGGCCGCGCCCACGATGTCCTCGGGCTGGCTGGCCCGCTTGATGGCCCCGCGCTCCACACCGTAGTTCTCGGCGTTCTCCATCAGGCCGTAGCTGGCTTCGGTGAGCGTGAAGCCGGGGGCGATCGCGTTGACCGTGATCCCCCGGCGCCCCAGTTCCTTGGCCATCACCCGGGTCATGGCCACCACGCCGCCCTTGGACGCGACGTAGTGGAGCCACTGTTCCGAGCCGCTGAAGATGGTGGCGCTGGAGAGGTTGATGACGCGCCCGCCCTCGGGCAGGTACGGGCTCGCCGCGCGGGTCACGAGCCAGGGGCCCTTGAGGTTGACGTTCATCACCAGGTCCCATTCGGCCGGGTCGATGTCCTCGAACGGGCTGCGGGTCACCCCCGCGTACACCGCCGCGTTGTTGAGGACGACGTCGATGCTTCCGTTCCCGAAGTCCGCGCAGTCCCGTGCGAGGATCTCAGTGGAGTCCACGCTGGTGACGTCCGCCGGGAAGGCGGCGGCCTCGGCGCCGAGTTCGCGGACCAGTTTGGCCGTCTGCTCAGCGCCCTCGAGGTTGATGTCGGCGACCGCCACGCGGTACCCGCGGCCGGCAAAGCCGAGCGCAAACGCCCGGCCCAGCCCGCCGGCGGCACCGGTGATCAGGACGGTCCTTGCAGCCGGCGCGTTCAGCTCAGACATGACTGTGGCTGTGCGCGTGGGCGCCGGGTCCGGTCGCCAGGAGCTCCGGTTGGTCGGCATCGAGGATCTGCACGGTGCCCTTGGTGCCGTCCACCCTCAGCCGCTGGCCGGTCTTGATGGTGGTGGAGGCGGAACCCGTTCCGGTCACCGCCGGAAGACCGTACTCCCGGCAGACGATCGCCGCGTGGCTCATCATGCCGCCGATGTCCGTCACCGTGGCCTTGATCTTGCCGAAGATCGGGCCCCAGGACGGCGCGGTGACGGTGGCCACCAGGATCTCGCCCTGCTGGACCTCGGAGAGCTGGTCCGCGTCGGTGATGACGCGGGCCAGGCCCTCCACCACGCCCGGCGAGGCAGCCATGCCGCGCAGGCCCCCGCCCTCCACTTCCTCGCCGGCGCCCAGCCACTGCTGGACCTGCTCGGTGGTGATGCCCCACAGCATCCGGGTAAAGGGTTCGGTGATGGATTCCGGCGGGGTGTTCAGCGCCGGGGCAGGCCGGGCGGTCTTGAGCGCGTCCACGATTCCGCGGCGGCGCTCGATCTCTGCCGGCCAGTAGTCGGGACCGATCGGCTTGGCACCGACGCCCCAGCCCGTGACCAGGTCGAACAGCGCGTCGCGGACCTCGTTGCGGCCCAGGTAGAGGAGGTCGTCCGGTTCAGTCCAGAAACCCTCGGCCTGCATCATGCGGGACAGCTCGCGGATCTTGCGCCAGAAGACGCCCATGGTCCAGTGCTCGATGTAGAAGTTGTGGTTCTCCACGTACGGGTAGGCGGTGGCGGCGAGCCCGCGCTTGGCGTCGAAGAGGGCCTGATTTTCGCCTTCGAGCAGCTCGCGGTATTCCTCGATGATGCGGTCGCGTTCTGCGATGAGCGCCTCCACCGGCCGCATGATTTCCTGGCCCTCGTCCACGCGGCGGATGTAGTCCGCGATGTAGCCGAGCGGGATTTCCTGGTGTTCGTTCCAGTACTTGTCGTGGCCGTAGAAGCCGTTGCCCACGGTGAAGTTGAACCACGGGTCCTTGGCGGCATCGTACTGGGACGTCCAGCGGTTGCCTCCGGGGGCCGCGGCGATGGCAGCCAGGGTGGCCTCGACGTCGTCGGTGTTGCTGAAGTGGGCCTGGATCCCAAGTTCCACGGCGAGCTTGGCCAGCTGCTTGAGCTCGTCATCCGGGCGGAAGAGCTCCATGTCCACGCCCTGCACCATGGTGGCGATGGACTGGTCCGGAATGTTGGGGAACACCTGCTTGCAGAAGTTGAAGAAGTCCAGGTAGGCGATGTAGCCGAGGTTGAGGAACTCGAAGTGGTACTGCCAGTTCTGGTAGGCCAGCTGGATGAGCCGGTCGTAGCTTTCCAGGAGCTTCTCGGAGCCGTCCTTGCCCTTGCCGGAGAGGATGTCCTCCATGGGGACCAGGTCCGGGAGCCTGGGGAAGGAAATGGTTTCCATTTCGTCGATGGTGCCCTTGACCTTGACGTGCCACTGCTTGAGGAGCTGGTCCCAGTTCTGGAAGTAGTGGCCAACGCGCTGTTCGAACAGGGGCACGCGGGCGGCGATCTGGTCTTCCGGCACCGGGATGGGCGACATGTAGAGGTAGCCCAGGTGGACGCGGAACTCGATGCCGTTGGCGTTGGGGATCATGAGGTGCCGTGCGTTGTACTGGCCCAGGCACTTGACCGCGAACTCGCCGCCGATGGTCTCGAAGGGCTTGAACACGGTGGGCCAATGCTGGCTGTCGCAGAACCAGAACTTGGCGTCCTCCTGCTCCTTGAGCTTGTCCTGGAAGACCAGATAGTACGGGTAGATCTTTTCCCAGCCCTCGGCCCCGGCGGGGACCGCGAGCTCGGAGGGTTTGGGGAAGGACTTCAGGGACATGGCGGTCCTTTCAATACGGGCTCGGCGTTGAGCCTGGGTGACGTAGCGGACTAGCGGGTCGGAACGTTCTAGAAGGACGGCTTCAGCAGTGAGGCGGTGATGCTGCCGAGGCTAAAGCCGGTGGCGGACGACGGCGCCGGGCCGGCCGGCGTCGTGGTGGCTGGCGTCGTCGGGGAAGCGGGCGCTGCCGCAGAAGTGGCGGAGCTGAGTCCGCTGAAGTAGCCGCCGGCGGCTGCCGAGGATGGGACAACAGGCTTCGAGGAGTGCACGGTTTCCGGGCGGGACTGCAGCAGGAGCAGGTTCTCCCCGTCCGGCAAGTCCGCATCGAGGGCCCACTCGATGTCCTGCGGGCACTTGTAGTGCTTCTCCGCGCGCTTGGCCATCTGCGCGACGGCGGTGAGCTCGGCGCCGGTGAGGCTGCGGCGGCCGCGGCGTTCGGCGTCGACCTCCCGCTCCACCAGGCGGCCGGCAACAGCGTCCGGGACGAGTTCGGCGTGCTTGTCGCCGAGGTGTTCGGAGACGACCGCCAGCGTGACCTTGTCCAGCATGATGTTGTCCGGCGTGACCTGGCCGGAGACCACCATCTCCCCCACCCCGTAGGAGGAGTCGATAGTGATCTTGGAACGATCGCCGTTGGTGGGGTCCATGGTGATGGCGACGCCGGAGACCCGTGCGTTGACCATCTTCTGCACCACTACCGCCATCGAGAGGCCCTCGTTGGGGATGTTGTTCTTGAGCCGGTAGATGATGGCGCGGGATGTGAAGAGCGAGGCCCAGCACTGGCGGATGTGCTCGGTGACGGCCTTGACGCCGTCGAGCCAGAGGTAAGTGTCCTGCTGGCCGGCGAAGGAGGCGTCCGGCAGGTCCTCGGCGGTGGCGCTGGAGCGAACGGCCACCGGGACCGGCGACTCAAAGCGGGACATCAGGGACTCGTAGGCGGCGACAGTGAGCTCGCGCAGGGCCTGAGGCACCGCGCGGGAGCGGATGTCCGCCCGGATCGCGGCGGACACCCTATCCACCTGGCCCATGTCTTCGGGGTCCAGTCCTGCAAGGAGCTGGTGGATGTCCCGGGTGATCCCGGCTTCCTCCATGAAGGCATCGAACTGCGCGGTGGTGACCACGAAGCCGGGCGGGACGGGCATGCCGGCGGAGGTCATGGTGACCAGGGAGGCGCCCTTGCCGCCGAGGTTTTCGAGCTTCGGTTCGATGCCGCCGTCGAAGAACTGGACGTATTCGTTGCTCTGCATATTTCTCAGGCCTTCCAGGTGACGGGGACGGTCTCGGGGACGCGGAACGAGAGGTTCTCCCGGAAGGAGATGGTTTCCGGATGCTCCAGCTGCAGCTCCGGGACGAGCCGGACCACTTCCTCGAGGGCGATCTTGGCCTGGAGCTTGGCGAGCATGTTGCCCAGGCAGTAGTGGATGCCAAACCCGAACGAAAGGTGCTCGCGGGCGTTGGGGCGGGTGATGTCGAAGTCCTCGCCGGCGTCGAACTTGGTGTCATCCCGGTTGGCTGAGCCCATGAGGAGCAGCAACTGTGCGCCTTCTTCGATGGCGACGCCGCCAACTTCAGCGTCCTTGAGGGCCTTGCGGCGCCAGCCGACGATCGAGCCGGCGTAGCGCAGGACTTCGTCGATGGCGGCGGGAATTTTCTTCGGGTCCTCCACCAGCTGCTTCCACTGCTCGGGGCGGGCCAGGAGTTCGCGGAGGGCGTTGGAGATCAGCGTGGTGGTGGTCTCGTGGCCGGCGAAGAGCAGGCTATAGAGGACGGAAGCGACCTCGTGGTCGGAGATTTCCGCGCCGTCCTGCTGCGCCTTGACCAGGTCCGCGGTGAGGTTGTCGCCGCCTTCCTCGTGAGCCACCCTGACCAGCCGGAGGCATTCCTGCCAGTACTCCACCAGGTTGTGGGCGTGCGGGATCTGTTCGTCGTCAGTGAGGTCGCCCCACGTCATGGCGGCGCGGGAATCGCTCCAGCGCTTGAAGGTGTCGACCTGGGCCACGTCTGCGCCGATCAGGGTGAGGATGGTGATGGTGGGGACGTCGTAAGCAAGGTCCTTGACCATGTCGCCGCGGCCTTCCGGCCGGGCCAGCATTTCTTCAAGCAGTACGACGACGTTTTGCCGGATGAACGGTTCCAGAGCCTTGTAGCGGCGGGGGGTGAAGGCCTTCTGCACCACGGCGCGGATGCGGGTGTGCTCCGGCGGGCGGCGGGCGGAGAGGCCCGAGTAGGCGGTGAAGCCGCCGTCGTCCATGATCTTCTTGGCCGCGGCACCGCGTTCGCGGACAGGCGCCTGGGCGTTTTCGCTGGAGAAAGTCTCCCAGTCTTCAAAGACGGCCTTGATGTCGTCATATCGGGAGACGACATAGAGGCCGATCCGCTCGTCGAACATCACGGGCTGCTCGGCCCGGAGTTCGGCGTAGGCGGCGAAGGGATCCTTCATCTGGAACGGCTCGTAGCCGTGGTGCCCCGTAGGGGCTTCGGCGCCGTGTCCGAAGGGACAGCGGCCGGCCGTTTCAGTCGACGATGACATCTGGGCTCCTTGGTTTTCCGGTCCCGCTGACAGCAGCAGTGCATGCCGGGGGTTCTTCCACCAGTGTGGCCCCCGTCACCTCGGGATGGCAGGAATGGCTTCCACTGAGCGGAAGCCACTTTGCCGCGGGCCTGCAGCTGCAGGATTCGGACTAGTCCGATCCCGCGGCGTGGCTACCCAGCAGCGTTTCCAACGGGATCCGCGCGGTGGCGCGTTCGATCTGCGCCGAGATGCCCCTCAGGACGGGAAGGTGGCGGCTCATCGTGGCGGCCTGGCTCGTGGGAAGCACCAGGCCGATTGCGGCGCCGATTCTGCCGGTGTGGAAGACCGGGACGGCGATGGAGCACGAGCCCAGCCGGACTTCCTCGAGCGTAGTGGCGTAGCCCTGCTCCCGGATCTGGGTCAGTTCGGCGGCCAGTTTTCTCGGGTCAACGTGGGTGTGCGCGGTGTGCCGCTCGAGCTGCCGGTTCAGGTAGGCGTCGCGGACCCAATCCTCCTCGAAGGCCAGGAGGACCTTCCCGACGGCGGTCGCGTGCATGGGCAGGCGTCCGCCGACGCGGGAAGCTCGGGGCAGGCGCTTGGAGCCGTAGACGCGGTCGATGTACAGCACCTCGTGGCCGGACCGGACGGCCAGGTGCGCGGTTTCGCCCGTGAGGGAGAAAAGATCCTGGATGTATGGGCGCGCCGCGTCGCGGAGCTGCCGCCCGGTGTTCTGGGCAAGCTCCCAGAGGCGGATGCCCAGCTGATAGCGGCCGTTGGGCTCGCGGGAAAGTAATCCCCAGTCCGTGAGCTCGTTGACAAGCCGGTGGGCGGTGCTCAGGGGCAGCCCGGATTTTTCCGCGATTTCCGTCAGGCTGAGGGCACCCCGGGACTTTTCGAAGGCTTCCAGGATGGAGAGCACCTTCGAGGTCACAGTCCTACCGGGCTCACTGCTGCCGCCAGCCATCAAGGCTCCTCTGCGATATTCGCCCATCGTCGATGGTCGCCGGGACGTCCGATCAGAGTCTAGCCCTCGAGCAGGAGCACACGAGTCCTCCAAAGAGCTGCAGCCGGCCGGTAAGTAGAATCCGGGGAAGTATCTTCCATGGAATCCAAATGCTAATCTTGATCCATGGACACCAGAACTGGCCAGACTGACTTCTATCCCCTCTTCAGCGCACTGACCCGGCTGGAAACCGAGCTGTGGGATGCGGTCGACGCCCGCCTGCGCCAGGAATGCGGACTTCCCCTCGGCAGGTTCGAGGCGATGGTCGTTGTCTCCTCCCTTGGCACGTGCAGGGTGTTCGACATCGCGTCGGCGCTGGCCATAACCGTGGGCGGCGCCAGCAAGCTGGTTGACCGTGTTGAGGCGGCCGGGTACTGCTCGCGGAAGATGAACCCGGGCGACCGGCGCTCCTCCCTCCTTGACCTCACTGAAGAAGGGAAGGCGGTGGTTGCTCGGGGCCGCGCTGTGATCGAGGCCGAGCTCGCGCGCTGGTTCACCCCGGCCCTGAGTCCGCAGGAGACCGCCACCCTGTTCGACCTCCTGACACGGGTCCGCAGCGCCCAGCGGCCCTCCGTGGACTCGACGGCGGCCGGTCAGTGAGCGGCGGCACCATGCGGGCCGTGGTGCTGGACGGCCCAGGGCCGGCCGAGGCGCTGGTCATTCGCGACCGACCCATCCCCGTGCCACTGCCGGGCCAGGTGCTCATCCGGGTCCGGGCGTTCGGGCTCAACCGCTCGGAACTGCACACCCGCCTGGGCTTGGCCGAGGGCGTCACGTTCCCGCGCGTGCCCGGAATCGAAGCTGTCGGCGAGGTGGCCGACTCCCCCGGCGGCGAGTTCCGCACCGGGCAGAAGGTCGCCACCCTGATGGGGGGCATGGGCCGCGTGTTCGACGGCGGCTACGCCGAGTACACGTGCGTGCCGGCCCGGCAGGTCATTGCCTTCGAATCAGAGCTGCCCTGGTCCGTCATCGGCGCCATCCCTGAGATGCTGCAGACCGCCCACGGCTCCCTCACCATTGGCCTGGACATCCAGGCCGGCCAGAGCCTGCTCATCCGCGGCGGAACCTCCTCCGTCGGCATGGCCGCCGCAATACTTGCCAAGCGCCGCGGGCTCACCGTCCTGGCCTCAACGCGCGACGAAGCCAAACGGGAAGCGCTCGCCTCGATCGGCGTCGACCATGTCCTGATCGACGACGGCGACCTCGCCACTGCCGTGCGCCGCATTGTTCCGGGCGGAGTCGACGCCGCCCTCGAACTCGTCGGCACCCCCACGCTGCCCGACACGTTGCGCGCCACCCGGGTCCACGGCGTCGTCTGCTTCACCGGGATGCTCTCAAACCAGTGGACAGTCCCGGACTTCTATCCGATTGACTACATTCCGCGGGGCGTCCGGCTCACCTCCTACACAGGCGGCGCCCCCGACCTCCCCGGCGGCGTGCTCCAGGAATTCCTGCAGGCCGTCAGTGACGGCACCGTGATGGTACCCATCGGCAAGGTCTACACCCTCGATGACATCGTCCAGGCCCACACGGACATGGAGAAAAACCGCGTCAGCGGCAAACTCATCGTCACCACGTAAGACCCACAGCCGGCAGCGAATGCTACGTCCCCCCAACCCTGTTGCGACGCCCCGCTGATTCGCAACAGTCGCTGGGGGAATACGCGACGCGCAATAATACTTGAAGCTTCAAGAGAAACTTATTGTGCCCAACACCCCCGAGCAGGAGCATTCATGCGCATCTCCGAGAAGTCCACCGATCTTGACGGCCGCCACCCGGGCACCTCGGCAGTGGCGACGACGGCCGGGTCGTCCGACCCTGCGGCTCCCCTGGTGGTGCTGTTGCACGGCCGGGGCTCAAGCGAGCGCGAGATCATTGCCCTCGCCGACCACCTGCCGCCCGGCCCGGCCTACGCCGCCGTCCGGGCGCCGATCGCAGAGGGCGGCGGCTATGCATGGTTTGCCAACCGTGGCATCGGCCGTCCGGTCGCCGAGTCGCTGACGGCATCCATGGCGTGGTTCCGAACCTGGCTCGATGCTGTCGCCCCCGCAGGCCGGCCGGTCGTGCTCGTCGGCTTCAGCGGGGGTGCAGCATTCGCTGGCGGGCTGGTCCTTGCAGATCCGCAACGATTCTCCGGTGCGGCTATTCTGTACGGCACCTTGCCGTTCGACGCCGGTGTCCCGGTCACGCCGGCCCGGCTGGCAGGCCTTCCGGTTTTCGTCGCTCAGGGCGATCAGGACAAAGTCATCCCGACGGAACTGCTGGACCGCACCTGGAACTACTTGCTGACGGATTCCGCCGCCCCCGCCTACGCCCGCCGCGACCCCGGAGGGCACCAGATCAGCGGCCAGACGCTCCGTGAACTCGGGGGCTGGATCCACGAGCGACTGTCGTTCCTGGCTCGTTCCGGAGCGGATGAAGGCACCACCGGCGGACGCTGGTCGGCCCTGCCGGACGGCACTCTTCCCCGCAGGGCCGGTCAGCGTCCCACCGTGTCATGGACAATCCCGCAGGAACAGCGCAGTGACAATGCGCCAGTGGACCTTCAGGAAAAGTTGTTCGCCAGGATCAGTTCGCTCGCCGGAGTCTCGACTTCGCAGTCCGTTATCTCCGTTCCAGGCGCGCGGGGCCTGATGATGCAGCCGGAACCTGACGCTCCCGAGGATGCGTTCCTGGTCCCCTCAGCCGGGGAGTTTGCCCACCAGCACCCGCCCCACGACGGCTCCCTCCACCTGGCCCTGCCGCCCCAACTGGCCGCGGACGCAATCGCCAAGGGCTGGGCAGTGGCCCACCCGCTGGCCGGCATCCGGCTGGCTCGAGGCATGGTCATGGTCTACGGGCCCCGCGACGAGAATGAGCTGCACGTGGTCGCTGCAATGGTAGAGACCAGTCACGCCTGCGCCACAGGCCCCGACGCCCACAGGTTGTAACGTTCCGGCAGGCCGGCCCCGATCATGCACCCCGGCGTGGCTTGCGAACCCGCGCATGGCGTTTCGCATTGTGCCGCGCCCGAGTGCGCGTGGCAACGTGGCCCAGCTTCGCCTGGAGCAGGAGAAGGCGGGGAACGGCGAAGTAGACGGCAATGGGAACGACCACAAGAGTGAGCGTAAAAGCGCGCAGGACCGGGGGCCACCCCGGCGCCAAAGCGGCCAAAATACTCATCCCGATTGCGGCCAGCGGAAAGATCGCCACCCAGGTGATAGCAGCCCTCACATGGACCGATGCCACACCGACGGTTCGGTGATGATGCGCATCCGTTTCATCGGCCGCTAGCGCCTTACCCTCGTGTTCCACTCAATCTCCAAACGTCTGGTTGGAATCGATGCTACTGCGTGCTGTTTCGCGAAAGCAAACAAACGGTTGGAGTTAGGATGGGGGCCATGGCCTGGGACACTGATGCGACGCAGAAGAAAATCCTCGATGCCGCAATTACCGAGTTCTCCGATCGGGGCTTCTCCGGTGCGCGTATCCATCAGATTTCGCGGATCTCCGGGTGCAACCGCGAACGGATTTACTTCTACTTTGGCGGCAAGGCCGGACTCTTTGAAGCGGCGCTCACCCGCGAACTCGTCACCGCCCTGGACGACCTTCCGGTCGCCGGCATGGGTCCTGGTGCGATCGGAGATTTCGCGGGACGGTACTTTGATTTTTCCAGGAGCCGCCCCAGCCTCGCACGCCTTACCTTTTGGGAGGGGCTTGAGCAGGGACATCCGGTAGGAGCCGAGGCCCGCACCCTCCGCTCGGCGAACAAAGTCACCGAGATCCGGAATGCCCTTCCGGCCTTGAGCGAGGCCGCGGCGGAAGACCTGCTCCTGACCGTCGTCACACTGTGCCACGCCTGGGTCGCGAGCCCGAATGTCCCCCTCGTGATCACCGGACCGCCGGACGCAGAGCGCAGGCGCGCGTCCATCGTGCGCACCGGCGAACTGCTCGCTCAAGATGCCGTGGATACGGCCCAGCGGCCGTCATAGGCGCGAATACTCCGTTCAGTTCTGAAAAGTAGTTGACGCTTCAACCTTACCGACGTACATTTAGTTGTAGCTTCAATGATCACTTTCCCAAGAGAACAGAATCTGATGAAAACCCTCCTGGCCCGCATATTCGGAAAGAAGACACCCATGACGAACCTCACCATCATCGGCAACGGCAACATGGCCCGTGGCATCGCCACCCGAGCACTCGCCGGCGGCCTGACCGTGGAAATCCTCGGACAGGACATCACCAAAGCGCAGGAACTGGCCGCCGAACTCGGCGCCGGCGTCACCTTCGGGACCACCGCCGAGGCCCCGCAGGGCGCCATCGTGGTCCTCGCTGTCCCGTTCGACGCCGCCAAGAACGTCGTCAGCGCCCACGGCGAGGCCCTGACCGGCAAGACCATCGTCGACATCACCAACCCGGTGAACTTCGAGACCTTTGACTCCCTGGTCGTCGAGCCCGGCACCTCCGCCGCCGAAGAAATCGCGCAGCTTGCCCCCGCAGGCGCCAACGTGGTCAAGGCGTTCAACACCACCTTCGCCGGCACCCTCGTCGCCGGAGAGTCAGGCGGACAGCCCCTGGACGTCTTCATCGCCGGCGACAACGCGGACGCCACCGCCGCCGTGAGCAGCTTCGTCAGCGCCGGCGGCATGCGCCCCCTAGTGGTCGGTCCGCTCAAGCGCTCCCGGGAACTCGAAGGCTTCCAGTTCGTCCTCATGACCATGCAGGCCAACCCCGAGTTCGCCGACTTCAACTGGGACACCGGACTTCAGGTCACCAAGTAACCCGGACTGCGATAGGCGTCAAGAAATAGACGCAAGAGCACGACGGCGGGCAGGATCCGCCGTCGTGCTCTTGTTTGCCTCGGCGGCAGGCCTCCGGTTCAACGCTTCTTGCCCCCGACACCCGGCACGGACGCGACCTGCTTCATCCACGCCGCGATCTGGCGTTCGTCGACGTCGTCCATGGATTCGAGCTCCACACCCCGAGTCGACTTGCCCATCCCCACCGGTGTCACCGGAGGCACAGGCTCGAGCGCTGCGCCATTCACAAACATGAGCTTGACATGGCCAGCAAATCCGCCGCAGCTGAAGCACCACCCGTCGCCGACTCCGTAGTAGGACATGCCCCACTTCACTGAGCGCCGAAGGCTGGGCAGCGTCTTTGCCGCCAAAGCATCGACCGTTTCTGCGATGCCCCGCTGCGGCTGTGGCAGGCTGGCGATATATGCGAAGACCGGCTTGTCGCCGACCGCCGCTTTTGCCGGGCTTGCCCTGCCGGTCATGGATTCCGGCAGAGTTGGGGCGACGTCAACACGTGCGCCGGTGCGCGTTGCCGGCTTTTGGGCTTCCCTCTTACCTATTTCCCCACTGGTCATGGAGGGTATTATTCCTCACCCATCGCGAGACGGAACCACAACCGTTTTCTCGCGAGCCGTATCAGGCTCTTCGGGGAAGTCTCTAACTGTCCGCAGTTATCGATTCCAGGACGGCCTGGAATGCTGGACTTACTCGTATCCCCAGGCCACCATCGTCGGACACCTCGGTAAGTTGCTCGTAGCTCGTCCCGTTCCACCAAAAGACGTGTGGACTCACCGGTGCAGGTGAATCGCTGTATCCCATGGCGGCGAATCGGGCCATTCCGTTAACCGCTGGAATGACGGTGGCGTCTTCGATGATGTGCCAAACGACTTGGTGTCGGTTCGGGACGCTCATGAGCCAGCCGAATTCTTCTCCGACGCGCTTGCCGATGAGTTGTGAGGCCAAGTCGGGAAGAAGTAGAGCCCGGCTCCCGGTATGGACAGATTCACCTAACAGAGCCGTGAACGAGCCCCCTCCCGGTGCAGGGAGGGTTTCGAGTTTTTCGACTGCCAGCCCGCGAAGGTTCGCAATACCCTGGGTTCTGAGGGCTTCGAACCCGCCGAACTTGTTTGCGTTGTTGTGACTGAAAACGGTAACCGTGTCCGGGAGGTCGAGCGCGATCATCTCGACGATGCCCGGCGCGAACTCCCTGTGCGGGTAGCCGTCGATCCCTGGCATGCTCGCCTCATCATAAAGGCGTGCGAAAGTCTGCTTCGCTACATCAGCAGGGGCAAGGATGTCGAACGGATCGGGTGCGTCGAAGCTCGCCAGAACGCGTTGAAGATGTTCGCGTATCAGGTCCCGCCACAAGGATTGCGGCTGGTCACCACAAGCGGCGGCCACGTTCCAAAATCCGAATTCACGCCCGGAGTCATCGACAGCGTGGCCGGGCTGAACATGGACTTCGAGTCCCATCTCGGCGAAAACTTCGCGCGTGATCGTTCGGAAATGGTTAGCGCCTGAAATCGTGAAGAACGTGAGGTGCGAATCAGGCGGTTCCGGTTCGGGAGACTTCTTCCTGAAGATGCCCACAATGACCCGCTTTCGTTGTGGCGGTCGATCGATTCAAGTCGACAATGGCCGGCCTGGGAGTTTCTGCTGCCGTCAGTGGGTCCACAGGCTGAGCACCCGGTGAACCCGATTCCGATTCTGTCGCAGTCCGATGGGAACCCAGGTTGCGACCCGCCCGGTAGAGACCTCCAGCCAGAACAGGCGGCATTGCTTTAGGGTCGGGTCCGGCACACCCAAGTCATGTCCAGGGTTCCGACCGGGAATCCAGACGTGCCCACGTATCGAGACCGAGATTCCCCTGCATCGCACTGCCCCTAAGCCGACCGGTCTGCACAGCATGTGTATGGTGCTGATATGGCTTCTCCGCAGACGCTGAGTGAGCCCGAGCGCCGCGTCGTCGCGACTTGGGCCGCAGACTGCGCTGAGCGGGTGGTGGCTTTATTTGAGGCCGAGGCGCCGGCAGATGATCGCCCCCGCGACGCCATCGCGCGGGCGCGGGCCTTCGCCCGCGGTGAACTCCGTGCCGCCGACGAGATCCGCCGGCGGTTTGTTGCCGGCCGTGCCGCACTCGAGGTGACCAGCCCTGCTGCGGTGGCTGCCGCCCGGTCTGCCACGCAAGCCGCCGCCGTCGCCCACATGGGCGCGCACGCCCTGGGGGCAGCCGCGTATGCCGCGAAAGCGGCCGGACTGGCGGCGCCCGGTCGGCCCCAGACGATCGACGACGAGATTCACTGGCAACTCGAGCACATGAGCGCCGAAGCCCGGTCCGCGCTCCGGTGCCTGCCACCGTTGGGCGCGAATTCCGCCGGTCCGCTGGGGCCAGGACTTCTCGCATCCGGAATCCTCGCCTCGATCATCCGCACGATCCAGACCGACTTGGCCCGCCCCGACCAGCCTGCCTCCTCCAGTTGAATCTGCCGCCCGCAAGCCGGTCCCCCACCGCGACACCATCCGCCCGCACTGGTGCTGCCAGAAAATCCGATACAGCTACTGGATTCCTGGAAGCCAGCAGCTTGGCCCACGTGCCCGGGTGAGGAGACCGTCGGGACCAGCCGCCGGAGACGGTGGGCGAGGATGCCAGCACGTGCTACGATCCCCGGAATCGCCACACGCGACCATGCAAGTCGCTATCACTCAGGAGGTTCGCGATGCCGGACACCACCTGCCACATGTCGATCTCGCTGGACGGCTTCGTCGCCGGGCCGGACCAGAGCCGCGAGAACCCCCTGGGCAAGCGGGGGCTGGAGCTGCACGGCTGGCACATCGGCGACCCGCGGGCCAACGATGCCGACAAGGTCGCGAACGAGTGGCTCATGCGCCCGCGGGGTGCGTATGTGATGGGGCGGAACATGTTCGGCCCGGTCCGCGGGGACTGGGATGAGGAATGGGCCGGGTGGTGGGGAGCCGAACCGCCGTACCACGCGCCGGTGTTTGTGCTGACCCATCACGGACACGACCCGATCCAGCTGGACGGCGGGACGACCTTCCACTTCGTCACCGAGGGTTTCGACGCGGCCTACTCCGCAGCGTGCCAGGCCGCCGGGGACAAGGGCGTGGACATCGCCGGCGGGGCCTCGACCGTCCGGCAGGCACTGATCGCCGGCGTGATCGACGAGCTCACCCTCGACATCGCACCGGTCCTGCTCGGTTCGGGCGAACGCATCTTCGACGGGGTTGAATCCTTCGGCTTCGAACCCGACGAGGTGCTCCACTCACCGCTGGCCACCCACATCCGCTATCGCCGCGTCGGCTGACTCCGAACAGGGATCCGGCCCGCTCCGGCCCAGGTACGACCCGGTCCGAAGCCCAGGGTGTGCACATTGTGCATACCCTCCTTTTGCCCACTTCGGCGCACCCAAACAAGGGGCCACATATGCCTGGGACCAATCCCAATGGCCAATAAGCTCGTCCAGCGACGGTAATCCGACCTCCCCGATCGGCGTGACGGGTTCCCCCCGGTGCAAGAATGTCTGCATGCTCACCTTCCTGGAGACTGAACGACTTCTGCTCCGGCAGTTCACCCCCGACGATGCGGAGCTACTCGTGGAACTGGACAGCGATCCGCGCGTGATGCGGTACATCACCGGCGGTATCCCCACCCCCCGGGACGAGATAGAAGGCGACTTCCTCCCGGCATTCCTCGACTACTACCAGCGCTTTCCCGGCTACGGGTTCTGGGCCGCGATCGAGAAGACGACCGGGGAATTCCTCGGCTGGTTCCACTTCCGGCCCGGCCCCGACGATCCACAAGATCAGCCGGAGCTGGGCTACCGGTTGCGCCACGCGGCCTGGGGAAAGGGGCACGCGACGGAGGGATCGCGGGCGCTGATCGCCAAGGGGTTCACCGAGTTCGGGGTGCAACGGGTTGTAGCCTCGACCATGGCAGTCAACACGGCCTCCCGAAGGGTGATGGAGAAATCCGGGATGCGCCTCGTGCGGGCCTTCGTCGCGGACTGGCCGGTGTACGTTCCGGGCGAAGAGCACGGCGACGTCGAGTACGCGATCACCCGAGATGAATGGGAGTCTGACGATTCCCGCCTTCGTCCCCAGTGACCCGCCCGTATCCGCGCGCGGCCGAGGTTGCCCTTCAGCAGCTTCAGTGCCCGCCGCGCGGAAACCAGTTCGAAGGCTTCGATGCTTCCGTCGCGGTCCTCGCCAGCCAGGCGCACCCAGTGTTCGGGAGCAGGGGTTGAGGTCATGCGGGCGTCCCTGGTCATGGTCATTCGTTACTTAGTGGGCGTTTGGACGGGCAGCTGCAGGTAGGAGGCGTACTCTCCACCGGTGTGAATGATGTGCGTTCCGCTGTTGGCGCCGACGTATTCGCTTATGCCCGGCATCAGCGTGCCGAGCAGGTTCCGGGAGCTGATGATGAAGCGGAGTTGTTCTCCAGGATGGAAGGCGAGGCCGATCGGAAACAGGTCGATCTCGATGGTGACGATTTCCCCGGCCGACAGCTTCTGGACCCGGTCGAAGCTGTGGGCGGGCACGTCGTCGGTCGAGAGTGTCTCGTCGAGGTGGCGGGCGGAGACACGAAGCCGTCCGTCGGAGCCCTTGTAGCGCAGGATCGTGGCCCCGTGATCGGTGAGGTCATGTGCCATGGCGCTCTGGTTGGGGACGGTGAACGCCTGTAGAGGCGTTCCGTACGCGTCGAGCTTCTGCACGAGGACGAACAGGTCCATGTCGTCAGCGCCTCGCGCCTCGACCCAGAGGTGCGCCTTCGGGTAACCGACCATGACGGTCTCCTGCTCGAAGCGGGTAAGGAAGGACACCGCGTTCGGGTTCGAGTCGACGTCGTACGCGGCTTCCGCCGCGGCGGCCGGGGCGGTCGTCGTCAGGGTCCGGGAGCGGCCGTCCAGGTAGTACTTCGTTGACAAGACGTCCGACGGCGGGAACATGTCGGCGGCGACGCCGACTTGGTCGCCGCCCTCGAGGTCGAGAACGGCGTACCGGACGCGGGGCGTTTGCTCCCACCCGTTGTCCTGATCCTTGAGGTGGTGGTCGAAGAAGCGGCGCAGGTCTTCCACGTTCGCTTCGTCGTAGTAGTCCGGCCATTCCTGGCTGTTGTGGATCCTCAGCCATTTCTCTTTGGAAGCAATGCGCCGCCAGGCGCGGAATGTCCCGGCGGTGTGGAGGGTGTTCGAGTAGCTGGCCACGATGTACGCCGGGACGGTGATCTTGCCGAAGTCGGGGATTTTGTTTTCCCAGAGGTCGGTCATCAGCGGGTAGCGCTCGACTTCGGAGAGGATGTCTTCCTTCCGGTTTTTGCCGAAGAAGCTGCCTTCCTGGAGTTGCCGGGCGAAGCCGATGTCTGGCATTCCGCCCCTCATCACCAGGTCGCGGTAGACGTCGCTGACGCCTTCCCACGGGTTGATCGCCGCCAGGTGCGGGGGCTGTTCTGCGGCGGTGAACCACTGGGATACCGCTAGGTAAGAGGTCCCGCTCATGCCCACCTTGCCGGAGCACCATTGCTGCCCGGCGAGCCATTCAATCAGGTCGTAGCAGTCCCGGCCTTCCTGCCGGTCCCACAGCACGCTGTCGCCGTCGGAGTCAACCACGCCGCGGATGTCCGGGTTGCAGATCGCGTAGCCCTGGGCGCACCAGTATGCGGGATCCGGTGCCTCGAACTTCTCCAGACCGGACACGATGCTGTTGTCCAGGCCAACCAGCCCGAACACGCCCATGACACTAAGGGATGTGCCCTGACCCTTGCCGTACGGGCTCCAGGCCACGATCACCGGCACCTGCTCAGAACCCGCGGGGCGGAAGATGTCGACGTGAATCGTGACTCCGTCGCGCAACTGAACCGCGACGTCCTTCTCAAACACCACATCCACCGGCAGGGCCCGGAACTGAGGCGCAATCCGGAACCCTGCTTCCAGGGTCCGGGTCCCGGGTTCGAACGCGGTCAGCACGCCCGTTCTCGCGGCCGGCAGCGGATGGGACGGTACGAACATTTTCTGGTCATCGCTCATGGCGAGCTCCTTCGGTCAGTTCAGCCCTCCGGGGCTTGCGTCCAAGCGAGCCTACGTCGGCCAATTCAAAAACTCAACACTTGTTGAGAAAATCTATATCGGTTGCTAGGTTTGACTCATGACCCAGCAGAAGGAATCCCTGCCGAAAGCGCGCCGCGGCCGGAGGCCCGGGACCGGCAGCACCAGACAGGCGGTGCTCGACGCCGCCAGGGCCCGGTTCGCCGCCGACGGTTTCGGCGCGACGACGATCCGGCGTGTCGCCGCCGATGCCGGCGTGGACGTGTCCCAGGTGATGCAGTTCTTCCGCTCCAAAGACGAGCTGTTCGCGGCTGTGATGTCCGTCCCAGCGTCGGCCCTCGAACGGTTCAACACGGCTTTCGAGGGGCCGGACGAGCATCTTGGAGAACGCGTCGTCCGCGCCTACCTCGACGCTTGGGAGGGCCCCGCCACCGATTCCGAACCGCTGATGGCGATGCTGCGTGGTGCGATCGTCAATGACCAGGCATGCGCACAACTGCGTGAGTTCATCCAATCCCGGCTGCTGCACGGCGTAAGCGGCCGCAGCGGTGACGATGCCGCCCTCCGGGCTGGACTCGCCTCATCGATGCTGGTCGGTATCGTGACCAGCAGGCGGATCATCGGTGTGCCTGTGCTGGTCGACGCGGACACGGAGAAACTGGTGGCGACCGTGGCTCCGGCGATCCAGCAGATCCTGGTCGGCGCACCCTCCCAGACTGACCGGATCGGGGAAGGCACCGGCGCGTGACTGCCATTGAAAGTCACGTCACATAGGACTCGTGGGCTGCATGAACTCGTGTCAGCTGAAATAGGCAGGTAGGGGCCCAGCCACCAGCAACGGCATCAGGTGTATACGGGTATGGACAATGTCCACGCTATCTTTGGCCGGACAAAGGTCCGCCAGCCCCTCCCGGCCACACTCCCATTCGAAGTCATGGTGTCCTGACTGCGCTGACCCTACACCGCCGGGGAGTACGCGGACCTCCGCGTCCCCCCGGAAAACCTGACAGCGACCGACCAACGTTGAAGCCCGGACTAGACTCACGAACACGGGCAAGCCCCCCCGCGGGCGCGGCACTGGTCCCGTTCCTCTGCGGCTTCCCACCGGCTGTCACCATCACCGATCAGGACCCCTATGCGGAGATTGCATGTTTCCTGAAGATCCATCGCGGGAATGTGGCCCGAACATTCAAACGAACGCGCGCACCCAACGGTTCACTTGACTATATTTCTGAGTCAACTCAAAATTGAGTAGGCTCATGTTTAACCAACCGTACGTCATAGAGGAGCAGCACGCCATGAGGGCATTCGTCGTCACCAAGTACAAGGAGCCGCTTCGCGCAGCAGACGTCCCGGAGCCGACGGTCGGCGACCGCGATGTGCTGGTCCAGGTCCACGCAGCTGGCCTCAACCAATTGGACGAAAAGATCCGCCTGGGTGAGTTCAAGCAGATCCTCCCGTACAAGCTCCAGCTGATCCTTGGCAACGATGTCGCCGGCACAGTCATCCGCGTCGGGGCGAAGGTGCGCGGCTTCAAACCCGGTGACGAGGTCTACGCCCGCCCCGACAAAGACCGCATCGGCACGTTCGCCGAGCGCATCGCCATCACCGAGGCCGATCTGGCACTGAAACCCGCGTCTATCAGCATGGAGGAGGCCGGCTCCCTACCGCTGGTTGCACTTACGGCGTGGCAGGCCCTCGTTGTGCAAGGCAACCTACGTCCGGGGCAGAATGTCCTCATCCACGCCGGAGCCGGCGGGGTCGGGTCGATCGCGATCCAACTCGCCAAGCACCTCGGCGCCACCGTCGCGACCACCGCCAGTGCCTCCAACGCCGACTTCGTGCGCGATCTCGGCGCGGACACTGTGATCGACTACCGTACGCAGGACTTCGAACAGCTCCTCACCGGGTACGATCTGGTGCTCGACAGCCTCGGCGGGGAGAACCTCGTCAAGTCACTGCGCATCCTCAAGCCCGGCGGGAAGGCGATCGGAATCGCCGGCCCGCCGGACCCGGCATTCGCGCGCAAAGCCGGCCTTAACCCTGTGCTGCGCCTGGCGATCGCGGGGCTCAGCAGCAGGATCCGGCGGCAGGCGAAGAAGCTCGGCGTCAGCTACGAGTTCCTCTTCATGCGTGCCAGCGGCGACCAGCTGCGCCAGATCACCGCCCTGGTTGACGACGGCGTGCTGCGCCCGGTCGTTGGACGGGTCTTCGACTTCGCCCAGACCCCACAGGCGCTCGAGTCGCTGGCCAAGGGCGGCCTCCGCGGCAAAGCCGTCGTCACCCTTCCCTCCTGAGCCGCCGGCAACCAGACCCATCACAGACCACTCAGGAGGACTACCAGCATGAGCAGCTTTGACACCCCGAACGGCTCTGTCGTCACCTCGTACGCGAAGGCCGCCACACGCTCCATCACTTCAGGTGGCGTCACCTACGCCTACCGCGAGCTGGGGCCCAAGACCGGCATACCCGTCGTATTCTTCGTGCACCTTGCCGCGACCCTGGACAACTGGGACCCGCGCATCATCGAGCCCATCGCGAAGAACCGCCACGTCATCACCTTCGACCAGCGCGGTGTCGGCGCCTCCACCGGGCAGGTTCCCGACAGCATCGAGGCGATGGCCGACGACGCCTACACCTTCATCAAGGCCCTCGGGCTCGACCAGGTCGACGTCTTCTCCTTCTCAATGGGCGGCATGATCGCCCAGGACCTGGTCCTCAAGCATCCCGACCTCGTCCGCAAGCTCGTGCTGGCTGGTACCGGGCCGCGGGGCGGCAAGGACATCGACAAGGTCGTCGGCGCCACCTACTGGGACGTCCTCCGCGCGACCCTGACGCGCTCGGACCCGAAGGAGTTCCTGTTCTTTAACCGCAACGCGACCGGCAAGTCGGCCGCGAAGGCGTTCATCAGGCGCCTGCAGGAGCGCACTGTCGACCGCGACAAGCCGATCAGCACCAAAGCCTTCCAGACTCAGCTGAAGGCAATCCGGAAGTTCGGCCGCTCCGCGCCGTCGGACCTGTCACGGCTCACCCACCCCACCCTCATCGCCAACGGCGACAACGACCGCATGGTGCCGTCGGTCCTGTCCGGGGACCTGCACCGGCGCATCAAGGGATCCGAGCTGATCATCTACCCCGACTCGGGCCACGGCGGAATCTTCCAGTTCCACGACAGGTTCTCCCCCGTCGCCGTGGAATTCCTCGCCCACTGACCAGCACGTACCTGACAAGATCCCGCTAACAGAGCAGAGAGTCACTGTGGCTGTGCCCGTCCGTGAATACGGGCGGGCACAGCCATTGGCGTGGCGCCCCGTCGCGCTGGCCAGCTCGAACAGGACACCCACAAACGCGTCAGCAGAGTGATCAAAAGTATCGCCACCCGTGACGCGGCCCCTGGCTGGTGACCCCCCCGGAGTGTCAGGCCAACCCCGGATCCTCCGCTATTCAGACACTCCCTGCGGCGGGAGTCGTGCCACCGCGCTCACTTTTGGTGAACGCGGTGGCACCGGTTGTTCCCTTATGCGTTCGTCGCCGCCAACTGCGGGTAGACCGCTTCGAGGGGTGCGCTGAGTCCGGCCTTGAGCTGGACAGACGTGTCGTCGGCGAGGACCTCGTACTGCCCTGCCTCGGTGGCGTCGAACACGGTGCGCACCAGCACGGCCGGGTCGAGCTTCGGGTCGGTGGCGTGCGCGGCCATCGCGGTGTCGACGTATGCGACGTGGACGCCGACGACGTGCACGCCGGCGGGGGCGAGTTCGAGGCGGAGGGAGTTAGTCGCGGACCAGAGGGCGGCTTTGGTGGCGCTGTAGATGCCGGCGACGGCGTACCAGCTCAGGGCCGAGTGGATGTCGATGATCATCGCTCCGTCCTTCACCGACAAGACCGGAGCGAACGCGCGGGCGACGAAGAGAGGCCCGAGAAAGTTCGTCTCGACGTTCCTGCGGATCTCCTCGTCCGTGTGGGTGAGGATCCCGGCACTGGAGACCGACGCGCCGGCGTTGTTGATCAGCACGGTCACATCCGGTGCCGCCTCGACCGCCGCCTGGATGGAGGCGGAGTCGGTGACGTCCAAGGCGAGCGGAACGATGCGCTCGTCGTTCCAAGTGCGGGGGGTGCGGGCGGAGGCATAAACCTTTGCAGCTCCCCGCGCGAGTGCTTCGTGCACGAACTGCGTGCCGATTCCGCCGTTGGCTCCGGTGACGAGGACGACTGCTCCGTTGAGTGAGGGCATGACTGTTTCTTCTTTCTGATCGGTACGGGGTATGTAAGGTCGGCGGCGGACGGCCCGCGGCAGACGATTAGGCGTGTGCCAGGGCCGGATAGTCGGTGTACCCGGCCGCGCCGCCGCCATACAGGGTTGCCGGGTCCACCTCATTCAGTGGCGCACCAGTGCGCAGGCGCTCAACAATGTCGGGGTTCGACAGGGCGAAGCGGCCCAGCGGCGCGATGTCCGCGAGCCCGGCGTCGATGTCGTCGGCAATCTGCTCACGGTCGCGCCCATAGCGGACGACGAGGATGGCCGCAGGCCACGCGTCGCGGAAGGACCGCAGCAGTTCGTCGTCACCGAGGTGGTGTACGTGCAGGTACGCAAGGTCCAGTGTGGCGAGTTCGCCGACCAGGTGGCGGTACTGGGTCCGGACGTCGGCGGGATCCCCTTCGTTGATTCCGCCCAGCGGGAACGCCGGTGAGATGCGGATGCCGGTCCGGTCTGCCCCGATCTCCTCGGCCACCGCGCGGGCGACCGCGACGACGAACCGGGACCGGTTCTCCACGGATCCGCCGTATTCGTCCGTGCGGTGGTTCGAGTTTGGCGAGAGGAACTGGTGGAGCAGGTACCCGTTCGCGCTGTGGATCTCCACGCCGTCCGCTCCCGCTGCGATAGCGGAGGCTGCGGCGTGGCGGAACCCGGCGATGGTGGCCTGGATGTCTTCGGCAGTCAGCTCACGCGGCACCGGCGTCTTCTGCGGGCCCGTTGGAGTGAACATGTCCTGCTCGGACGAGATCGCCGATGGGCCAACGGGCTGACGGTGGTGCGGGGTGTTATCCGGGTGCGACATCCGGCCGACGTGCATCAGTTGGATGAACAGGGCCCCGCCGCCTGCATGCACCGTGTCGGCGATCTTTCGCCATCCCTCGATGTGTTCAGGAGTGTAGATGCCGGGGGTGTTCAGATAGCCCTGGCCGTCCTCGGACGGCTGCGTGCCCTCGGTGATGATCAGCCCGAGCGAGGCGCGTTGGCCGTAGTACTCCGCGGCCAGTTCCCCGGGGGTGCCGTCAGGGTTTGCGCGGCTCCGGGTCAGCGGGGCCAGCGCGAGCCGGTGCGGCAGCTCCACATTGCCGAGGGTGAAGGGTTGCCAGAGGGAGGAAGTCATGTGTGCGGTCCTTTGCGTCGCGGGGTAATAGCGCCACCACTCTGCCGGGGCGGAACACTGGGGTTCGGCCCTTGCGTGGGAGAATGAACGAAGGAACATTCGAACCCAAACAGTAGTGACTACACTCATAACTGAGTGCAGTCAGAATCTATTCCGGAGGATCCATCACCATGTCTCTCGCCTCCCAGCCGGTCGGACGGCGCGAGCGGAACAAGCAGCAGAAGCTGGACCGCATCACGGCCGCGGCAAGCGAACTGCTGGCCGAGCACGGCATCGAGGATGTCACGACCCAGCAGATCGCCGACAAGGCGGACATAGGCACCGGGACCCTGTTCCTTTACGCGAAGACCAAAGGCGAACTCCTCCTCCTCGTGCAGAACGCGCACTACGCCGAAGCGCTTCAGCAAGGTCGGGCTGATGCCGAAACCACCCCGGATATCCTCGATGCGGTGCTGGCAATCGTACGGCCGATTGTGGAATGCAACCGCGTCCAGGTCGACAACGGACGCACGTACCTGCGCGAAATGGTCTTCGGTGATCCCACGGAGCCCCGTCACGCTGAGGCCCTCTCCATCGTCGCGGAGACCGAGGAGGCCATCGCTGCCGTCCTGGGCAGGCAGGAGCCGGCTCGTGCGCACGATGCCGCTACGACGGCCCGCATCGTCAGCGCCATCATGTTCCTCAGCATGGCAGCGACCGTGAACGCCGCATTGAGCATCGACGAGATTGTTCAGGACATCCGGACACAGGTCGGCGTAATGCTGTCTCACTGACGCAATCAAGTGCTCGCGCCAACGCCCGGTGTCCACCAATTGCCTGGGGTCGTGGATCGGCAGAAGAACGGCCACCGCTACTGTACTGAATGCGCAGCCTGACTCCCTCACCGGGAGCGCGGTTCGCGGCATTCCGGGTTTTTAAGTCCGGCCGGGCAGCAGGTGGGGTCCCATCCGATCGGTCCGGGTCGCCGTGAGTGCGTCGGTAAGCCGCCGGACGTCCCTTGCCCGCACTTCGCCTGTGGGTGGCACGGTGCAGGACTCGCTGGTGCAGGTCAGCAGCGCTGCCGTGACCTCCGCGATCAGAGCCGGGGATGGGCTAAACCGGTATCCGCCGTCGGCAGGGTCGTTAGAAGAATTCAGCGCCCTGGTGATGAACACGGCGGCCTGCGTCCTGCTCGCCATGCCGAGTTTCCTCAGAATGGTTGAGGTCAGATTCTTCACGGTCTTTCCGCCAGCGACATTTCCTGGCTGATCTGGCGGTTGGTCAGCCCTCTCCCCAGTCGGATGGCGGTATTCATTTCCTGTCTCGTAAGGGTCAGGAGTCTCCTATCCAGGGACTGGGTTGCGGGCCCGACGAGCGGGGTAACGAGCGCGGTCCGGAACCGGCCGCTGTACGCGGTGTGCCCGGCCAGGGCACGGCGGATGAGCCTGAGCTGTTCGCAGCTGCCGTCCTGTTTGGACAGGCACCCCCATGCGCCGGCCAGAATCGAGTCGATCAGCACGACTTCGTTGGCATCTCCGGTCATCAGGAGGCACCGGATGGTCGGGTCCGCCGCAGCGATGGCCCGGCACACGTCGGCACCTGAACCGTCGGGGAGATCATCGTCAAGGATGACCAGCTCCGGGCGGAGGGCAGGGATTCGCCGGAACGCCCGGTGCGCGGATCCTGATTCTCCGGCGATGCTGAGACCTTCGGACTCCAGCAGATGGCGCAGGCCCCGTCTCACGACCTCGTGGTCGTCCAGCAGATAGAGGCCCCGGCCGGCCAAAGGGGGCGGCGGGTGGATTTCCGGTTCAGCCATCATCGCCATTACGTTCCTTCGCTTTTAAGGCACCGAAGGCGTGCTGGATGATCCCGTCCGGTCCCTATCCAGCGTGCATCCATGCGCACACTGCCCGACGGGCCCCACACTAAACCGATAGGGCCGACCCAACAAGGGCCCGCGGGGGTGGATCCGTGGCTTTTCTGAACGTGTTCTGCAGACAACCGGTGTCGTAACCTCAGAGCGCCACTAGTGCTCCGTCGGGGAGTATGGCCCAGAGCACGCTCGGGCGGCGTCGGGCGCTCTTGGACGCTGCGCGCTTCTCCGATGGCGCTCATGATCCCGTGGTTCGAACGTGTCGGCCGAGAATTTCGGCGCGTTTCCTGACCGCGCTAACGTAATCGGTGAAAGCCTGCTGCGTGTCGGACGCAAACTCCCGGAGCAGCAGCCCGCAAAGCGGGCCAGTGAACTCTTCTCTTACGAGCAGGTGCGTCATGCCGCCCACCGGTTCAAGCGTGAAGGTACGCACCCCGGTGAGCAGGCCCAGAGGCAGGCCCTGGGTCCAGGTCATCACCTCGCCGGGCATCTGCTGGACGCGCAGCCGGAAGGTGCGCTCCCCTCCGGTGTGGGTTCGGATTCTGATGGTGCCACCGTTGCGCAACTCGCCCCTGATGTGCGTGATGCCGGATTCCCAGACGGTGAAGTTCCGTGCATCGGTGATGACGTCCCAGACGGTGGAGCTTCGGGCTTTGATCAGTGTCTCGGCCCCGACCGAGTGCCTGGCCATGCTGTGACCCTGGCCGAGAGGGCGCCGGGTTGTGGGCACCTGGTCTGTAGACATCAGCCCGCAACCCAAGGCATTGGCCGCGGGACCGGACTGCCGACGCGACCAGCCAGGCATCGGCAGGCTCCACGGCCGATAGCGCCGGCAAGGGACAGCGCCGCGTTCTGGACGGCCATGACACCGCAGCCCTCCGCGGTCGGCAGATCGTGCATCACCAGCACGACGCTCCCTACTGATTCTTCAGACAAGGGGTTCTCCTTTTCTAAACGGAGTGACAGCCGGATAGTAGCCCGGCTTCCTGTGGGCAGCCAGAGAGTTTACTGATCGGGTTATGCCTCGCAGCCTCGGCCGGTCCGAACCGTCTGCGGGAACGCCCTCGACGGCTGGCAACCGGCCACCGTGCCGCCCAATGGCATGGAGCGACAGTCTGGCGGTTGCGCAGAAGGACACCGCACCCTGGTCGAGGACTAAGACACCACCTCGTCCATGGTCATTGCATCTGCTGCCAAGCGGTGCTGGGTCGATGGCGCTCTCAGACCAGAGCCTTGGTCTTGATTCTTTCGAATTCATCAGCGCTGATTGTTCCGGAGTCCCGAAGAGCCGTGGCTTTGGAGATCTCGTCGCTCGGACTCGGTGCAGCGACGCTGCGGATGTAAGCATCCGAGGCCTCCCGGTTCTCCTGGGCCCGTGCCATGGACCGCTCCGTCATGCCCTTACCGCGGGCAATCACGTAGACCAGCACACCCAACAAGGGCACGAAGACCAGGAAGAGGATCCAGACGGCTTTCCACCAGCCGCTCAGCGTGTCGTCGCGGAACAGGTCGCCGATGACGGCGAACAACGCCCAGAGGAAGGCGATGAACGCGTATACGAGGAAGAACCACCAGAAGATATCCCAAAAGTTTTCCCAGAAGCTCATGTCAACTTCCCTGCTTTCTGTAGGAGCGGTGTGGGGCGGGAATGCAGCCGGGGCAGGACTGAGGCTAGCTGCAGACCTGCCCGGAGGGGCCTTGAGGTCAGCATTTAGTCGCCGTTTGGAGGTCACTGACCGCGGCCTGGACGTTGGCGGCGTCGTCCCGCAGGGAGGCGGCCGCCTGAGTAAGGGTGGCATCATCCGGGACGGCTCTGACGGCTGCGTCGAACTTGTTTTCGGCCGTCTTAACTGCGTCCATTTCGTCTTTGGCTACATCCTGGCTGGCCTTGACCAGGTCGTCGTAGGTCTTCGCGACCTGTTCCCGTGCCGATTTGATCTGTTCTATCGTGGCACCAGGTTTGAGTGTCTGTTTGAAATTTGTCAGGGATCCGGCGAAGGCACTGGCAGCAGCGCAGGCCTGCGAAACGTTCTTCTCCGCTCTGGCGCTGCTGACACTGGTGCCGGGGCTGGACGTGCCGCAACCCGTGAGCAGTACGATGGCTGCCCCGGCTGCGATCGATCCGGCGAGGATCGGGTGTGGTCTGGACACTGGAGGCCCCTTTCCGAAATGGAATGCGGCAGGGAACCCTGCCGCACGCAAGTCCGACCATTGTCTACCCGTAACGCGGGCGTGGGCCTCATCCGGGGAAGGTGATACGTAGCGGCAGAACCACGAGTTCACCGGACTCGAGATGGCCTCCACTACCAACCGGATTGAAGGCGGCACGAACGCCCAACTCAGACTGATGCTCCACAGCCACCGGGGCATGAGCGAAGAGCACCAAAAGCGAGCCATCCCGAGGTAGGACTCGAACTGCATTCCCTCCATTTCGTCCCGGCAGCTGAGCACCAGTCCCGGAGTCACCGCCACGGGGCAGGTGCCGGGAGATCCGACGGCACCGGAGGGCTAGGACTCATGGCGCAGACTAACGGAGAAGCAGGTCCCAGCCGTCGGGTCTGGTTAGGGTGGAGGATGACCGGAGAACCGAACACCTGGCACGACAAGCACAAGGCTTCCCTCACCCGCGGGCAGCAGGCCGCGGACTTCATGCGAAACGGGATGGGGAGCTGGCCTTTCGTGGGAGGTTTCATCGCCTTCATGCTGGTCTGGGCCGCCGTAAACACCTGGGCGCTGGCGACCCATGCCTGGGATCCGTACCCCTACATCCTTCTTAACCTCTTTCTGTCCATGCTGGCCGGTCTGCAAGGAGCAATTCTGCTCATCGCCGCCAAACGCCAGGATGCCATCGCCGGGGCCATGGCCCAGCATGACTACACTACGAACCTGAAGTCCAAGGAAGAGATCGATCTCCTGATGGACATTAACCGCCAGCAGTTGGAGATTCTCCGCGAACTTCAGCAACTCACAGAACACGGACCAAACGAAAGCAGCCTTTCAACTAGCGCCCGCCCGGCCTAAAAGATGAACCGATACCGGCAGCCGGCAACCCTGGCTAACGGCTCAGGCGTTCCGCAAAGAGGTGCCCCGTAAAACGGCAGCGAAGCCTCCCGTAAGCGGGCCCCCGACGTGCCACACCCCGGCCAGTGACCTGCGGTGCCGTTGTCATGAGTTGTCTGATGGGGCGCTCACAGAGTGCGCCAAGGCAGCGCGCGTGTGGAAATTTCGTTGTTCGACAACCCCGGTTGGCGGGCGGATACTGAAGAACCATGAAGCCTACCCAAAGCGGGTTGCGCATCCAGCTTCTCGGCTCGTTCATCGTGTACGTCAACGGGAACGCCGTCGAGAACAGCCACTGGCGGCTGCAGAAGGCAAAGGCCGTGGTGGCAATGCTGGCGCTGGCGCGTGGTCAGCGTAACCGTCGCGAGCAGGTACTGGACCGCCTGTGGCCTGACATGGAGCCGGTGGCCGCCGCACGGAATCTGCATCAGACCCTGTACGTCGCTCGCCGTGCGCTCGCTAGCGCTGGAGCCGGCAACGACGGGCTGCTCGCCATCCGCGGTGAAGTGGTCGTGCTGGATGACACTGGCCCGGTCGATGTCGATGTCCTGCAGTTCGAGCGTTCGGCCGTGGCAGCGTTGGCTGCAGGTGTCGAGGCCGGCCTGCGCGATGCGGCCGACTTGTACACTGGTGATCTTTTGCCGGAACTGCCGGATGCGGACTGGCTGACGACACGCCGCGATGAGCTCCGGGAAATCCATCGCGAGGTACTGGTGAAACTGGCGTCCACGGTGGCGCAACGCGCACCGGAGGAAGCGTTGGTCATCCTCACCCATGCGCTCGAATCCGATCCCGTTCACGAGGGAGCCGTGCGCGCGCAGATGGTGGTGCTGGCTGGGATGGGCCGGCGGTCGGAAGCATTGGCACGATATGAGCGGCTGGTCGACGAGCTCCTCGACACGTTCGGGACCGACCCGGACACCCGGACGGTGGAACTGTTTCGCGAATTGTTGACCGGCTCGCCGCCCGAGGAACGCCTCCACCAGCCCGCCGGAGTGACCGGCAAAGACGATGCCATCGGCTATCTGCCATCCCCGTTGACGAGCTTCATCGGGCGCGAGCGTGAGCTCGTTGACGTCGAGCGGCTGATGGGCCATGCTCGCCTGCTCACCCTCACCGGGGCTGGCGGCAGCGGCAAGACCAGACTGGCCTTGGAGGCCGCGAAGACAGTTCGTCCTGAGTACGTGGACGGAGTCTGGTTCGTTGACCTCGCGGCCGTTGGGGAGTCGCTGCTGGTGGCCGATGCCGTAGCCGAGGTTCTCGGGTTGGATTCCGGCGCTGCACCAAGCCGCGTGCAAGCGCTGGTCGACCAACTGCGGCGACGCTCGCTGCTCCTCGTGCTGGACAACTGCGAACACTTGCTCGCGGCCTGTGCGCAACTCGTCGTCGCGCTACTTGACGGATCCTCTGGGGTTAAAGTGCTGGCCACCAGCCGGGAGCCACTCCATGCCGACGGGGAGTACACCTACCGGGTGCCGTCATTGCCCCTGCCCTCGCCCCTGCCGACTGACGCTCTCGATCTGGCCGTGCTGGGCCGTCTGCCCTCTGTCCGGCTTTTCGTTGAGCGGGCAGCGCAGGTCCGGCCGGGTTTCGCGCTCGACGCCGACAACGCGCAGGGGGTGACAGAGTTGTGCCGACGGCTCGACGGGATGCCGCTGGCCCTCGAATTGGCCGCGGCCAGGACGGCCGTACTCGAACCCGCCGAGATCGTCCAGGGATTGGGCGATGCTTTGTCCATGCTCGGCGGGGGAACCAGCGGCGTCACACGGCACCAGACGCTGCGTGGCACCTTGGAATGGAGCCACGAACTGCTCACCAAACCGGAGCAGGTTCTGCTGCGCCGGCTGTCTGTGTTCGCGGGTGGTTTCACCCTCGACGCTGTGGCAGCAGTCTGCGCTGACGCGCCCCTCCACCAGATCGAACTGCTCGACCTGTTGGCCAAGCTGGTGGACAAGTCTTTGGTGGTCACCGAAAGGAGGGGCGCCGGGACCCGATACCGGCAATTGGAGACGGTCCGCCAGTTTGGCCAAGAGAATCTCGATCATGCAGGTGAGGCGGCTCAACTGGCGGCTGCGCATTGCGCCTACTTCCTTGCCGTCGCCGAATCCCACAATCCCGAACGGGCCACCGGGGTGGTCATCGAACAGCCGAAGTTGCTCGACCGCGAGCACGACAACCTGCGCGCTGCGTTGCGCTGGTCGTGCGCCCACGAGCCCGGGACCGCGCTCCGGCTCGCGGCCAGCCTGTGGCGGTTCTGGTTCCTCCGCGGTCACGCGGTCGAGGGAGCACGTTGGGTGGAGCGTGCCTTGGCGGTGGCTCCCGACTCGACCCGGCCTCGCGCGGCTGCCCTGATCGGCCTGACCGGGCTGGACAGCCGGCAGGGCCGTGGCGATCGGCATCGGGCGCTCGGCGCGGAGGCCCTGGCAATTATGCGGGAGATCGGCAACCCCGACGAGGTGACGATGGCCCGGCTCATTGAGACCTCGCTCGCCTGGAGCACTTTCGACCTGGACGAGGCCGAACAGCTGGCGGCCGACGTGCACACCGAGGCAGTCGAGGGTGGCAGACCCGAACATTGCGCAGCCAGCAGTTGGCTGCTCGGCCAGTGCGCGTTGTCCCGGGAGGACGGACCACTCGCCGCCCGTCACCTAAACACCTGCCTGAGCGAACTCGCGCAGTCTGATACCAGCACTCCACCCTTCCTGCCGGTGATCACGCCCAGCCTGCAACTGGTCCCGATCGCCGGACGGTTGGTGCCCTGCGTCGAGGAAACCCTGCTGTTGGGCCGGCGGGTCGGCGTCATCCAAGCCAAAGGCTACGTGCTGTCCGCGATCGGCTACGCGGCCAGGCTTTCGAGAGACACTCAGTCTGCGATATCCGTCATCACGGATGCAGCCGAACATTTCGCCGAGTTAGGAGATGACCTGGCCAGGGCGCAAACACTCCACCAACTTGGCTGCATTCTGCGCGACTGTGGCGACCACAGTGCGGCCGATGAGGCCCTGTCCTTGGCGCGGGAGCTTCGGCTCGGTCTCGGCGACCGACGCGGCGAGCTGCTGACCGAGATTAATATCGCCCTGCTCCGCGCCATGGGTGGTGATATCGACCGCGGCCTGACAGACGCTCGGCGTTGCCTTTCAGGGTTCGAGTCCGCGGGAGATCAGGTGGGAATGGGCGCCACGCTGACCATTCTCGGTGCCGCCGAATTGATCTCCGGGGAGGTCCGGGCAGCGCGGGAAATGTACAGGCAGGCAGCGGAAAAAGTCGCCCCATGGCGGCGACACACTGGCTGGCAACGGTTGATGGTGGCAGAGCTATCCAACGAGCTCGGCGACCCACATCGGGCGGCCCGAGAAATTGACAGGGCTGGGGAAATTTTCGACCGAACGAAATGCCTCATCGCCGGTCAGCGGCTGGCCGCACTGCGTAGGCGGGACCCGGATGATGATGTTGAGACGGCGTTGAGTGCTCGTTGAGTACGGTTCACTAGCGTGATTCCTGGATCTGACAAAGAGATCTGACCAACCAACAGCAATCAGGAGGAACGCATCGTGACAACGACGCAGACTAGGCCGACCCGCATCGGCGAGGCCACCATCGCCGAGTTCGCCGCCGGGCTGCGCGGCACGGTCGTCAGGCCAGGGGACGCGGACTACGACCACGAACGCAGCATCTGGAACGGGGCCCACGACCGGCGCCCGACGCTCATCGCACGCTGTGCGGGTGTGGCAGACGTGATCCGCACGGTCGATCTCGCGCGCAGCGAGGGGTTGCCGTTGTCGGTTCGCGGCGGTGGACATTCGATCCCCGGGTTTTCCACCGTCGACGACGGTATCGTGCTGGACCTTTCGCTGATGAAGGGGGTCCAGGTGGACCCTGCCCGCCGCCGCGTGGCGGCACAGGCAGGGTGTACCTGGAAGGACCTGGATGCAGAGACCCAGCAATTCGGGCTTGCGGTGACCGGTGGCCTGGTGTCCTCAACCGGCATCGCCGGCTTCACCACCGGCGGCGGCATCGGCTGGCTCGTGCGCAAGCACGGGCTGGCCAGCGACAACCTGGTCGGCGCCGACGTCGTCACTGCTGACGGGCAGTTTATTCACGCCAGTGCCGATGAGCACCCCGATCTGTTCTGGGGGCTGCGCGGCGGCGGCGGCAATTTCGGTGTGGTGACGTCCTTCGAGTATCAATTGCACGAAGTGGGGCCCATGGTCCTTTCCGGCCTGGTTTTCTACCCCGCAGAAGAAGCGGAGCAGGTGTTGCGGGGCTATCGGGCGGCCTGCGCGGCGGCCCCCGATGAGCTGACCACGCTGGTCAACATGACCATGGCGCCGCCGGTCCCGTTCCTGCCAGAATCAGTGCACGGCAAGCCGGTCATCGCTGTGGGAGGGTGCTGGTCCGGCGATCTAGATGCCGGCGAGGCTGCCACCGCACCCTTCCGGTCATTGGGCACGGTCATCGCCGATGTGTTCACGGCCAACCCGTACGCGGGATGGCAGCAGGCGCTCGATCCGCTGTACCCGCGGGGCGTGCACAACTATTTCCGCTCGGCATTTCTGCGCGCCGCCGACGACGCATCCGTGCGCGTGCTGCTGGACTCGTTTGCGGCATTGCCCAGCGCCATGACGCAGATTCACCTGCACCACCTTGGCGGCGCGGTCGGCCGGGTTCCTGCCGAAGCAACGGCCTTCGCACTCCGCGACCAGGAATTCATCGTCAATGTTGTTGCGCGCACGCCGACAGCGGAAGGCTTCGCGGATGTCGTCGAATGGGCCCGGGGCGTGACGTCTGCGCTCGGTCCGGATGTGACGGCCTACGTGAATTTCACAGGTGAAGCGAATACGGCGCTCGTCCGGGCGTCGTACCCGGCGGATACATACCGGCGGCTCGTGGAACTGAAAAACGAATACGACCCCACCAATCTATTCCGGTTGAACCAGAACATCGCCCCCACGGTGTGACAGCACTGCCTGCGCCAGAGGCACCTCGGATGGGTCCGCTGCACCCAGCAAAACCCTTACCTGAAGTTGCGTGAGTTGAGGCAGGAAGATCCCTGGGTTTCCGGGGGTCTTCCTGCCCGTCTCGTGGGAAGCAGGCAAGGAGCGAGCCACAAAGCAGCAACGGCAGGAAACTCACTCCGGTGTGGACAACGTACACACCCCTCTTGGCCGGACAAACGGAAACCAGCCTTCCGCCAAGCCGCCGGTAAACAAAGGATTCCGGAGAAGAAGGTCTTCAATAAATCCCCGCAGGTTATGTCGTCAGTACTCCACGGCATGAATAGGTATTAGGCCAACCACAGCCACCAAAACAACTCGGAAAGGAGACCCGGATGACCCACCCCCCTCGAACGAGGGGAAACACAGCGCCCGAGGTGGGACTCGAACTGCATTCCCTCCCCCGCACACACTGGACTCCCCCGGACATGCGGAATCCGGCCCGATTCGAAGCCCGAAGTGTGGACAAAGTACACATTCCCAAATTGCCCAGTTCAAAGCATCGCAGCCACCAGCCGCACCCTTATCGCAGAGCGCACTCCAGACGATCTGGGCAGCACACACCTGAATTCAGGCGACCCACGCGCGCACGTCGCGATGGCCTCGATTAAGCTGATGCGCTCTCGTCGGCCCGTCTGAACACCCGTCGCACGCCGCCTCGCGCGAGCATGAGAACGATGATCAGTGCAGTCACTTGAAAGAAGCCACCGAGACGGACAGCGTCGCCGAATACCAGGTCAACCAGTCCGAGCACCATGAACTTGCTCCCCGGCAGCACCAGCAACAGGGTGAACGCGCTGACAAATCGAACCCGCCGAGTATCGGCCGACCGGATCCGCGCAACGATTTTCTTCTTCGCCCACAGCACGACTTCAAGGACGACCTTCAGCAGGATCGCCGTCAAGAGCGCCAACAGGAATGTTTCGGATATGACGTCGGGAAACAGCTGGATGAACACACCCAGCACCACGAGATAGACCAGCACGTCGACCAGATCTATTGGACGGATCCGCATCCAGCGAGTATATCGACGGCGCCCGGACCGCCCTCTTGCCCGATTAGGATTCCTTCCACTTCGCTCAGGCCCTGCAAGTGCCCCACCCGCCCCACGCAGACCCAGAGCAGTCCGTTTGCCCGTTCCACGGCCTGCCCCATAAGAGTCGTTCACGCGCGGTCTCGGTCTCTTCCGCGACCAGGATGTAACCAAGGTCCGCCGCCCTCGACTCGTGGATCTGGCTCCTGGGTAGGGTGCCGACCTGTCAATGAGCAGATGGTCGGCAAGTACTCCCGTTCGTGCTCTATATGGACGGGGTCTTACGCCGGCCTTCCAGCAGGGCAAGAGTAGCCCAGGATAAAAGCGCTGGGACCAGGATCAGCAGGACGAAAACCCACCACTGGTAGTGGAAGCTCCACAGCAGGACGAGCCCACCCACGACGAGTCCGAGTACAAAGTAGAGCACGAAAAAAACGACCCCTAGACCCATGATGCGTCGATTCATGAGTACATGCTCCCATGAGGAGCAGTACCTTTATGGAAGTAGTGAGCCAGGGAGTTTGGTGGAGGCTCGTTGCGCCACGAAGCGTGCCCGTAAGCCGATCCCTCAGCGGGCGCTGCGATAAGACCCGGCGCTATGGCAGGAACGGCTGCGGGTGCCAGAAGCCACCCCAGCTGCCGCATGGATCCCGCGTGCCAGGCACGAACCCGGGGAAGCCAATGATCGTGATACATCGCCGCCGGTGAGTGTGCCACGGCTAGTCTAGGGGTTCACAATTCTTGGGGGATTGAATGGCTCGGACACACAACGCACCGGTTTTTCTCGCCGGGGTGATCCTCGTGTCCGTCGGCTGTTTACTCTTCGGCCCGACGAGTATACTCGCGGCAGCTTCCGATCGACCCGTCTCCCCCAGTCACCCAAATGCGGGGTTGTAGGCTCAGAACATGTCAGCTCATTGGGGGATGCAGACTCAGCGCGGAAGAGTACTGCTTGTTTTGGCCGGACTCGTCCTTGCGCTGGCGGGTTGTACGTACAGTGATCCGCCTGAGCAGACAGTTAGCTCATCGTCCAAAGGGGCAACGTTGCCGCCCCGGTCATTTGAGGAAAACGTTGGTGACGTGGCCCGTTTGCTTGGTGCATCCGTAACGGACGCTGGTATGCCAACGGAAGCAGAGCCTGCCGGGAAATTGGCCACTGTACTTGCTCCCGGGGACTATGTCGTCACGGCCGCGTGTGCCGGCGGCTACTTCGCCAAGCTGACGATCGTTGAGGGCGATGGGCTTCCGCTGTCAACAGACGTTGACTGCGACGCCACATTCCAGCGATTCCTCAGGCACGCGGGCGGTCCCATCACGATCAGCGCGATCCCGTCGACCGGCAGGCCCGCAGCCGCCGGAGTTGCGATAGGGCCCAACACTGACCCCATGGCTTCAGCGCAACAGGACATGGGCGAATGGTCATCAAAGCAACTGAAACCCGCAGTGCCGGGAGAGCTGGCCGGCTCCGCTGCTTCGAATTCCCCGACCAGCTTCGGAATGTCCGCCAAATCCGGCACTTACGAATTGCAGTTCTTGTGTGAAGGACCCTCCGGGACCGAACTGTCGGTGGCCAGTTGGTCCGGTGTCGAAGTCGTCGCCCCGGTGCAGGTCCATTGCAATGGGAACATCTTCAAAACGACAGTGCAGCTGGGAGCAGGCGCCGACAGAGTCGATTTCAAGATGAACCCAGGAAGCGGTGGCTCGGAGACCCGATACGCCTTCAGGCTCGTTCCGCCCACGTAGCCTCTCCTGTCCGGACGCGTCGACCTCGGCTCGGAGTCTTAGACGCGCTCATGTTGAACCGCCGTGTTCGGACTGCGGTTCCCGGATGGTTCCGCCGAACCCCACCGCGCTGCCGTGCGTTGGGCGAGCGTTCAGACGACCAGGGCGTCGCCTTGGCGCAGTCGTGTGCGGGCTCGACGAAGAGTCTCACCTTACCGGGATCTTCTTGAGCCCTGGGATGGTCAGGTGCCCTGGTAGTCGCCGGAGGCCTGCTCGGGAACTTCCCACTCCCCTTTGGGGGTCCGGAATCCACGCATGAATCCGAACATCAAGTCGGTCATTCCGGCCGGGTCACCGCCGCAACGGACGAAATCTTCCCGTCGGCGCCGGCCTAGCCACGTCGTGTGTCGGACGCCCAAAACCGTGACCAGGGTTGCACCGAACACTGCAGCGGTTAGGAAGATAGGCAATTCAGTGCTGAACCAGGAGGCCAGCACTCCCGCGGAAATTGCTCCAACCCCGATCCACAGAACGAACCCGGTGACTACTGCTCCGCGCAGCGATGCGTTACTGGGACGGTGAATTGGGATGAACTTGGCGGGGTCAACGGGCGTATAGCCGCGCCTGGAGCGGCGTCCGGTTTGTTCGGACATGAAGTTCGTATCCCCTAGATTGTCTGCGCTGACCGGGGACATCCCGACCATTACTCTCGAATCATATTCTGGACTATGGCGCCAGTACCGATAATGGACCCCAGTGTCCCGGCTCACGCTAATAACTGATGAGCCCATTTAACCGCTCTTCACCACCGGACCTTGTTGCGGGAAGGCCCGGGCGTGGACCCGGGCCAGGACCTCGACTCCGAGGCCCCCGGCGGCCCCGCACGCCACGGCCGCGAGCAACAACCCGCCGGGTGGCCGGGAAAGCAGGAAGAATTCCTGCACGAGCGGGAGGTTGAGCGAGACCAGCAGGGAGGCGCTCATGGCCAACACCACGGCCAGGCGCGCCGCGTTGAGGGGGCGCGACACGGCCGATAAGATCCACAGTCCGACCATGGACAGCGTCAGCACAGAGGCGCTGCTGACTTGTTCGGACGTGGCCGCGCCGGCCAGCGGCGCGAATGCGTTCAGTGTGAGCAGGGAAGCCGTGACGATCAGTCCGGCAGGGACGGAGAACCATAGGGACCGGCGCAGGAATCCGGGCTGATAGCGGCGCGGGTTCGGCATGAGCGCCAAGAAGAAGGCCGGGATTCCGATCGTCAGGCCGTCCGTGAAGGATAGCTGGCGGGGAAGAAACGGAAACGTCCACTGCAGGAGCCCGAAGGTCACCGCGATGGCGGTCGCATAGACCGTTTTGCTGAGGAAGAGGCTGGAGACCCGCTCAATATTGGCGATGACCTGCCGGCCCTCAGCGAGGACTCCGGGAAGCCGGTCGAAGCGGCCGTCGAGCAACACCAGGCGCGCGACTGCCTTGGTGGCGGGCGCCGCGGAGTCCATGGCGATGCCAAGGTCGGCCGTCTTGAGCGCGAGGGCGTCGTTGACGCCGTCGCCGGTCATGGCCACAGTATGTCCCCGGCGCTGGAGCGCCTCGACCATCGCCCTCTTCTGGGCCGGCGTCACTCGGCCAAACACCGTGTTTGATTCCATCACCTCCTCCAGATGCAGCGGGTCCTCCGGCAGTGAGCGTGCGTCGAAGCCCTCCGTGACCTCCAGGCCAACCCTGCGGGCAATGGCGGCAACGGTGCGGGGATCGTCGCCGGAAATGATCTTCAACCCGACCCCTTCGGTCCGGAAGAACTTGAGGGTCTCCCGGGCATCGGAGCGCGGCTGTTCCCGGAAGGTCAGCAGCGCCACAGGGTGGAGCGACGCCGGCAGCTGCTCCGCCTTCCCATTGGCTGGCAACTGATCCGCGCCGGCCAGGAGCAGGGTCCGCAGCCCTGATGCGGCCAGTTCGCCGGCCTGGCGCAAGACGTCGCTCTGGCGCGGTACTGCGCCGTCGGGCGCCGAGATCGACGGCTTCAGACGTGCGGCTGCGTCGTCGCCCTGCACAAGCATCATTTCCGGTGCTCCGAGAATCCAAGTGCGCGCACCGCGGGCGCTCCCGTTGAAGCTGACTCCGCTCCACTTCCGGGCGGAGGAGAACGGCACGGACCGGACGGGTTGAAGGCCGCCATCATCCTCAAAGGCCGTGCTCAGGCAGCGTGCCGTGGCGTTTGCCTCGGGTTCGGCGCCAAACCATGCGAGGGCCTGCTCCCATCCCGGTTGCGGCGCCAGCGGGTGAACCGCGTCGAAGACCAGTCCTCCTTCTGTGAGGGTTCCGGTCTTGTCCATGCACAGTACGTCTACGCGTGCYAGTCCCTCGACAGCGGCGAGTTCCTGGATCAGTACGTTGTGTTTAGCCAGCCGGAGTCCGCCCACGGCGAAGGCCACGCTCGTCAGCAGCACTAGTCCCAGCGGGACGATCGCGATCATGCTGGCAATGAGTCCCACGAGTGCGGGGGTCCAGGCACCGGTGGAAATGGCGGTCTGCCAGCCGCCGCGCGCCTGGATCTCGCCGTTGAGCACGATGAGGGCAACGGGCAGCAGGATCCACGCGATCCAGCGCATTACACGGTTGAGGCTGTTGCGGATCTCGGAGTTCACCAGTGAGAACCGTCGCGCGTCTGCCGTCAGCCGGCTCGCGAACGACGCCGCTCCGACCCGGACAACCTGGGCGTTGCCGTGGCCGGCCACGACGATCGATCCGGAGAGTACCTCCGTCCCCGCATCCTTACCCACCGGGTCCGCTTCGCCCGTGAGAAGCGATTCGTCCACCTCGAGGCCGGACGACTCCAGTACGGCAGCGTCGGCAGTGACCTGATCCCCGGCCCGCAACACCAGGAGGTCGTCTTTTACGACGTCGGCCGTGGCGATGTCGTGGATCTGACCCTCGCGCAAGACCCGCGCGAGCGGGGCGTTGAGGACAGCCAGCCGGTCCAAGGACTTTTTCGCCCTGTATTCCTCGACGACGCCGATCACGGCATTGCTGACAGCGGCGAGACCGAACAGGGCATCCCGCCATTGCCCCAGGAACAACAGCAGCAGGAAGCTCGTGCCGACGATTGCGTTGAAGAGCGTGAAGACGTTGGCCCGGAAAATCTGCCACAGGCTCCGGCTAGTGGTGTCCGGCACGCGGTTGGTAAGCCCGCGCTCGACCCGCGTAGCCACCTCCCCCTGCGACAGCCCCTTGGCGGGCGGCCGGCGCCTGGCGGCCTTCCGGCCTTTGGCTGCCGGGGACGCACGCCGATGCAGAAAGGCTCGTCTCTTGCGCCGGCGGTATGCCTTCACCCTCCGATGGTATCCGCCGTAGCGCCACAATGTGACGCACTGCGATGCATACGCCGGTCCCCCACCGCGACACCATCCGCCCGCACTGGCGCTGCAAGAAAATCCGATACAGATACTGGAAGCCTGGAATCGTTCAGATCATTGGCTGCGTCCGGGTCTGCACCAACGAACAGGACCTGGCAACGCCGCGCAAGGCGCTTACGGGGCTGGGCGTCCCCCGAGGGCCTGACCAATGGTGACCACGGCGTGACCGGCAGAAACAAGGATCGGCTGGGATTGCACGAAGCCCGAGCGGCTGTCAGACATATTTCCACGACACGACACGAGGCGGGCCAGCACGCTGTCGATTTCAATCCTCCAGACACGACGAGGTGTATTGAAGGGTGTTGTTTTTCAAGACAGCAGCGGATACGGTCGCTGCGGTGTCTCTCACTGGCGGTCGTCTAGAAGAATCCTGCACGGTTCGGTCCTGGTTGGCGGTACGAGGAGCGACGTAGAAGCTCAAGAGGGTCTTTCGGTCACTCTTTGATGGGGGGCCGAACGACGGACAGTAGTCGAGTGCACTATAGGTGCAGTATGATGCACTTATGGATGAGAGTACAACGAGCTTGGCGCTGGCAATCGGCGCCCGGGTTAAGCAGGAGAGGCAGTCGCGGGGCTGGACGCTCGATCAGCTTGCGGAGTCTGCAGGGGTAAGCCGCAGGATGGTCGTCAACGTGGAGCAGGGTGCCGCGAATCCCAGCGTGGGAACTCTGCTGAGGATCAGTGACGCGCTGGGTGTGGGGCTGCCGGCGTTGGTCGAGCCACCTCGCCCGAAGCCGGTGAAGGTCACGCGCAGTGGTGAGGGCGCTGCTTTGTGGAGCGGTGAGTACGGCGGCCGCGGGGTGTTGGTGGCCGGCACCGAACCGCCGGACGTGGTTGAACTGTGGGACTGGACGCTGGGTCCCGGCGACCGTCATGTGAGCGAGGCCCACACGTCGGGCACCAAGGAGCTTTTGCAGGTCCAGCAGGGCACGGTCACGGTGGAGGTCGCAGGTCAATTGCTCACCCTCGATGAGGGCGATGCGGTGACGTTCCCGGGCGACGTGGCACACTCTTACGCCAATCCGGGCACGGAGCCGGCGAGGTTCTCCCTGGCCGTCTTCGAGCCGGGCGTGGGGACAGGTCACCGGCCGGAGGCGTCCGATGCTTGAGTCGGGCATGCTTCAGGAATTTCTCGACGGCGGCCATGTTGACGCCGCCGTGTTCGCGCTGCGGCCCGACTACCGGGCGTTGCTGCTGGCCGTTGGCGGACTCGTCCCTGGCCCGAGTGACCAGGCCGGAGAGGAGTTGCTCCAGGCGGCGGAGTCCGCAGCCCGGGGGCTGCTCAACGGCCGGCCGGTTGAGCAGCTCCCGCACGTGGCTGCGTGGCGTGAGGCTTATCAGGGCTTCGGCGCCAAACCGAACCGCACGCGCAACAGCCTGGAGGCGCTCCTGCGCCGGGCGGTGTCCGGGTTGCCCCGGGTGAACCGTCTCACCGACCTATATAACGCCGTTTCGGTGCTCCACCAGGTCCCGCTGGGTGGGGAGGATCTGACCCGCTACAGCGGTGCGCCGCGGCTGGTTCGAGCCACCGGCAAGGAAGCCTTTGATACCGCCGCCGACGGCGCCACGGTGATCGAGCACCCGGAATCCGGCGAGGTGGTGTGGCGCGATGACGCCGGCGTGACCTGCCGGCGCTGGAACTGGCGCCAGGCACGCCGCACCCAGCTCGGCGAGGAGACCACCTCCGCGCTGTTCATCCTCGACGCGCTGGGACCCATGACCGATAAGGCGCTCCACGCCGCAGCCGAGGACCTGATCGCCCGGCTGACCCTACTGGGTCCCGACGTCGGCGTTGCCCGCCGCCTGATAGCCGCGGGCACGCCAGCCAACGAAGGAGACTGACATGCTCGTCCACTCCCGGATACGCGCGATCGTTGACCGGCAGGCCCGAAGGGGTCAGCCGTGAGCCAGCGCGCCCCAAAGAATGTTCCCGTTCCGCCGTGGGGACTGGCCGTGGCGGCCATGCTATCGGTTCAGCTGAGTTCGGCCCTGTCAGTGGATCTGATTGCGACGGTGGGGCCGGCCGGAACCGCCTGGCTCAGACTCAGTGTGGGGGCGCTCGTCTTCCTGGCCATCGCCCGGCCCCCATTGCGCGCGCTGCGCCGCCCCGACATCCCCGTGCTTCTGGGGCTGGGCGTCGCCACCGGACTGATGACCATCGCCTTCCTCGCCTCCATCGAACGCATCCCGCTCGGCACCGCCGTCGCGATCGAGTTCCTCGGTCCGCTGACCGTCGCCGCGGTGCGCAGCCACAGCGCACGGGCGCTTATCTGGCCAGCCCTGGCGCTGCTCGGCGTCGTCCTTCTGACCGAACCCTGGGCTGGTGACATCAACCTCGCCGGTATCGGGTTGGCAGGCCTCGCAGCCGTCGGGTGGGCCGTCTACATTGTGCTCACCCAACGGATCGGCGACCGCTTCACAGGCATCGGCGCACTTTCACTCACCGTTCCCGTCGCAGCTGCCACGGCAGCGGTCGTCGGCATCCCGCAGTCCGCCGGACATCTCAACCTCGGTGTCCTCTCTGTCGCTTTCGGACTGGCCGTCCTGATGCCGGTGCTGCCAATGGCGCTCGAGATGCTTGCCCTGCGCCGGATGACGCCCACGGCGTTCGGTACCCTGATGGCCCTCGAACCCGCCATCGGGGTGCTCCTCGGGCTGCTCGTGCTGCACCAGCAGCCCTCACTCACCCAATTCGGTGGCATCACGCTCGTCGTCCTTGCAGGGGCCGCCGCGCAACGCGGTGGCCGACGGCAACCGCGCTCCCGCGAACACGCCGGCGCCCGCATCGCCCCCGACCTCATCGACCAAGGGCCAAAGTAAGCGACAGTCCTCCAAATAGGGGGTCCGCCAGACTGTCGCTACGCGGGAATTCCCTGCTGACAGGGCCCGCAGCTAAGTCCCCCAGGGAGTGCCTCAGACTTTGCTTCCCTGTTATTCAGACCTAAGGAGTTATAACCATGTTCACCGGCTTGAGTGCCTTCCCCCTGACCCCTCTGGCAGATGATGCTGTTGACGAGCCTGCCTTCGTTCGCCTGATCGAACGGCTCTCGGAGGCGAAGGTTGGCTCCATTACCGCGCTCGGATCCACGGGCTCCTACGCGTATCTGAGCGGCGAGGAACGGAGCCGTGTGGCTCGTCTTGCCGTCGAGCACGCCGGCGCGACACCGGTGTTCATTGGTGTTGGGGCCTTGCGGACCTCACACGTCCTCGCGAACGCTGAAATGGCAGAGCAGGCGGGGGCTTCCGCACTCCTGCTTGCGCCCATGACCTATCAGCCCCTCACCGAAGATGACGTGTTCGAACTCTTCCGGACCGTCACCGCGAACTCGTCGCTGCCCGTGATCGTCTATGACAACCCGGGCACCACCCATTTCACCTTCACGACCGAGCTTTACGGACGCATCGCGGAACTGCCCGGAATCGCCTCCATCAAAATCCCCGGTGTGCCGGCCGATCCGGAGCAGGCACAGGCGCGGGTTCAGGAAATCCGCGCCGCCGTCCCGGCGCACGTGACCATCGGAGTTTCCGGTGACGCAAAGGCCGCCGCCGGACTGGCCGCCGGGTGCGATGCCTGGTACTCCGTCATCGGCGGCACCTTGCCCGCCCTGGCGCTGCGGATCACCCGGGCCGCTCTGGAAGGGCGGGTCTCAGACGCGACCGCTGAGTCCGAACGGCTTGCACCGTTGTGGGAGTCGTTCGCCGAGTTTGGCGGGAGTATCCGGGTCGTTGCGGCCATAGCGGAACAGCTGGGACTGGCATCACCATCGTGCCTGCCGCTTCCCCTCCAGGGATTGACCGCGAAGCAGCGTGCCCATGTTGGCAGGATTGTCGATGAGCTCGGGCTTAACCCGTAGCGCCGGCCTCGGCGTTTCACGCGGGAAGTACCGCCGGGGCGGGGCGCTGGCGCGCTACGTCTTCGCCGCGACGCTGGTGCGAAGCGCAGACGGCGGCGCAGTGGTCGCCATCGTGCTGCTCGCGCACGCCTGCGGGATGCCGGGCTGGCTGGCCGGCATCCTGGGAGCATCAATCACCGCACCCCACGTGCTCGGCCCCTTCATCGCCCGACGCCTCGATACAGCCCGTGACGGACGCAAGGTCATCGCGTGCTCCGCAGTCCTCCACGGGGTGCTGCTCGGTGCTGCTGCACTGCTCCTGCCCGTCGCCTGGCCGATCTGGCCAGCCATGCTGCTCTTCGTCTCCGGCATCTTCGGGCCGATGCTCACCGGCGGGATCAGCAGCCGCCTGCCCTCCATCGCCGGCCCCGGGCAGCGCAGCCAACGCAGAGCACAAAGCTGGGACGTCGCAAGCTACGGACTCAGCGGCACCCTCGGGCCGGCAGCAGTGGCATGGATCGCGGCAGCATCCGACGCACTCACCGCGACACTGGTTCTGGCCGGAGCCGCCGTCGTTGGTGCTGGAGCCGTCCTCGCACTCCCCAAGCAAGAGCCGCCCAACAAGGCCGTTGAGGTGCCATCACCCGGACGAACACTGAGCCTCATATGGGAACGTGGTCCGCTGCGCCGCACACTCGGACTCACCGTGACCGTCGCATTCTCTGTCGCCGCGCTACCGATCTACGCCGTTGCCACAGCTCCCGCGTTCGGCGGCGCCGCGGCCGCCGGAACACTGGTCGCAGCCTACGGGATAGGGAATCTCCTCGGATCAGCAGGGCTCATGCTCCGACCGCTTCGCCGCGACGCAGACCCTCTCATGAGCTCCCTCTCCGCACTCGTCGCGGCAACGCTGATACTCGTGATGCTTACTCCGACACTCCCCACATCCCTCATTGCCTTCGGCCTGGCAGGGATCGCCAACGCAATGTTCTTCGCGGCAACCCTCGCCGCGCGAAGCGAATACGCACCCATCGAGGCCCGCGGCCAAATCTTCATCTGGGTAGGCGCACTCAAGATCGCAGCAGGATCCGCCGGAACTGCCGTCGCGGGTGCAACTATCGCACAGACGGTTTGGGCACCACTTCTGCTGGCGACAGCCCTCACAGCAATTGCTGCGACCACCAGCATCATCGAGCGCTCCCGTCCACGCTTGTCCAAACACTAGCCCGCCTGAATCCGCGGCGTGTATGCGGCGAGCAATGTCTCCAACCTGATGGCCCCGTCACGGAGCACCGGGCCGGCCGAGGGTGTCATGCCCGGCGCAGGGATCAACGCCGACGTCATCAAAGAGGAATCCCCCGGGGCCGTCGAGGACCACTTCGGCCCCTTCTCGGCCGCCGCGGAAGCAACTGTCGCTCAGATCTGCCTGGGTCACCGACGCCATGGCCTTAATGATGGGCAGAAATCCACCGGCATACGCCCTGTGGCCACAGTTGAAAGGGAAGAAGGCTTTGGCGGGGTGGGTAGCGTTGGTCCATGGGACTGGTCGACGACAGCCCGGACCGGGCAGCCCTGACGTTGACGCGGCTCGCCCGCGGAAGAATCCGTAGGACCCGGCGACCTGGCAGGCGCATGCTCGACTATCTAGACGACCTCGGACAGCGGAACGCCACACCTTCCTCGGGTTGGTGGCCACCGCATTGCCCGGAGCCACTTCAAATCCCTGGACTATCTGGGAGCAGGGTTGCGCGAGCCGTGTTAGGGCGGGATGTTCGACACTAAATCACCGTCACCTGCTGGAATTTGACCTTGTCTTTGTCGTCGCGCGCCGTGCCCATTTGACCGGGAGCGCCGCTGGGCCCCGCGAGGCCCGGTGTGGATGGCTGGCCAGGGTCAGTGCTGGCGTGGCTGAAGTCGCCTCGGGCGCCGCTGTCGCCGGTGACCCCCGCGGCACCTCCCGGGCCCGGGTCTCCTCCTTTGCCGGGGTCTCCTGACTTCGCCTTGAACACGCTCTGGCCACCGCTTTGGTCGGAAATGTAAAAGACGAGGATGTCTCCGGCTGCGCCCGCGTCGCCGCCCCGACCTCCAATCCCGCCCTGGGCTCCATTCCCTCCTGCGCCGCCGTAAGCGCCGGGCTCGCAGTCGTTTCCGTCGCCGCCCTTTCCGCCCTTGCCGCCGGCGCCACCTTTTCCTCCGTTGCCACCTTTTCCTCCGTTGCCGCCTGAAGCGTCGACAGATACGTCGCTGCCGAGGACGCTCACGTGTAGTTCAACGGTGCCGCCCTTGCCGCCTGGCAAGCCATCCGCGCCGGGGCCGCCGATGCCGCCATCGCCGCCACGTCCGCCGCGCGTGGCACCAGTGTCGGTGACGAAGAACCAGCCACTGCACACCGCTCCGAATCCCCCTTGTCCCTGCGGTCCGTCTCCTCCGGCAGCGCCAGCCGCGCCATCGCCGCCATCCGTTCCCCGCTTGTCGATGCCGCCCATTTTAGGATCTCCTGTTCTGGTGAGGTTAAGTCTCTGATGGGTTTGCTGCTGTTAAGTTCAGCGCCAGCCGGCCGTGACAGCCTCCACTCGAGCGAGGATCTCGGAGATGGCAAGACGATCCGTATAGCCCTCTATCGGCGGATGCGGGCCGGGCTTGGTCATTTCCTCCACCACCAGGGGAATCTCCAATGGTGTAGGCGGGGCACCGACCATCTCGTTGCAGGTGAGCAGGAAGTGGCTGCTCTCCGGTACGATCCAGCCGTACTGGTGGAACTTCACGTTCCCGGCCGTCAGCGCGTTGATCGATCGTTTGAGGAACAGCAGGCCTCGCACTTCGAGGTCGCGGTCCAGAAGCCGGACCTCCTTCCACACCGGAAATGCGTCGCGGACCGGTGAAATGAAACGCGCACCTTTCTCAGCGGTCAGCTTCGCCAGGGCAGGAGAATGGCCACGAGCGATAAGCATCGCCGTTGCGCGGCTGACCGCGTCACGCACCATCACAACTTCCTGCGGAATGGTTGCAGTGCCCTCGATCTCTCGGGACGACACAACACCGTGGTTACCCTCAGAGAAAACCACATCAGGCACAGAGGCATGCTCGAGACTGCGTTGGATGTCGTTCAGATCTTCCTCCGGGATGGCGGGGTGGATGATTCCGAGGCGGTAGAGGTCCCTGATTGAGCGCGGTCTTTCTTCGACCAGAAATTCAGCGGCCGGAGAGTCAGGGCTGTCAGAGAAGACGACCGGGTACTCCGACTCCTCGATTACATATGTGTCAGGCATGATCTGTCCTTGCTTGAGCGGAATCTGTTTGGGGGAATGGGGTCCGGTCACGAGGTGGGGACCTGCGTGAAGCGGTCAGCTCTGGGTGATCGAACCAGTCGGCGCCTGCGAGTGTCTCTCAGGTGGGACCGCCAGCCGCCGATCCTCATCCTGGGCGCGGAGACGTGGCGGGCAAGGGACACGGTCGGGTTCTGGACGATTTTGGCTCTGTAGCCGTCCGCGATCAGCAGGTCGTAGACACCTTGCCAGCCTGATCCGTCGACGAAGCCGCCGTGCACGAGCACGAGGTTCTTTACTGGTTCCTCGGACATGCGACCCTTCTGTTTAAGGGAGTAACAACCGGATGCTAGCCGGGCCCGGTCCGGGTGGCTAGGGTCCATTGACCGGGGCAATGCCTCGACGCCGCCTTTACCTGCGATTCCGTCGAATGGTTCTCGAAATGGAACGGGCGCTCCCGAGCCCGAATCGAGTTTGAGAGGGAGCGGGGAACCCAGAAAGTTGGTCGGGAAGTGTGCCTCATTCTGTCCCCCGGGGGATGGAGCCTACGGTCAGCGGAGCGCGCGCAGATACCGTGCAGGCACGATTCGCTGCCCGATTCGAAGGAGTGGGTAGATTGCCTGCCAGTCGGCCATCTGCTCCCGGCTCAGCGCGCGCCCAGACCGGGATGCACCGCAGCTTTGCAGTACCGCGGACCTTTCCCGTGAGTCAACGCGCACCCTAGCCCGGGATGCGTTCTGGAACTACGCTGGGGCAGGCGTCGCCCTGTTTCCGGGCAGGCGGCGGGCACGTGGTCGGGGAAGGAGGCGGTCCATGAACGCACAGAACATCACCCACTGGATCCGGGCGGGGTTGTGGACACTGCCCCTTTACGGTCTGATCACCGCCTGGGCCACGCTTGAGCCTCAGCCGGACCAGCAAAAGGATCCAGACGCCTGGGCACGGTTCGTCAGCTCGGGCTCGTATCAATCCAGCCACTTGCTCGGCAGCTACGGAGGCACCATCCTCGCCATCTTCGGGGTGTTCGCGCTGGGCTGCTGCCTGGCCAACAGCCGCGTCGGCCGCCTGGCACTGGCAGCAACAGTCATCACCGTCGCGGGAACTGCCTTGCTAATGGTCCCCGCTGTCCTCTCCACTTTCGCCACTCCCGCGATCGGGAAGGCGTATCTGGAAGGGAACCGGGACGTCATGCTTCTGGAGTTTCCATCCGCCATGACGGTCTCGTTCCTGCTCGGGCTCCTGCTCGCGTTCGTTGGCAACGTCTTGCTTGGAGTCGCGGTCTGGCGGTCCCGGACGCTCCCCCGCTGGGCCGGGGCGCTATGGATTGCCGGCGCCGTACTGTTCTACCTCCTCGGCGTCGTGCTGGGGCAGGCGACCACGGGCAGCAGCCTTCCGACACAACCGGCCGGTGCCTTGCTCATGGCTGCATCGGGTGGCTGGATGGCGTGGAGCCAGTCACGGCAGGGCCAGCCAGCCGCGGCCGTCCATGCGGCCGGCACGCGCTGACGGCTTAAGGTTCGTGGAGGTCGGACTTGCCCCAGCGGTCCAAGTGATTGTGTTGAGAATTCGCGTCGGCTCCATCCGTTCGGATGGATCGAGACGATGAATACCGGAGAACGCCTCATGCCACATCTACGACGTTGCGATTATGTCGGTATCACCGTTGGCGTATCACCCATGTGCGCGGTCCGGAGGATTATCGTGCCCCTGGCCCAGCGGATCGGCTGACCTGCCTTCAGCCGCGCCGACCTCACCGGTGAGGTCCGACTCGGGCCCCGAAGATGCCCACCCGCTAACGTTCAGCAACCCAGCACGGGCGCTCACGCCTTTCCCGCGGCCACGGCGGATAACGACGAAGATTTGATCCCCAAGACTCAGCAAGTCATGCAGGTCCAAGCGCTCCCGCCCATGAAGAAGTACGCAGCAACACCGCTGTCCAAGCCAAGAGAAGGAGCCGCCAGACCGCAACGGCCACCAACAAAAATGGGCCCTAGGGGCCCATAAAAGGACATTTGGACACATTCAGCGGCTACAAGCCCCTGAACAGGGAAAACACGTGCCCGAGGTGGGACTCGAACTGCATTCCTGCCCTCGCAATCACTGGGCTCCCGCGGAAACATGCGGAATTCTGTCCGATCCGACACCGGTACGGCCCGGTCCGAAGCCCAATGTGTGTACTTTGTACACACCGCAAAATGGCCAGCTCAAAGCATCGCAATCACCAGCCGCACCCGACACATTTCGCCGGCGACCACCAGCAACCGCAGCAACTCGGCTAAAAAACGCCGCTCCCCCTTCGGCCACACGTGGCGAGTGAGGCCGCCCCCGTCACGACATATTCGGAACTTCCTTGACGGTCTGTGTGACAGGTGCCATAGTCTTCGTATGGACCTGTTGGACAGCTGGACAGCTGCACAAGATCGAGTGGTACGCGTCGGCGCGGCCGAAGCGGTCTTCGCATCCCTCCGCAGCGCAATCGAAGGCGGCAAGATCCCTGTCGGCACCCGCCTGGACTCAGAGGCATCGCTGGCCAAACAGTACGGCGTGAGCCGCACGATGGTCAGGGAGGCGCTGCGTTCCTGCACCGCGTTGGGACTCACGGCCACCCACACGGGTAAAGGCACCTTCGTCATCGCTGACAAGGTGGCCCAGGACCTCAAGCTCGGCAAATATTCGGCCAGCGCCCTCGTGGAAGCCCGCCCCCACGTGGAAGTGCCGGCCGCGGGCCTCGCCGCCCAACGCCGCAGCAACGAAGACCTGGAGGCCCTTCGGGAAATCCTCCGGGAAATGTCCGAGGAGGACGATCTCCAGCAGTGGGTGCTTTTGAACACCGAGTTCCACGTGACCATCGCCCGGTGCAGCGGCAATGGCGTGTTCGAATCATTCCTGTCCGACATCTGTGACGCCATGGCCAACCAATCGAACACGCTTAACCTCGTGGCGGACCGGCGCAAAGAATCGGGTCAGGAGCACGCCCGCATTTTCGCTGCCATCGAGAGTGGATCAGCCGACGAAGCATCCCAGGCCATGAGGATGCATCTGCACGGGGTTGAATGCGCCCTGGGCACCATCGTCCCCGGAAGCGGAAACTCCAGGTCCGGCCATACGCGCTAGATCCTAAACCTCGGATTTCACCCACCTCCCCTGCTGCAGTCGCCGCAGGCCCCGCGCGGTCTCTTTGCCCTGGAACAACCATCCACTGTCCTCCAACATGCACCTGGTCCGCGGCCTGGCCGCCGTGAAACTCGCCGCCGCCCGCACCAACCACGAGCTCGGACTGCTCGACGCCGGGCGTGCCGCCGCCATCGGGCAAGCCTGCACCGAGGTCATGAACGGCAAACTCAGCGARCAATTCGTCGTCGACGTCATCCAGGGCGGCGCCGGGACCTCCTCGAACATGAACGCCAACGAGGTCATCGCCAACCGGGCCCTGGAARTCCTCGGGCACCCGAAGGGCGACTACGCCCGGCTGCACCCCAACGACCACGTCAACCTCAGCCAGTCCACCAACGACGTCTACCCCACCGCGGTCAAGCTCGGCACGATCTTCGCGGCCCGGGAACTGCTCCAGGCCCTCACCGAACTCGAAGACGCCTTCGCCGCCAAAGCCCTCGAGTTCCGCACGGTGGTSAARATGGGCCGCACCCAGCTCCAGGACGCCGTCCCCATGACSCTCGGCCAGGAGTTCGGCACCTACGCCGTCACGATCGGCGAGGACCGGCTCCGCCTGGCCGAGGCCGACCTGCTGATCCACGAAATCAACCTCGGYGCCACCGCGATCGGCACCGGCCTGAACGCCCCCGCCGGRTAYGCCGAGGCCGCCTGCCGGCACCTGGCCGAAATCACCGGCCTGCCGCTCGTCACGGCCGTGGACCTGATCGAGGCCACCCAGGACGTCGGCGCCTTCGTGCACCTCTCCGGCGTGCTCAARCGSGTCGCYGTGAAACTYTCCAAGATCTGCAACGACCTCCGGCTGCTCTCCTCGGGCCCGCGCGCCGGCTTCGGCGAGATCAACCTCCCCGCGGTGCAGTCCGGCTCCTCGATCATGCCCGGCAAGATCAACCCGGTCATCCCGGAAGTGGTCAGCCAGGTGGCCTACGAGGTGATCGGCAACGACGTCACCATCACCATGGCCGCCGAGGCCGGCCAGCTCCAGCTCAACGCCTTCGAACCCATCATCGTCGAACAATCCATCGGCCTCGTCACCGCCCTGAACCCGCAACTGGGCTACGCCACAGCCACGGCCATCGCCCAGGAAGCCCTCGCCACCGGCAAGGGCGTCGCGGAACTAGTGCTCGAACACGGCCTGCTCACCGACGAGCAGCTCACCGAGCTCCTCAGCCCGCACCGCCTGGCCAACCTGAGCAAGTAGCGCCCCTCCGAACCCCGAAGGACCCCCATGACTTCTCCTGACACTGCCCGCGCCCAAAAACTGCCCGCTCAACAGCAGACCCAGCCACAATCCGCCGTCACCGACCACACCATTCCGGCGCATGCCCACGCCTCGGGGGCTGCGCTCCACGCCGAGGACCAGGGCTACCACAAAGGCCTGAAACCCCGGCAGGTCCAGATGATCGCGATCGGCGGCGCCATCGGCACCGGCCTGTTCATGGGCGCCGGCGGCCGGCTCGCCACCGCCGGTCCGGCCCTGATCATCAGCTATGCCGTCTGCGGGTTCTTCGCCTTCATGATCCTGCGCGCGCTCGGCGAACTCGTGATGCACCGGCCCTCGTCCGGCTCGTTCGTGTCCTACGCCCGCGAATTCTTCGGCGAGAAGGCCGCGTTCGTCACCGGCTGGCTGTACTGGCTGAACTGGGCCATGACCGCGATCGTGGACATCACCGCCGTCGCGCTGTACATGAACTTCTTCAAGAAATACTGGGCGCCCATCGCGGACGTGCCGCAGTGGACCTGGGCGCTGGCGGCCCTGATCCTGGTCCTGGGCCTGAACCTGATCAGCGTCAAGGTGTTCGGCGAGCTGGAATTCTGGTTCGCGCTCATCAAGGTCGTGGCGCTCGTGTCCTTCCTGCTCGTCGGCATCTACTTCGTCATCTTCGGCACGCCCGTGGCCGGGCAGGAGGTCGGCTTCAGCCTCATCGCGGACAACGGCGGCATGTTCCCCAATGGCCTGCTGCCGGCCATCGTGGTGATGCAGGGCGTCGTGTTCGCCTACGCCTCGATCGAACTGATCGGCACCGCCGCCGGCGAGACCGAAAACCCCGAAAAGATCATGCCGCGGGCCATCAACACGGTGATCGTGCGCATCGCTGTGTTTTACGTCGGCTCGCTCGTGCTGCTCTCCCTGCTGCTGCCCTACAGCTCCTACAAGGCCGGCGAAAGCCCCTTCGTGACATTCTTCGGCTCCATCGGGGTCGACGGCGTGGACGCCATCATGAACCTCGTGGTCCTTACCGCGGCGCTGTCCTCGCTCAACGCAGGCCTTTACTCCACCGGCCGGATCATGCGCTCGATGTCCATTTCCGGTTCCGCGCCGAAATTCGCCGGCCGGATGAATAAGTCCGGTGTCCCCTACGGCGGCATCGCCCTCACTGCCGCAGTGGCTGTCCTGGGCGTGATCCTGAACGCCGTGGTCCCGGCCGAGGCCTTCGAGATCGTCCTGAACGTCGCATCGCTCGGCATCATCAGCACCTGGGCCATGATCGTCCTGTGCCAGATGCAGCTCGCCCGGCTCGCAGCCCGCGGAGAACTGCTCCGGCCCGCGTTCCGTATGCCGGGCGCACCCGTCACGGGCTGGATCACCCTGGCCTTCCTCCTGGCGGTGCTGGTCCTCATGGCCTTCGACTCGCCAGTCGGAACGTGGACCATCGCCTCCCTCGCGGTCATCATCCCGCTGCTGATGCTCGGCTGGCGCCTCTGCCGGCACCGCATCCTGGAGATCGCCGCCGTCCGCGACGGGTTCACCGGCCCGTATCCGCTCGTGGCCACCCGACCCGTGCGTGGGACCGGCGGGGATTCGGAGTAACATCCCGGCAGTCCGGGTCCGCGTAACGCAACGTCCCCGCAACCTCTCCTGCACGTGGTTCGCATATGCTCAGCGGACAGACTCAACATGGCTCAGCGACGAACCACCCGGGAGACAGCTCATGACCAATTGGCGGATCAGGGATTTCCATTCGGCCGATCTTGACGGGATCCTGCACCTCTGGGAATCCCTCAAGGCCACCAACGTCGAGCCGGTCTACGCCCTCTCCGAGGTGCTCGCCTCCTGCGAAAAGGACCACGCCGTCGTCGCGGTGCAGGGCGAGCAGGTGGTGGGCGCCGCCGTCGGACGCGCCGCCCACGACCAGGGCTGGATCGTTTTCCTGGCCACCCTGCCCGATTACCGGGGCCGCGGCATCGGCACCTCGCTGCTGGCCTCAGTCGAGAACCGGATGGCCCCGCACGGGCTCAACAAGCTCTCGGCCCTGATGCCCGAATCCGAAACCCGGGTGGAGGCCTTCCTGAGCCGCGGCTTCGCCCTGAAGAAGAACCTGCGCTACTTCGAGCGGAAAATCCCGGTCCAGCGCCAGGAACTCGAGCCGCTCAGCCAGCTCGGCGGCCGGATCCTGGCCCGCGACCTCTGGGAAAACGTGGCGGGCATGCGCAACGAGAAGGAACTGCTGGAACGCCGGCTGGTCCTTCCCCTCGCCGAGGCCGACCTCGCCGACGAATACGGGGTGGTGCCGCCCCGGGCGGTGGTCCTCTTCGGCCCGCCCGGTACGGGCAAGACGACCTTCGCCAAGGCCATCGCCTCCAGGCTGGAGTGGCCGTTCGTGGAGGTCTTCCCCTCCCGGCTGGCCTCAGACCCCAAGGGGCTGGCCGGGGCGCTGCGCGAGACCTTCCTGGAGATCGCCGAACTCGAGCACGCGGTCGTGTTCATCGATGAGGTGGAGGAGATCGCCTCCCAGCGCTCCGGCGAACCGCCGTCGCCCCTGCAGGGCGTCACCAACGAACTGCTCAAGATCATCCCGGCCTTCCGCGAACAGCCCGGCCGGCTGCTGGTCTGCGCCACCAACTTCATCCGCGCCCTGGACTCCGCATTCCTGCGGCACGGCCGCTTCGACTACGTCATCCCGATCGGCCTGCCGGACCGCCAGGCCCGCGAGGCCATGTGGCAGCGCTTCATCCCTGCCACCGTGGTGGACGACGTCGACGTCGAGCTGCTGGTGGACCGCACCGAGGGGTTCTCCCCCGCGGACATTGAGTACGCGGCCCGCAGCGCCTCCCAGCGGGCGCTGGAAAAGGCGGTGTACGACGACGGCGGCGCGGCGTCCGGCGGCAGCGCCTCAGTCCGCGAAGCCGTCCGGAAGGGTCCGGCCACCCAGGACTACCTCGACGCGATCGCCGACACCCGGACCACGGTCAGCGCCGAAGTGCACCAGCAGTTCCTGGAGGACATCGACGACCTAGGCCGGGTGTAAGGGAAGCAACGCGGGGTCAGTTGCGGCCCATGTTGGGGCTCTGCATGGGCGCCAAGTGACCCCGCGTTGCAGTCATGGCCGAGCAGTCATTGCCTAGTGGAGGCAGCGTGATCCTGTTTCTCACAATTGTGAGCGGCCTGGCCTGGACCGTGGTCTACGTCGATGCCATCCGGATCGGCTTCAGGGACCGGAGCTACGCGATCCCGGCCGCCGCGCTGGCCCTGAATTTCGCCTGGGAGGCCATCTACGCCACGCGCTCCATCGCGACGGGAATCACCGCCCAGGGGGTCTTCAATATCGCGTGGGGACTGGCCGACGTCGTGATTGTGTACACCTTCCTGAAGTTCGGCCGCTCCGAGCTGCCGGGCTGGGTGACGCGGCGGCTGTTCATCGGCTGGGCGCTCCTGCTGGGCGTCACGTCCTTCGCGGTCCAGCTGCTGTTCGTCGTCCAGTTTGGCTGGGACGACGCGGCCCGCTACGCGGCGTTCCTGCAGAACCTGCTGATGTCCGGGTTGTTCATCGCCATGTTCGCCGCCCGGGGCGGCACCCGCGGCCAGACCCTGCTGATCGCCGTGGCCAAGTGGGTCGGCACCCTCGCGCCCACGATCGCGCTGGGCTGGTACGGCAACTCGCCCCTGATCCTGGGCGTGGGGGCGCTCTGCAGCGTCTTTGACCTGGTGTACATCGGCCTGCTGTGGCGGGCCCGGCAGCCGGGAGCCGCTAGAGGGTGACGACGATCTTGCCCTTGGCGTGGCCCTGTTCGAGCGCGGCGAAGGCTCCCCCAATGTCCGCGAACGGGTAGGTGCGGTCCATGACCGGCTGCACGTGGCCGGCGTCGACGAGGGCCGCCAGGGTGCGCAAATCATCCCCGCTGGGGTGCATGAACAGGTAACGGTAGCTGGCCTTCGCCTTCCGGGCGCGGCGGCGGATGCCCATGCTCATCAGCCAGAAAGCGGCCGTGATCATCGGCGGCGAGCCCAGGTCTTTCGTCGCGGTGAGCGGCTCGGGAACGCCGGCGATGGATACCACCCTGCCGCCGGACTTAAGAATGCGGAAGGAATCCCTGAGGGTCACGCCGCCGACCAGGTCCAGGACCGCATCGAAATCATGCAGTACCGCGGAGAAGTCCTCCCGGTTGTAGTCGATGACGGCGTCCGCCCCCAGCCGGCGCACCAGCGCCTCGCCGCGGGCCGATGCCGTGGTGGTGACCTGGGCGCCGAGATACTTGGCGAGCTGGATGGCGAGTGTTCCCACCCCGCCGGCGCCGCCGGAAATGAAGAGCCGGGTGCCGCGGCCCACGGCAAGTTCATCGCGGAGGGCCTGCAACGCCGTGAGCCCGGCCAGCGGCAGTCCTGCGGCCTCGGCGAATCCGAGCGACGCCGGCATGGCGGCCACCAATTCCTGCTGCACGCACACCAGCTCGGCGAAGGCTCCAAGCCTGGCCTTGTCCACCCGGGCGTAGACGCGGTCGCCGATGGAAAAGCGGTTGGGCCCGGGTCCGATTGCATCCACCGTCCCGGCGAGTTCGCAGCCGGCCACGATCGGCAGGCGGACATGGCTGATGGGCCGGAGCGCGCCCCGGCGGAACTTGAAGTCCACCGGGTTCAGCCCGGCCGCAGCGACCTTGATCCGGACGTCACCCGGGCCGGGCTGGGGAACCGGAACATCCCGGAGTTCCATCGCGTCCGGGCCGCCGTAGCGTGTGAGGACGTAGGCGCGCATGCTCAGTCCCGTGCGGACCCGGTGTCGCCGGCCGGAGCATCGCCCGGCGCAGCTTCCGCGTCTGCTGCAGCGGCCGTTGCCGGGGCGTCTGCTGCTGCCGCGTCTGCTGCAGCCGGGGCGTCATAGGAGAGGAACTCGTAGTCCGTGTCGTCCGCCTCGTCGAGCATGTCGTCGAGTTCGTTCAACAGCCAGGGATTGATCCGGGCCAGGATTTTCCGGGTTTCCTCGACGGGAACGGCGGCGTAGAGCACCGGGCGGGCATCGTCGTAGCGGGTGACCGGGGGCTTGTCCGGCCACTTCTCGGCCAGCGCTTTGACCCGTTCGGGCAGCGAATTGTGCGCGTTGTCGGCAATCTTCACAAGCGTGGCGTCGTGGTCCTCGGCGATGTACCGGATGCCGGCCTGGTAGTCGTCCGGATTCTCATGCAGGCGCTTAGTGACCCGCTCGATGATGTCCGCGGCACGCTCGGAGACCCCCATGTCCAGCAGTGCCTGCCGCGTCATCGGGGTGTCCTCCGCGATGTCGTGGAGGTACCCGGCGATCCGGATGTCGTCGTCGAAGTCCGCCAGGGCGTCCCCGACGGCGAGCACATGTTCCCGGTATGGCCGCTTGAGCTTGTCCTTCTGGCGGTTGTGGGCCACCTCGGCCAGGACCTTGGCTGTCTCGACGGTGAAGCGGGGCTGGGGGTGTGCGGGCTCGGTCATGAATCCAGCCTACGCGCCGCGGCTGTCCCTCCCTGCCCGGAGGCCGGTTCCCGGATGCGCCCCCTTGTGCGCTCCCGGTACCCCGGGCCACACCCAGGGCTCGCGGGGCAGGGCCGTCGGGTCGAAGGCGGCGAGGACATCGTCGAGGCGGCCCGGCGGGAGGCCAAGGGAGTCCAGCAAAGTGTCCCGGACCTGGTCCGCGCCCACCCCGGCCAACGCCAGGTCGGCCAGCGTGACGGCGCCGTCACGCTTGGCCAGCCGGGCGCCGTCGGCGTTCAGTACCAGCGGCACATGCGCATATTCCGGAACAGGCATATTGAGCAGCGACGCCAAATATGCCTGCCGCGGCGTGGACGGCAGCAGGTCATCGCCGCGGACCACCTGGTCGATGCCCTGCGCGGCGTCGTCCACCACCACGGCCAGGTTGTAGGCGGTCACGCCGTCGTTGCGCCGGAGCACGAAGTCGTCGACCACCCCGGTGTAACTGCCGTGGAGCACGTCCCGCACCGTCACCTCGGCCACGGTGGAGCGGAGCCGGACAGCCGGCGGCCGGGCGGCCCGCTTGGCCTCGCGCTCGGCGCCGCTGAGGTTCCGGCACGTTCCCGGGTAGGCGCCCAGCGGAGCGTGCGGTGCCGAGGGGGCCTCCTGGATTTCGCGGCGGGTACAGAAGCACTCGTAGGTCATGCCGGCCGCCGTCAGCTCCGCGATCGCCCCGTCATACAGGTGCTCACGCTCCGTCTGGCGCACGACGCCGCCGTCCCAGTTCACGCCGATCGCCGCCAGGTCGCGGAGTTGCTCGGCCTCGGCGCCGGCCCGGGCACGGTCCAGGTCCTCCACCCGCAGCAGGAACCGCCGCCCCCCGGACCGGGCGAACAGCCACGCCAGGATGGCCGTCCGGAGGTTGCCCACATGCAGTTCGCCGGAGGGACTGGGGGCGAAGCGGCCAGCTGAGGTCATGGGATAAGCCTATGCGGAGCAGCACAAGAGCCCCTCAGCTACCGATGACTTCGGGAAATCCGGCGTCGGTGGCTCAGGGGCTCTTGCCGCGAGTGCGTTGTGCGGAATGACGATGCGTGAACAAGAGTCAGTCAGCGGCTGGTTCCTTGCGGGAGCCTCGTCCGGGGTCCGGGTGGTGTGCCGGGATGTCCGTAGCCTTCGGGATCGTGGCGGTGGCCTCGTCCCCTTGTTGTCACCATTTGAGCAGAAGCCCTACAGTTGGTGCAACGGACCGGCCCCAGAGTAGTCAATCTGATCAACCACAGCCCGGACCGCGAACAGGAAGTGGTCATTTTGCAGGAGCTCGACGCGACGGACCGGCGGATCCTCGCCGCGCTGGACGAAGATCCCCGCGTGCCGGTCATGGTGCTGGCGCAGAAGCTGGGCCTGGCGCGCGGCACCGTCCAGTCCCGCCTGGAACGGATGTCGGCGTCGGGCGCGCTCCGGCCGAACAGCAGCAGGGTGCTGCCGTCCGCCCTGGGCCGCGGCGTGGCGGCCGCGGTCAGCGCGGAACTGGACCAGAGCCACCTCAACGAGGCAATCGCCGCCCTGCGCAACATCCCTGAGGTGCTCGAATGCCACGCCCCGGCCGGCGACACCGATCTCCTGATCCGGGTGGTGGCCAAGAGCCCGGACGATCTCTACCGCGTGTCAGAGGAAATCCGGCTGTGTCCCGGAATCGTCCGGACCTCAACGAGCATGTTCCTGCGCGAGGTCATTCCCTACCGGACCACGGGACTGCTCGGCGCCTGAGCAGGCGGACGCGTCTAGACCGGCGGCCCGGCGTTGGCCTTCAGGTTCTTCATGACCAGCGTTGACGTCAGTCGCTCGACGCCGGGCAGCGAGGTCAGTTCACTGTCGTAGAAACGCTGGTAGGAGGGCAGGTCCTCCGCAATGACCTTGAGCAGGTAGTCCGGCGACCCGAAGAGCCGCTGGGCCTCGACGATGTTGGGATTGCCGGCCACCCGGCTCTCGAAGATCTCCATGGTGGAACGGTCCACCTGGCGCAGGGTCACGAACACGATCGCCTCGAAACCGAGCCCCACCGCGGCCGGATCAATATCCGCCCGGTAGCCCCGGATGATCCCGGCGGCCTCCAGATCCCGCAGCCGGCGATGGCACGGAGCCACGGTCAACCCCACCTTGGCCGCCAAGGCCGTGGCAGTCATCCGGCCGTCCGATTTGAGGTAACGCAAAATACTTCTGTCAATGGCGTCAATCACGCAATTATCTTACCCAATAGCGGTGATTCTTCAGTAAATAAGCGAGCACTTCCCGGCCGAATTTGCCTAGAGTTTTTCTTGTACCCGCCACGGGGTGCCGCATTCCTGGAGCCCGCCATGAACCCCCAGCTTTTCCTCGCCTTCCTGGTTGTCGCCGTCGCCCTGGCATGCACCCCCGGCGTCGACTGGGCCTATTCGATCGCGGCCGGGCTCCGGCAGCGCAGCTTCGCGCCCGCCGTCGCCGGTCTCTGCGGGGGCTACGCCCTCCACACGGCGTTGCTGGTGCTGGGCCTGGCGGCACTGCTCGCCGGGATGCCCGGCGTGCTGGGCTGGCTGACCGCGGCGGGCGCCCTCTACCTGCTGTGGCTGGGCTTCAGCACCCTGCGGTCCTGGCGCGGGGCCAGCTTCAGCACCGGCACCGCTGCTCCCGGTGCCGCCACACCCGCGAGCCAGTTCCGGGTCTTCCTCCAGGGCATGGGCATCAGCGGGATCAACCCCAAGGGCCTGCTGTTCTTCGTGGCCCTGGTGCCGCAGTTCGTCAGCCCTGACGCCGCGTGGCCGGTCCCGGTCCAGTCGGGTCTGCTCGGGCTGACCTTCATCCTGCTCGTGGGCGTCATCTACAGCTGTGTGGCACTCCTGGCGCGGAAACTGCTGCAGGCCAGGCCGGGCGCAGCGCGCCAAGTGACGCTGGCCAGCGGGATCATCATGCTGGCCCTGGGCGCCTTGCTGCTCGCCGAGCAGATCGTGCCCGCCCTCAGCGCAGCCATGACGCACGAGTGAGGACGCGAATCCGCCCTGGGGCTACTTGCGCTGCATGTACCACTCGGTGAAGGACGACGCGCGGCCGTCCGCGGTCAGTTGGATGACCCACAAGTTGTCATAGCTCCGGCTGTTGCCGCGGTACGTCGTCAGGCCCTGCACAAACGCCCGGCCGCCGTCGACCCCCAGCAGCTTCCATTCAAACATCCAGTCATCCGGCTCATCACGCCCGGCAAGCCAGTGCTCCACGATATCGTCCCGGCCCTGCCACGGTTCGGCTTCCTGGGGGCTGGTCGCATAAATGGCGTCCTCGGTAAACAGCGCTTGGATGTCCTCCGGATCGTTCGTCGTCCACGCTGTGATGTAGTGCTGCATCCAGCGCTCCACCGCATCTCTCATGCCTCGTTTGTACTCCCCGCCCCAGGGGCCCGCAAGAGTAGTGGATACGTGGATTTGGCCGCGATCGGGCGTGGAAGCCCGTCAGTCGTCGTCAGCGCGCCCGTACTCGCGGTCCCAGAGTTCGTGCATTTCGGCGTCTTTGCGGATGGCTTTCACGGCCTCCAGCTGTGCCGGTTTGTGGCGCTGCCAGTCCCGGCCGCCGAGGGTCTTGCGGCCCGCCTCGAGGAGGAGCAGGGCGGTGTCCGTCAGCGCGTCGCTGCGGAGGGTGAAGTCAGTCTTCCTGCGCCGCAGGACTTCCTGCAGGGCCGAACGGGAAGCGGTGTAGGCGCCGAGCCTGCGCAGCGACCGGGCACGCACCAGCAGCAGCGCCGCGGACAGATCGTCCGCGTTCAGCAGGCCCTCGGTCTCTGCCACCACGTCGACGTCGCGTCCCAGCTCGGCCTCCAGCGAACAGCGCGCCAGGGCGAGCGGCAACGACGGCGGCAGGCCGGCCAGCGCCGCCAGCGCCGCCTCCGTCTGGCCGGTCTCGCGCAGGGAATGGGACAGCGCCAGGAACACGGCCTCCTCGGAGAAGAGCACCGGAACCTCAATCCGCTCGGCCACCTCCACCCTGGTGACCACGCCGGCCAGGTATTCGCCGGCGTAGCGGTTGGCGTCCTCGTCGTTCCGCAGTCTCAGGCCGTGCTGCAGGAGTTCGGACGCGCGCAGGTGCCCGCCGTGGGCGTACGCCAGCAGCCCGGCCATGAGGTAGCACACCCCCGCCCAGCCGGGGTAGGAGCGGGCCAGGGTTATCAGGCGGTCAGGATCGGTGCTGCCGAAGACGGCGGAGTGCACGGCTTTCATCCTCTTGGCGGAGGTCCGGCCCCCTACCCTGCCCAGCCGGGGCACCCCGCCTTCGGCGGCCAGCGTCCCGGGTGCCCGGCCCGCCATGAGTCCGGCCACCGCGCCGCCCACGGTGCCGGCCAGGCCGCGGACGGGTGTCCGGACCACTACCTTGCGGAAGGGCGTCAGGTCGCGGGTGTCCGTGTACGGCCTGCGCTGGCCGTCGGGATTTTCGCCGTCAGCAAGCTGGCCAGCGGGAATGCGGCCGTCAGGAATTTGGGGGGCGGATTCGCCAAGTCCGGCGCTCATTCCCCCATGGTAGTAGGCTCCGGCAGGCCGCTGCTAGGCCGCCGAGGCCACCCAGAGGCCGATCACCCAGGTGCTCGCGGCGAGGCACGCGAGGCCGAATTCCACGATCATGCCCAGGCCCGTGGCCTTCAGCGCGGCCCAGCTCGAGGCCACTGCGGTGCCGAACACGCGGGTGCGCTGCAGCTCGCTGAGCAGGAGCCCAGCGGCGAAGCCCACAAAGAGCCCCACCACGGGGATGACGAACATGCCGGCCACGCCCAGCACGAGGCCCACCACCACGGAACGGCTCGGGATGCTGTGCTGCTTGAGCTTCCGGCCGGTAAGGACGGTGCTCGCGGCCAGGCCGGCCAGAACGAAAAGCATCCCGATCCCGAAGACCACCCAACCGGTGGTCCCGGCGCCGCCCCACAATGCCCAGGCAAGCAGGCTCGCCCCGATCAGGATGCTGCCGGGCAGAACGGGAATGATCGTCCCGGCAACGCCCACCACGATGGCGAGGCCGCAGAGCACTGTCACGACAATCTCGGGGTTCATGGCCCCAGTCTATGGCCGGGCCCGGGGCTGCCGTTGACGGCCCCGGGCCCGGTATGCCGGCGCCTAACTTCCGGACGGCTCCAGGAACGACAGCGGCGGCGCTCCCCCTCAGGGAAGCGCCGCCGTCGTCGTCCGGTGTCGGATGTTTTCTGACGCGGTCCGGCTACTCGGCGGCCACCGCCGCGGCGACTGCGGCGGAGACGGCCGGGGCCACGCGCGGATCCAGCGGGCTGGGCACGATGTAGTCCGCGGAAAGGTCGTCCTCGGCCAGTTCCGCGACGGCCCGGGCCGCGGCGAGCTTCATGGCCGGCGTGATCCGGCGGGCGCCGGCGTCGAGGGCGCCGCGGAAGATGCCGGGGAAGGCCAGGACATTGTTGATCTGGTTCGGGAAGTCGCTGCGTCCGGTGGCGACGACGGCCGCGTACTTGCTCGCGACCTCCGGCAGGACTTCCGGGTCCGGGTTCGACAGGGCGAACACGATCGAGCTGTGGTTCATCAGCTTGAGGTGCTCCTCGTCCAGCTTCGAAGAGGAGACCCCGACGAACACGTCGGCGCCGAGCAGCGCCTCCCCCGGGCCGCCTGTCACGCCACGCGGGTTGCTGCGGGCGGCGAGCTGGGCCTTCTTGCTGGCCGGATCGGCGGCGATGTCCGCGCGGTCCTTGTTGATGGTGCCGCGGGAGTCCAGGAGGACGACGTCGCCGATTCCGGCCGTCAGCAGGATTTCGGCGACCGCGATCCCGGCGGCCCCGGCGCCGGAGACCACCACACGCAGGCTGTCGAGGGTCCGGCCGGTCACCTTGGCGGCGTTGGTCAGGGCGGCGAGGACGACGACGGCGGTGCCGTGCTGGTCATCGTGCATGACCGGGCAGTCCAGCGCCTCGATGAGTTTCTCCTCTAGTTCGAAGCAGCGGGGCGCGGCGATGTCCTCGAGGTTGACGGCGCCGAAACTGGGGCGCAGCCGGACAAGTGTCTCGATGATTTCGTCGACGTCGGTGGTGTTGAGGACCAGCGGGATGGAGTCGAGTTCGCCGAAGGCCTTGAACAGCGCGGACTTGCCCTCCATCACGGGCAGCGAGGCGCTGGCGCCAATGTTGCCCAGCCCCAGCACGGCCGTGCCGTCGCTGACCACCACCACGAGGCGCTGGGCCCACGTGAGCGTCTTGGCGAGCTCCGGGTTGGCGTGGATGGCGCGGCTGACCTGGGCGACACCGGGCGTGTAGGCGATGGAGAGGTCGCGCTTGCTGGCAAGCGGGACGGTGCTGGAAATCGACAGCTTGCCGCCCTCGTGGGATGCGAAGATTTCCTCGTCGCTGAGCACGGCTACTGGCTCAGCCGGGGAGGTGGAATCGGCGGGAATGATCGTTTCAGTGGACACGTCGTTGTCTCCTGGGGCTCACCGTGGGCGCACGGCTCATGGAAGCTCAAGCAAGGATGCTCAAGTTGGTCTGGCAGGGGCGGCGGCGACCAGAGGTGGCGGTCGCCGGTGTTTCCCCGATTTGCCGGCATCAGCCGGCTCCGGTCCAGCAATGGTAAACAGGGCATCGCGCCCGTTACGCCCGCGGGGAGCGTTACCCACCCGTGGTGAAACGTTTCTTCTCCAGAATATGTGACCCGGATCACGCGCGGGAGGGCATATTCCGGGCCGCTGGTCTAGACCAGTTACGCGGCCTGCGGGGTCCGCTGCAGGAGGGAACAGGCCTTCTTCAGGTCCTCCTCCGCTTCGAAGAGGGACAGCCGGCGGCAGCGGACGGCCTGGACCAGGCCCGTAACCGTCAGCAGCAGGACCCGGGCCACGGCCGGGTCGCCGCACGCCGCCGTGACTGCCTTCTCGGCCGTCGCATCGATCTCGCGCAGCAGCCGCGTTGTGTCGTTGTCCTTGACGTAGACCGCCCGGTTGAGGGACTGCTCCACGGCGGGCTGCATCAGGCGCATGTGGAAGATCTCCATCACCACTCCCGCGAGGGCCTGGGCCGCGACCTTGCCGGCCGCCGGCGAGCTCCCCGCGAGCAGTTCGCCCAGTTGCTTGCGGTACAGCGCCAGGACCAGCTGGGTGGCCGACGGGAAGTAGCGGTACAGCGTCCCCAGTGGCACGTCCGCCTTGGCCGCCACCTCGGACAGGACCACGGAGTCCAGGCCCTTGCGGGCAAACCCCGCGGCGACATCTAGGATCCGCACGTAACGGAGCCGCTGCCGGGGCAGAGTGGGTGGAGGGGCCATCGGTGGAAGATCTGAGTGAAAATCAGGCATCAGCAGCGTTCCGGGGGTCGTTTTTCTCGGCAGCCGGGCGCGATCCGCCCACCGCGCTGCCGCGGCAATTGCCGTCCACTATACGCCACGAATCCGGGCGCCCGGCGAGGAGACCGGGGCTCCGAGGCCCCCTGCACGGAACGCGGGCGGCTCAGTCCACGCCCTTGATCTTCACCACGAACACGGCCCCCAGGAGCCCAATCACGGCGGCCGCCAAGTACAGCGCCACATAGCCGCCCCAGAAGGCAACAAAGGGGTACGCGATCAGCGGGGCGAGCACTTGCGGCAGCGAGTTGGCAATGTTGATGACGCCAAGATCCCTGCCCCGGTTCAGGGCCGTGGGCAGCACCTGGGTAATGAGGGCAAAATCCACCGCCAGATAGCAGCCGAAGCCGATGCCGAGCACGGACGCGCCGACCAGCGCACCCGGCCAGGTGGGCGCGAACGCAAGAATGAGGGAGGCTGCGGCGATCACGGCGGAAGAGATGATGACCAGCGGCTTCCGGCGGCCCAGGCGGTCGCTCAGCCGGCCGCCGACCACGCTGGTGATGATCACCATGACCGCATACAGGCCCGTGAGGATCAGGACGCCAAACTCGGGCTCGATACCCTGGGTTTCGCGGACGCGGACGGCGTCGTTGAGGAAAAACAGCAGGTAGAGGGTGATCATATGGTTGCCGATGTTCACCAGGAGCCGTGTCAGCCAGGCCCAGGCAAAATCCGGATGGCGGGCCGGGGAAATCCAAAAACCCCGCACAAAGCCGCCCAGACTGAACGGCGGACGGGCCTGCGCAGGCAGCGGAACGTCGTCGTTCTTGAAGTAATAGAGCACGACGCCGGCGAGCAGCGCCACCGCGCAGACAACATACCCCGCGGCGAAGTTTCCGGCGACGGCGGCGGCGATCACCGCCCCTGCCAGGATTCCCGCTGTCTGGCCCATGGCGGCAAGGCCGCCGACGGTGCCGCGCTGGGGTACCGGCACGCGGTCCGGGATGGCCGCCGTGATGGCCGCATAGGCGCCGTTGCAGCCGGCCTGGACGAGGCACCAGAGCAGCGTCATTGCGGCAACGCCCGGGGCGCCGGCCAGCGCGATCAGGGCCGCGGCACCCAGGACGGCACCGAAGAGCACCCACGGCACCCGCCGCCCCCGGCGCGCGGTGGTCCGGTCGCTGAAGGCGCCGAAGAGGGGGTTGGCCACCAGGGACACGGCCGCACCCGCACCCGTCACGAGGGCGAGGATGGCTTCCTTGTCCGGTTCGCTGAAGGCTGCCGCCTGTTGGCCGAGGAGCACCTGGAGCGGGCCGAAGAATGCCGCGTTGATGCCGACGTTGACCAGCACCACCCCTGCCGTCCAGACAGGCCGGACGCGGCGTTCGGGTTCGGCGAGCGCCGGCGCGGTGGTATCGGACATGCTCATGGCTCCCCCTGGAACTGATGATCAGGCATATGTATCAGTGCGCAGCCAGACTACCGGGACTCGGCAGATCTGGGACGACACTGGCGCTCATTGGCGGGCCGGCGCAGTAAGGTCATCGTTGAACCTCCAGCTATGGAGAAAATCATCATCACTCATTCCGTGGGGGAATACATCTTGTTGTCACAAATGTCGGGCTCTGCTGCCCGAACCAAGGCCATAGGGATTGCTATGGCAGCACTGCTTGCCCTCAGCGGCTGCAACTCCGGCGCGGCCGCCGAGACAAAAGCATCCGAGCGCCCGGGTTCCGAGTCGGGACGAGATCAGGCAACTGTCGTACGAATTATCGACGGCGACACATTCAAGGCTTCAATGAACGGTGAAGAAAAGACTATTCGTCTGTTGAATGTCGACACTCCGGAGACCAAAGACCCCAACACGCCTGTGGAATGTATGGGCCCCGAAGCGACCAAAGGCCTCGAAGAACTTCTGCCCGTTGGTGCCAAAGTCACGTTAGAACTGGACCTCGAGCCCTTGGACAAATACGGACGCACCCTAGCTGCGGTCTTCGACTCAGGCGGAAAGCTGGTCAACGCTGAGATCGCCCGGCTCGGACTCGGCGTACCCGTCTTGATCGAGCCCAATAAGAAGTTCTATCCGCCGGTGGTTGAGGCCTTTGATGAGGCCCGCACTCGGGGGGTAGGCCTGAACTCCTCAAACGTCGCATGCCTGCCGTCCCAACAGGTTGCAATTGCGGCGCAAGCTGTTGAAGCTCTGGCCGCCGATCCCCTTTCCGATTCCGTGTCCGACCTGGACCGGGGCCATGCCGGGCTGGTCGCAGCCCTCGCAACTGTCGCTGCGCTCAAGGTAGCGGCAAAGGCCAAAGACGGAATCCAATGGGCCGCATACAAGCCGGCGCAGCTGGCGGCGATGACGAGCAGGTTGGATTCAGCGGCTACGGTCGGGGCCGCCAGGCAGACTGCCATTGGCGCGAAAAAGAAGCAACTCGCGGACGCAGCCTCAGCCGCGGCGGCAGCAGTGTCTGCCCGCCAGGCCGCCGAAGCCGCTGCAGCAGCCGAGGCCGAGCGGATCCGTAACCTGCCCCCCGCACCGGCGCCCTACGTGCCCCCGGCACCTGTCCCGTACGTCCCGCCGGCTTATGTCCCGCCCGTTTATGTGCCGCCCGCTCCGGCACCCAATCCATATCCGGGATACAACGGTCCCCGCTGTTATGCCCCCGGCGGAAAGACGTGGACTCCTTGTAGCAAGAGGTAGTTCTGGTCCCCGGGACTCGGCGGATCCGTTCGGAATGTGCCAGTCTCGGGGATGAGCCCCGCCGTTAACACTCAAGGAGTCACTGTGAACGCTTCCGCCCTGAATACTGCAGACCTTTACGACGAGCGCGGCGGGGAGCTGGAATCCGTGTCGGTGCAGTTCCAGTCCCTGGGCGGGCACACGCATTTCAGCGGGCCGGTCCGGACTATCCGCTGCTTTGAGGACAACGCGCTGGTCAAGTCCGTGCTGGCCGCTCCCGGCCACGGCTCCGTCCTGGTGGTCGACGGCGCCGGTTCCCTCCGCACGGCACTGATGGGGGACATGATCGCGGCGAGCGCCGTCGCGAACGGCTGGGCCGGCGTCGTTATCAACGGTGCCATCCGGGACCGGCTCGCCATCGCGGGGCTGCCGCTCGGGGTCAAGGCACTGGGCAGCAACCCGCGCAAGAGCGCCAAGAACGGCGCCGGGGCAATCGACGTGCCCCTGGAAATCGACGGCGTGGCCATCCGCCCCGGCGTGATGATCTGGTGCGATCCGGACGGGATCCTGGTCGAACGCTAAGGACTTTCTTCTCCCCGAGGTAGTGGCGGGAACAATTCAGCCAGTAACATAGTTACTGAAAGCAACTATCCGCTTAATCCCCCACTTCACCTTGGAGCAGTCATGTCCAAAACCACCTCCGTGCGCGCCGCGGGAGAGGTCCTGACCCACCGTCAGACCATCACCGTCATGGTGGGACTCATGCTCGGCATGTTCCTGTCTTCGCTGGACCAGACGATCGTGTCCACCTCGATCTACACGATCGCCAACGACCTCGACGGCCTCTCCCTGCAGGCCTGGGCCACCACCGCCTACCTCATCACCTCCACGGTGAGCACGCCGCTCTACGGCAAGCTCAGTGACATCTTCGGGCGCCGCCCGCTGTATCTCATCGCCATCGTGATCTTCCTCGCCGGTTCGCTCTACGCCGGCTCGGTCCACTCGATGACCGAGCTCGCCATTGCCCGCGGCATCCAGGGCATGGGCGCCGGCGGCCTCCTGGCCCTCGCCCTGACAATCATCGGCGACATCGTGCCGCTCAAGGACCGGGCCAAGTACCAGGGCTACTTCATGTCGGTCTTCGGCATCTCCTCCGTCCTGGGCCCGGTTATCGGCGGCGCCTTCGCGGGCACCGAAACCATCCTCGGGATCGACGGCTGGCGCTGGGTGTTCCTGATCAACATCCCGATCGGTCTCGCGGCCCTCACGGTGGTCTTCATGTACCTGCACCTCCCCGCCAAGCACGTGAAGCAGAAGATCGACTACTGGGGCGCCGCGGCCATCACGCTGGCCATTGTGCCGCTCCTCCTCGTGGCCGAACAGGGCCGCACCTGGGGCTGGAGCTCCGCGAACTCCTACCTCTGCTACGCACTCGGCGTCGTGGGCATCATCGCGTTCCTGCTGGCCGAACGGCACGCCGCCGACTACGCGCTGATCCCGCTCCGGCTGTTCCAGAACATCACCTTCGGCCTGTCCTCGCTGCTGAACTTCATCATCGGCATCGGCATGTTCGGCGCCATCGCGATGCTGCCCATGTACCTGCAGCTGGTCAAGGGCCTGACCCCCACCGAGGCCGGCCTCATGATGATCACTTTCACCGTGGGCATCCTCACCGGCTCCATCACAGCGGGCCGGACCATCTCGGCCTCGGGCACCTACCGGATCTTCCCGATCCTTGGCACCGCAACGCTGACGGCGGCCGCCGTCGTCATGGGCCTCTCCCTCGGCGTGGACACCCCGCTGTGGGTCCCCGGCGCCATCGCCGTGTTCTTCGGCCTGGGACTGGGCTTCTGCATGCAGCCCCTGACGCTGGCCATGCAGGTCTCCGTGCCCTCGAAGGACATGGGCGTGGGCACTTCCTCCGCCGCGTTCTTCCGTTCCATGGGCGGCGCGGTTGGCACGGCAGTGTTCATCTCGATGCTTTTCAGCCTCGCGGCGGACAAGATCGCCACGGGCATGAAGGACGCCGCGCAGAATGCTGACTACCTCAAGGTGCTCAAGGATCCGGCCGTGGCCGCCGACCCGGCCAACGCCCAGCTCTACGACTTCTTCAAGAACGGCGCCAGCAACGACTCGCTCAACGACACCAGCTGGCTGCACACGGCCAACTCGACGCTCACCCGTCCCATCGTCGAGGGCTTCGCGCAGTCGATCGACGCGGTCATGCTCACGGCCGCCGTGCTCACCGGCATCGCCTTCCTGATCACGTTCGCCCTGCCGAACAAGAAACTCACGGACCCGAAGGCGGTTGCCCGGGAGGGCGCCGTGGCCGCCGCCCACTAGGCGGTCCCGAGGTCTGGAACACGACGACGGCCGGCAGTCTTGTGGACTGCCGGCCGTCGTCGTCTGTCCTCAGCCGCAGCAGCGGCAAAGTGTATGTTTCGTCTCACTTTCCAGTGGTTGTGACAGGGGGCACGCGGGGGCGGGTGTAAGACTGGGTAGTTGCGGCGAAGGCCGTGGACCGCGAACTGCCAAGGGAGCCGTATGACCACCACCCATGACCAGACCGCCGCCAAGATCCCAAAAAGGGTCATTTGGCTGGCCGTAGCGGGCGCCGTCGGCGGCTTCCTCTTCGGCTTTGACTCCTCCGTCGTCAACGGCGCCGTCGACGCGATCAAGGACGAGTTCGCCCTCAGCGAGGCCGTGACCGGCTTCGCCGTCGCCGTGGCCCTCCTCGGCTGCGCGGCAGGGGCCTACCTGGCCGGCAAGATCGCCGACCGCTACGGCCGGATCCCGGCCATGAAGCTGGGCGCGCTGCTGTTCCTGGTCAGCGCCATCGGCACCGGGTTCGCGTTCGGCGTCTGGGACCTGATCTTCTGGCGTCTGGTGGGCGGGCTCGGCATCGGCCTGGCCTCGGTGATCGCGCCGGCCTACATTTCCGAAATTTCCCCCCGCCACGTCCGGGGCCGCCTGGCCTCGCTGCAGCAGCTGGCGATCACCACCGGCATCTTCGCCGCCCTGCTCTCAGACGCCGTGTTCGCGACGTCGGCCGGCGGCGCGGACCAGGCCCTGTGGCTGGGTTTGGAAGCCTGGCGCTGGATGTTCATGGCCGCCGCCGTCCCCGCGGTCGTCTACGGCTGGATCGCCTTCACCCTGCCCGAATCGCCGCGGTTCCTGGTGTTCCAGGGCAAGGACGAGGAGGCCCTCAGGGTCTTCAAGTCGATCGCCCCGGACGAGGACTCGGACCGGCACCTGCGCGACATCAAGAAGGCCATCGACGAGGACAAGCTTGCCGGCCAGAAGGGATCCCTGCGCGGCAAGGCCCTGGGCCTGCAGCCGGTGGTCTGGATCGGCATCATCCTGTCCGTGCTGCAGCAGTTCGTCGGCATCAACGTGATCTTCTACTACTCCACCACGCTGTGGAAGGCCGTGGGCTTCCAGGAAAAGGATTCGCTCACCATCTCCGTGGCCACCGCCGTCACCAACATCCTGGTCACGCTCGTGGCAATCGCCCTGGTGGACCGGATCGGGCGTCGTCCGATCATGCTGGCCGGCTCCATCGGCATGGCCCTCTCGCTGGGCACCATGGCGCTGGCCTTCGGCTCGGCCACCGGGTCCGGCGACGCAATCTCGCTGCCCGGGGCGTGGGGCCCGGCGGCGCTGGTCGCCGCCAACGTGTTCGTCATCAGCTTCGGCGCCTCCTGGGGCCCGCTGGTATGGGTGCTGCTGGGGGAGATCTTCCCGTCCCGGATCCGCGCCCGGGCCCTCGGCCTGGCCGCGGCCGCGCAGTGGATCGCCAACTTCGCCATCACCCTGAGCTTCCCGGTCATGGCCGCGGCCTCCCTGCCGCTGACGTACGCCATGTACGCGCTGTTCGCGGCGGCGTCGTTCTTCTTCGTCATGTTCAAGGTCCCGGAGACCAACGGCATGTCCCTGGAGCAGGCCGAAACCCTGTTCGTACCCAAGGGATCCGCAAAGGAAGCCGCCAAGGAATCCGCGAAAGAGTCCGCCAGGGCCTGAGCCGGCGCTTCTGTGAGGCCCGCCGCGCCTTCAGCGTTCCGACAAAGAACGCCCATGCTTCCGAGGAAGCATGGGCGTTCTTTGTCACCTCAGCGGGTTCTGCACAACACCGGGCGTTGCTACACCACGTGCGGCTCGTGCGCCGCCAGGTAGCGGCGTCCGCCGAAGACGACGGCAATGGCGGCCACCATGGCCAGCGCGCCGGCGAAGAAGGGCACCTGCGGGCCGAAGTGCTCGCCCAGCTGCGCGGCGGCAAACGGTGCCAGGGCGCCGCCCATCCAGCGCACAAAGTTGTAGCCGGCCGAGGCCACCGGCCGCGGCGAGTCGGAGACGCCCATGGCCAGCTCCGTGTAGATGGTGTTGTTGATGCCCAGGAGCGCCCCGGAAATAACCACGAGGACGACGACGGCCGGCACCGAGTGCCCGGCGGCCAGGCCCAGTCCCACAAGGTCGAGCATCAGCAGGACGAGCGTGCCGGTGAGGACCCGGACCGCTCCGAAGCGGTTCTGCAGCACGGGGGCGGCAAACACTGAGAAGACCGCGACGGCCACACCCCAGCCGAAGAACACCCCGCCGATCCCGTAGGCGTCCATGCCGAGGATGAAGGGCGTGAAGGCGAGGACGGTGAAGAAGCCGTAGTTATAGAACAGGCCGCTGGCCGCCGTCGTCCGCAGCCCCTTGTGCCCCAGGGCCAGCAGCGGATCCCGGAGCCGGACTTTCCGCTCGGGCAGCGGCGTCTTGGGCAGCAGGGCAATGAGCGCGATGAACGCGGAGGCCATCAGCACGGCCGTACCGAAGAACGGGGCGCGCCACTGCCAGCCGCCCAGCAGTGCGCCCAGGAGCGGGCCGAGGGAAATGCCCAGGCCGAGCGCGGCCTCGTAAAGGATGATCGCGGTGCCGGCGCCGCCGCTTGCGACGCCGACAATCACGGCCAGCGCCGTGGCCACGAACAGGGCGTTGCCCAGCCCCCAGCCGGCGCGGAAGCCAATGAGCTCAGCCACGCTGCCGGACGTGCCGGACAGGGAGGCGAACACGACGATGACCGCCAGCCCGATCAGCAGCGTCCGCTTCCCGCCGATCCGGGAGGAGACGTAGCCGGTGATCAGCATGGCGACGGCGGTCACCAGGAAATAGCTAGTGAAGAGCAGCGACACCTGGCTCGGCGAGGCGTCCAGGTTCTTGGCGATCGCCGGCAGGATGGGGTCCACCAGCCCGATCCCCATGAAGGCGAACACCGCCGCGAGGGCCGTGGCCCACACCGCCTTGGGCTGTTTGAGCAGTGAGGCCTTCTCGGCCTCGAGGGTTACTTCCGCTGCCGGCAGGGTGTCGGCGGGCTGGCCGTGCATGGGGGCACTCCTAAGTGATTGGAATTGTTGGGTGAAGATCAGGCCAGGAGCGTCGCGTTGATCCTGCCGATGACCGGGAGGGCGGCCGCGAGGGCGGCGCGGTCTTCGCCCGAAAGGGACGAGAGGACGCCGGCCATGACGGTGTTGCGGCGCTCGTTGGCGGATGCGACGGCGGCGAGGCCGGCGTCCGTGAGGGTGACCCGGACGGCGCGGGAATCGTCGGGGTCCGGCTCGCGCCGGGCGAGGCCGGCGCGCTCGAGCTTGATGATCTGCTCGGTGGCACTGGGCACCTTGACGCCCAGGTTCCGGGCGATTTCGCCTACCCGCACGCCGCCTGCGGCGGGCCCGGCGTCCAACAGCATCTTGAGCATGCTGAGCTGGGCGGCGCTGAGTTCGCCGTCGGCGTCCAGGCGGCGGACGAGGTAGATGCTGTGGCGGAGGGCCTCGCGGAAGTCCTCGGCGAGAGCGAGGAGGCCGGGGTCAGCCGGTTCACTGGCGTTCATAGTTAGGTAGCCTAACAGTTAGGCAACCTAATGGTCAAGGACTCTCGTTGCCCTATCACTCCCGGGTGCTAAAACCGTCGGATAGCAGCCAAAAGTGATAGGGCAACGGGGGTGTGAGGGGCTTAAACACGCCGACGCCGGAACTCAGGTGAGTTCCGGCGCCGGCCCAGCTAGGGCGTTGATCAGACGACCGCCTTGGCCTCCTCGATGAGGGAGGAGACGGCGGCAAAAAGCGGGTGGTCCGCCGGCAGGCCAGTGATCTTCTCCGTGGCCTCGTCCGGCGTGGACGCGGAGAGGATTTTCGCCAGCTCCACGGCCTCGGCGTCGGCCGGATCATTGAAACGCAGGGCGGCGGCGATGGCCCCGAGCAGCGCCTCGGGGACAATTCCGCGTTCGGCCAGCTCGGCAGCGGGACCGATGAAGCGCTCGTGCCGGCTGAGTTTGCGCAGCGGCGCACGGCCCACCCGGGTGACGGTGTCCGGCAGGTGCGGGTTCGAGAAGCGGCCCAGGATTTTTTCCACGTACGCCTCCTGCTCGGCCCGGTTGAAGCCGTGCTTGGCCACCAGCAGCTCCTTGGTTTCGTCCAGGACGGCGCGTACATCGGCCGCGACGTCCTGGTCGGCCATGGCCTCGGAAATCTTGCCCAGGCCGGCCTCGAATCCGAAGTAGGCCGCCGCCGCGTGCCCCGTGTTGACGGTGAACAGCTTCCGCTCGATGTACGGTGCGAGATCGTCCACGAACGTCGCGCCCGGGACCACCGGCTCCTTCCCGGCGAACGGTGTACGGTCGATCACCCACTCATAGAACGTCTCCACCGTGACGTCCAGGCCCTGCCCGGCCTCCTGGTTCGGCACAATCCGGTCCACCGCCGTGTTGGCAAACACGGCGGCCGCGTCCAGGGCGCCCGCGGCCGGATCCCACTGGGCAATGACCTCGGACTTCAGGATGTCCGTGGCGTTGATCGCGTTCTCGCACGCCATCACCTGCAGCGGCGCCAGCCCGGCGGCACGGGCGGCAATCCCCTTGGCGATCACGGGCGCCACGAACTTCAGGATGTGCGGCCCCACGGCGGTGGTGACGATGTCCGCCGTCGCGATTTCCGCGACGACGTCGGCTTCCTGGGTGCCGGAGTTCAGCGCCCGAAAGTTGTTGACCGTACGGACAGCGGGGTTCTCTCCGACTTCGTGGACCTCGTAGCTGTCCGCGGCGGCCAGCTCGGTGATGAGGGCGTCCGCGACGTCGGCGAACACCACCTCATACCCTGCGTCGTGCAGCAGCAGGCCCACGAAGCCGCGCCCGATGTTTCCGGCTCCGAAATGAACAGCCTTCACTAGGAGTTGACCTTTCCGAACAGGGCCAGCACTTCGTCAACCGTGGTGGCCGCCTCGAGCTGGGCCACCTGGGCCTTGTTGGTGAAGACCTTGGCGATTGAGGACAGGATGTGCAGGTGTTCGTTGTTGACGCCGGCCACACCGACGACGAACTTCACTTCCTTGCCGTTCCAGTCGATGCCGTTCGGGTAGCGGATAACGGAGACCGCCGACTTCATGATGTGGTCCTTCGCGGCGTTGGTGCCGTGCGGGATGGCCAGGAAGCTGCCCATGTACGTGGAGACGGATTCCTCGCGTTCGTGCATGGCGTCCACGTAGCCGGAGTCGACGGCGCCGCGGTCCAGCAGAAGCTGCCCGGCCTCGTCGATCGCGGCGTCCCGCGTGGTCGCGTGGCCGTTGAGGACGACGCTTTCGGCCACCAGGATGCCGGCGGGACCCTGCTCGGCTTCTGCCTCGGCGGCAGCGGGGGCGGTGCCGGCGGCGGCCGCGGCAGGGGTCGTTTCCGTGGTGCCGGCTTCCGTGTTGCTGGCCTCGACCAGTTCCACGATCTCGTCGTACCGCGGGCTGTTCATGAAGTTGTCCACAGAGACATGCACGGCGCTGGCGGTCGCGGGCTTGGCCCGTTCGGTCAGGTCCTGGTGGGTGATGACGACGTCGTACGTGTCGGTGAGGTTGGCGATCGCGGAGTTGGTGACCTTGACGTCCGAGAAGCCGGCGGCCTTGATCTTGTTGCGGAGCACCGAGGCGCCCATCGCGCTGGAACCCATGCCGGCGTCGCAGGCAAAGACGATGTTCTTGATCGGGGTGGCGAGGACGGCGACGCCGCTGGCACCCACGCCCTCACCGATCAGGGCTGCGGACACCGAGCTCTTCTTGCCCTTCAGGGCCTCCATCCGGTGGGTGGCCTGATCGAGGTCGTCTTCGGCGGGCGCCTTGCTGGCTTTCAGGACCACCGAGGCGATCAGGAAGGACACCGTGGTGGCAAAGAGGACGGAGAGCGTCACGCCGACGTAGCTGTCGCGTGCCGTTGAGGCGTAGACCGCAATGATGCTGCCCGGGGCTGCCGGGGACCGGAGTCCGGCGCCGGTGACCACGAGCGTGAAGATGCCGGTCATGCCGCCGCCGATTGCGGCGAAGATCGTCATCGGCTTCATCAGGACGTACGGGAAGTAGATCTCATGGATACCGCCGACGAACTGGATCACGGCTGCGCCCGGCGCGGACGCCTTGGCCAGACCCTTGCCGAAGAATGAAAAGGCGAGCAGGATGCCGAAGCCCGGACCGGGGTTGGCTTCGAGCAGGAACAGGATGGACTTGCCCTGCTCGAGCGCCTGCTGCGTGCCCAGCGGGGTGAGGATGCCGTGGTTAACGGCGTTGTTGAGGAACAGGACCTTTGCGGGCTCGATGAAGATGCTGGTGAAGGGCAGCAGGCCGTTGGTGACCAGGAATTCGACCACGGCGCTGGCGCCATTGCTGAAGGCCTTCACGATCGGGCCGACCACCAGCATGCCCACGACCGCCATGGCAGCGGCAACGATGCCTGCCGAGAAGTTGTCGATCAGCATTTCGAAGCCGGGCTTGACGCGGCCTTCCCAGATCTTGTCCAGCTTCATCATGATCCAGGCAGTGAGCGGGCCAAGGATCATGGCGCCGATGAACATGGGGATGTCGGTACCGACGATGACGCCCATGGTGGCCACCGCGCCCACCACGCCGCCGCGCACGCCGTAGACCATCCGGCCGCCGGTGTAGCCGATCAGCAGCGGGAGCATGTACGTGATCATGGGCCCGACAAGCTTGCCGAGCTCCGCATTGGGGAAGAAGCCGGCCGGGATGAAGAGCGCCGTGATGAAGCCCCAGGCGATGAAGGCGCCGATGTTGGGCATGATCATTCCGGACAGGAACGTCCCGAATTTCTGGACGTGTACGCGCATGCTGGTGCGTGGTTTCGCAACTGTCTCTGTTGCCATGTGAGTTCCTAACCGTCGTTCCCGCTGCATTGCAGGATGGTCCGATAATTTCGCCGAGCTAGCTGGTGGAGCTGTTGGAGATCCGGTGGAGCCATTCGAGGAAGAGCTTGAGTTCCGAGCTGGAGAGCTGGTCCGAGTGGGACGCCTGGAGTGCTGCATTCAATGCGATGGCCGCCACAACCACTGAGGACTTTCCGCTGTCCACAGAACCGTTGTCCCGGGCCTGCTCGGTGGAAACCGCAAAGATCATGGCGTCGCGGGTCATGGCGGAGAGCTCGAGGTTCCGCTCCGGCACCTTTTCCGCGATCAGCATGAGGGTCATGCCCACATTGGCCGCCAGGATGGACCTGGCCGCCTCCTTGGGCGGGACGTTGAGCTGGCCGGAGACAGCCGCCTTGTTCAGCATTTCCTCCATGAGGGCCTCGGCATCGGCGACGATGGCCGGGCGGCTCTCAGGGCGGATATTGCCGAACATGACGAGGTACAGTTCCGGCTGGTTCAGCCCGAACTGGACATGGTTGTCCCACATCCTCCGGATGTCCTCCAGAGGTTGGCCAGAGGGCGCGAAGTCACGTTCGCCCGCGACATATTCGTCGAAACCTGCTGCGACGACGGCGTCGAACAGCCCTTCCTTGTCACCAAAGTGGTGGTAGAGGGTCGGTGCCGTGACACCGGCCAGCTGCGTGATCTGGCGGGTCGAGACTGCGGATCCGCCGGAGTTGGCCAGCAGCTCGGCGGCCGCACGCAGCAGCCGGGCCTTGGGTGGTAGCTGGCCATCGATACTCATAACCGCTACCCTAGCACCTATAGCAACGCTATATGAACTGCATCACATACAATTTTTCCAGGTGCCGTGACCCGCCCGCTGCCGCAGCCGTCAGCCGCAGGCGCAGATGATCAGCAGGGTCGCTGCGGCACCTGGTTTACCGGCTTAGTGGCCACTGGCCTACGACAGAAAATGAGGACCTTCAGTGCAGAACTTCCCAGGAGTAGGCGTTAGCCCCGGCCGCATCATCGGTACCGTCCGGCAGATGCCCAAACCGATCAGCGAACCGCCTGCCGGAGAGCAGCTTCCCGCCGGCGTCACGGCGGAGGACGCGACGGCGGCGCTGAAGGCCGCGGCGAAATCCGTCCACGACGAACTGAAGGCCCGGTCCGAGACCGTCTCGGGCGACGGCAAGGCCGTCCTCGAGGCCACGGCCCTCATGGCCACTGACACCATGCTGCTCAAATCAGCCGCCAAACTGATCGGCCGCGGCACCTCCGGGCAGCGTGCAATCTGGGAAGCCGGCGCCTCGGTCTCGGAGATGCTGCACAACCTGGGCGGCTACATGGCCGAGCGCGCCACGGACGTCCTGGATGTCCGCTCCCGGATCGTGGCGGAACTGCGCGGAGTCCCCGCGCCGGGCATTCCCGTGTCCCCCACCCCGTTCATCCTCATCGCCGAGGACCTGGCCCCGGCCGATACCGCCACCTTGGATCCGGAAAAGGTCCTGGCGCTGGTCACCGCCGGTGGCGGCCCGCAGTCCCACACCGCGATCATCGCCCGCTCGCTGGGTCTGCCGGCCGTGGTCGCCGCCGTCGGGGTCGACGAGCTCGCCGACGGCACCGAGGTGTACGTGGACGGTGCGGCCGGCCTCATCACCGCGAACCCGGACGAGTCCCAGCGCGCGGCCGCAGCCCACTGGGCCGCCACCGCGTCGCTGCTTGCCGCCTTCGACGGGACCGGCACGACGGCGGACGGCCACCTCGTGCCGCTCCTGGCCAACGTCGGCGGCGCCAAGGACGCCGTGGCCGCGGCCGGCCTGAACGCCCAGGGCGTGGGACTGTTCCGGACCGAGTTCTGCTTCCTGGAGCGGGACACCGAACCGACCGTGGAGGAACAGGCCGCCGCCTACCAGGGCGTCTTCGACGCCTTCCCGGGCAAGAAAGTGGTGCTCCGCACGCTCGACGCCGGCGCGGACAAGCCGCTGCCGTTCCTGACCGACGCCACCGAGCCCAACCCGGCCCTTGGCGTCCGCGGCTACCGGACCGATTTCACCACGCCGGGGGTCCTGGAGCGCCAGCTGCAGGCCATTGCCCTGGCGGAGAAGGCATCCGAGGCGGACGTCTGGGTGATGGCCCCGATGATTTCCACCGCTGAGGAGGCGGCCCGCTTTGCCTCGCTGTGCGCCGCGGCAGGGATCAAGACGCCCGGCGTCATGGTGGAGGTCCCGTCGGCGGCGCTGACGGCCGAGGCCATCCTCCGCGAGGTCGGCTTCGCCAGCCTGGGCACCAATGACCTCACCCAGTACGCCATGGCGGCCGACCGCCAGCTCGGCCCGCTGGCCGCCCTCAACACCCCCTGGCAGCCGGCCGTACTGCGGCTCGTGGGCCTGACCGTGGAAGGTTCCGCGGCCGAGGGCCACAACAAACCGGTGGGCGTGTGCGGCGAGGCCGCGGCGGACCCTGCCCTCGCCGTCGTCCTCACGGGGCTGGGCGTCACCACGCTGTCCATGACGGCGCGTTCCATCGCGGCCGTCGCCGCCGTGCTGAAGACCGTCACCCTGGCTGAAGCCCGGGAGCTTGCCAAGCTGGCCTTGTCCGCGCCGAGCGCTACCGAGGCCCGGGCCTGGGTGCGGGCAAAACTGCCGGTCCTGGAGGACCTTGGGCTGTAGCTGCTGCCGCTAGGATGCACTCATGGCACTGATAGCCCCCCGGGTGACGGCCGGCCTCCCGGCCGAGGATGCGCAGAACCTCAGGTACGCCCTCGACGGCAGCCACGACATTACGGTGTTCGTCGACGGCACCGTCCACCGGCTGCCGCCCGCGGCGCGGGACGCCGTCGTCGATCTGCTGGGCCGCTTCAGCCGCGGCGAGGCCGTGACGGTCAGCAGCGTCGAGGAAATGCTGACGACGTCCCGGGCCGCGGAGCTTGCGGGGATCTCGCACACGTATCTGCGGAACATGACCGACCGCGCCGAGATCCCGGTGGAATACCGCGGAACGCACCGCCGGATCCGGCTGGCCGACATCATGGCGTGGCTCGAAACGCAGAAGAAGAACGGTGCGGGCGCCGGGACGCCGGCCGGCCAGGATGACGAGGCTGCCGGTGCTTCATGAAGCAGTGATAAGGATCAAGCAACGATCCCGGTCCGGCGCGGAAGCACTGATATCCCGCGGGTTAAGCTTGGAATGTGGGTAAATTCAGAGGGTGGCACATCGTGGCAGGGATCGCCGCCATGCTGCTCGCTGGCATCTTCGGAACCGCGATGGGCCTGAACAACACCGCCACATATCTGGCCAGCGGCGTCGCTTTCGTAGCGGTGTCGCTCTGGGTGGACAGCCGGATTTCCCGCCGCCGCAGTGCCGCCGGCATCGCCGGCCCCGGCCAGGACCTTGGCCAGGACGCTGGCCACGATGCGAAGCCGGCCCTCGACGCCGACCCCTCCAAGCGCGAGGGCTAAGCGCGCCGCTAGATTCTGGGCCGGCCAGCCCAGCGCCGCGCCTTGAGCCCGGCATGCAGTTCCAGCCGCACCATTCCCTTCAACGGGTCCACGCCCAGCAGCTGGCGGATCCGGCCGAGCCGGTTGTAGATGCTGCTCCGGTGCAGGTGCAGTTTGGCCGCGACTTCCTGGACCGAGCCGTCGTTGTCGTAGAACAGCTCCAGCACGGGCAGCAGCTCGTGGTTGCGGTCATGGTCCTCGAGGAGGCGGAAATACACGGAACCCGCGTCTGCCCAGGCTCCCGCGCCGCCGCCGGCCGAGGCCAGGAGCTGGTAGACGCCGGTGGCCCGGCAGTCGACGAGCTCGCCCAACTGGGGATCCACCGCCGCGGCCTGGGCCGCCTGCCGTGACTGCCGGTAGGCCTCGGCCAGTTCCCGAGGCTTGGCGAATCCCTCGGACGTGCCCAGGATGATCCGCCGGACCGTGCGCCCGGAGCGTTTGGCGAGTTCGAGTTGGTAGTGGACCAGCACCTGGGCGTGGTCGGCGCGTCCCGTGGATTCCTTGAAGAGCACCACCGCGTGGGTCTCCGTGCCGGCGCTGAACAGTGCGGCATCCACCCCGATGGTCGCCTGCAGCGCCGCGGAGCGGTGAATGAGCGTGTCGGCGATGGGATCCGAGCCGCCGGCCCAGCCATCCGCGTCCAGGACGGTCACCAGCTGCCAGGGCCCCTTGCCCTGGACCTCTTTCCAGCCCGCGACGGCCGCCGCCGCGTTGGCCTCGCCGGCGCACGCGGCCAGGAACTCCTGTTCGCGCCGGCGCCGGAACTCGGACTCGGCCGTATTGGAATCCAGCAGCAGGGTGGACAGTTGTTCCAGCTCCGGGGCCACGTCCGGCAGCTGGGCGAGGACGGTCGCGGCGCTGGGTTCCTCAGCGTCGAGCTGGACCCACAGGTACCCCACCCGGAAGCCCCGCACCAGCAGCGGCACGCACACGCGCCCGAGCATGCCGAGGTCCGCGTTGGCCGGCACGACGACCGGCCGGACCGCCGTCGCGATCCCGTGGGAGAGCTGCCACGCGATGACGTCCACGGGGACACGCTTACTGAGCAGGAAGTTCACCCGGACGCGGTCCGCATGGGATTGGTTGGAACTGTAGGCGAGGAGCAGACCGTCGAGGTCCTCGAGGGAGAGGCCGCGGCCCAGCCGCTGCGCCACCTGCTCCACGAGCTGCTCCACGTCCTGCTGCTGCATCCTGCCAGACTACTGCCCCCGCCCGCCGCACTGCGAATGCAGCCGGGACGGACACGAGCCGACACCTGACGCCCGCTCCATCGACAAATGTCTATCCCCGGTTTTGAAAAACCCCGGAATGACGCGGCGGGCGCCCAATGCCCGGCGGCGGCACCTGTCGCGTGCCTCACAGCGGGATTTATTCTGGAAGTACGAATCCCCCGCTCATCCAGGCCCACGAGGCCACCACCTACTGGAGCTAACAAATGATCATCGGCGTACCCAAAGAGATCAAGAACAACGAGTTCCGCGTCGCCATCACGGCGGCCGGCGTCCATGAATTCCGGACCCACGGCCACGAGGTCCTCGTCGAGCGCGGCGCGGGCCTGGGCTCCGGCATCACGGATGAGGAATACGCGATCGCCGGTGCCGAGATCGTCGCCGAAGCCGACGACGTCTGGGGCCGCGCCGACATGGTGCTGAAGGTCAAGGAACCGGTCAAGGCCGAATACCACCGCTTCCGCAAGGGCCTGATCCTCTTCACCTACCTGCACCTGGCCGCCGAACCGGAACTGACCCAGGCCCTGATCAACTCCGGCGTCACCGCCATCGCCTACGAGACGGTCCAGGAGGGCAGGTCCCTGCCGCTGCTGGCCCCGATGTCCGAGGTTGCCGGCCGGCTGTCCGTGCAGGTCGGCGCCACGTCCCTGATGGCGCCGGCTGGCGGCAAGGGCGTGCTGCTCGGCGGCGTCCCGGGCGTCCGTCCGGCCAAGGTCGTTGTCCTCGGCGCAGGTGTTGCCGGCACCAACGCTGCCGCCATGGCCCTGGGCCTGGGTGCCGACGTCACCATCCTGGACATCAACATCAACCGCCTGCGCGAGCTAGACGCCCAGTACCAGGGCCGCCTGAAGACTGTCGCGTCCAACAAGTACGAGATCGAGAAGTCCGTGGTCGACGCCGACCTCGTGATCGGTTCGGTCCTGATCCCCGGCGCCAAGGCACCGAAGCTCGTCACCAACGAGCTCGTGTCCCGGATGAAGCCCGGCTCCGTGCTGGTGGACATCGCCGTGGACCAGGGCGGCTGCTTCGAGGACACGCACCCCACCACGCATCAGGAACCGACGTACAAGGTCCACAACACGATCTTCTACTGCGTCGCCAACATGCCCGGCGCCGTCCCGAACACCTCCACGTACGCGCTGACCAACGTCACCCTGCGCTACGCCGTCTCGCTGGCGAACCTGGGTGTCAAGGCTGCGTTTGAGCGCGACGCCGCCCTGGCCGCCGGCCTGAACATCGCCGGCGGCAAGGTTGCGCACCGCTCGGTCTCCGAGGCGCACAACCTGCCCCTCGTCGCCGACTGGCACGAGCTGGTCTCCGCGTAGCCAGCACTTCATCGGCTGCTCCTCCCCACCGGCCCCCTCGCCTCGCAAGCTCGGCCAGGGAACCCTGCCGGCGCGGGCCCAAACCGCCCTTTTTGGACACCCAGAAGGGCGTTTTCGGAGCAGCCGATTGGTGTTTAAGCCGGGCTCAGGCCAGGGACCGGGCCTGCTCGATCAGCTGCAGCACCTGCAGCGGGCCCGCGGGGTCGACGGGGACGGGCAGCGACGAGCTTGCGCCGCCGTCGGCGATCTTGGCGGCCAGGATCCGGTAAAACTCGGGGTAGGCGCCGCGCTCGGTGGGCAGCCGGTCCAGGTGCCCGTCGCGCCCCAGCAGCCCGGCCCAGTCCGGATCTTCCACGCCGTAGTCGGCATCCAGCGGGCTTCCACCGGCCAGGATGTACGGCTCCTGCGGGTCCACGCCGTGCTTGGTGAAACCGCCCTCGCTGCCCAGGATGCGGTAGCGAGGGCCCTGCTGGGCGCACAGCATGTTCATCCACAGGTGGCTGGTCACCCCGGAGCTGTGCCGCAGGACCAGGAAGACGTCGTCGTCCGCCTTGGCTCCGGGCCGCCGGGCCGCCAGTTCCGCGTGAATGAGCGTGGCCGGCCCAAAAAGCTGCACGGCCTGGTCCAGCAGGTGGGTGCCGAGGTCAAACAGCACCCCGCCGCCGTCGTCCGCCGTTGCGGCCGCCTTCCATGCTTTGGGGACGTCGGGCGACCATCGCTCGAAGCGGGACTCAAAGCGGCTCACGGTGCCGAAGGCTCCGGTGTCCATGAGGGCTTTAACGGTGAGGAAGTCGCCGTCCCAGCGCCGGTTCTGGAACACCGTGAGCACCCGGCCCAGCCGCCCGGCCAAGTCGATGAGCTCCTGCCCCTCGGCGCTGCTGACAGCGAAGGGCTTGTCGACGACGACGTCGAGGCCGGCTTCCAGCGCCGCTTTCGCGAGTGGGTAGTGGGTGGCGGGCGGCGTGCCGAGCACCAGCAGGTCCAGTTCGCCGGCGAGCTCCAGGATATCGGCCGGGGTGTCGACGATCCTGGCCGCCGGATAGCTGTGTGCGGCGGCAGATCTCCTGGCGGCGTCGGAGGTGGCAATGGCATCGAGCGAATAGGCCGGGTTTGCGGCGATGAACGGGGCGTGGAAGACGCTGCCCGAAAGGCCGAAACCGGCGACGGCGGTGCGGATGGGCCGGGTTGAATCGTTGCTCATGGTGCCAAGGCTACCGGCTGGGCATGCACCGGGGCGCCTGTCCGGCAGGGCTTAATCGAACGAGGCCGGCGCCGCCCGGAAGCTTCCAGGGGCACCGGCCTCGGCCGTGCTGCTTGTTAGTGCGTGGTGCTTGCCGGGACTAGCTCTTCTGCCAGCCGACGACGCTCCAGTCCGGGGTCTGGAACAGGGCCGCACCGTAGTTGGCCAGGCCCGTGCGGGCGAAGTAGATCTGCGGGCCGTTCATGATCACGCCCATGGAGAAGTACTTCTCCATGTGCTTCTTCTCGACGTCCATGGCGGCCTTGTTGCGCTGGGCGTCATCCTGGATGGAGGCAAGGTCCTTGATGGCCTTGTCCAGTTCGGCGTCGCCGAGTTCGTTCTCGTTGGTCTTGGAATCGTAGAACTGCTTCACGCCGGAGGTGGCGTCGGCGCCTACCGTGTAGCCGCTGATGGTGAGCTGGAAGTCGCGGCTGCCAACCACCTTGCCGAAGTCGGCGTCACCGCGCTGGTCGATGCCAACGTCCATGCCGGCCGCCTGAAGCTGCTTCTGCAGCGTCTGAACGGTGGCGAGGCCGGTGGGGTCGTCACCGAAGTTGGTGATCTTGAACGACGCCGGGACGCCGTCCTTTTCCATGATGCCCTTGGCGTTGGCCTTGTAGCCGGCCTCGGTCAGGACCTTCTTGGCCGCGTCGGCGCCGGTTTCCTTGACCGGGTAGTTGTCCTGGTAGTACTTCGAGAACGGCATCAGCATCATGGAGCCCGAGCTGTTCTCTTCCCAGTTCAGTCCGCCAAAGCGGACGGCGCGGATGGCGGGGCGGTCCACGGCGGTGAAGATTGCCTTGCGGACTGCGACGTCGGTGAGCGGGGCCTTGAGGGCGTTGAGGTTCAGGCCGCCGGCGAAGAGGCGCTGGCCGCGGCGGACCTCGGAGTTCTTGGAGCCTTCAAGCTGCTTGTACTTCGTCAGCGTGCGGCCGTCGGCCATGTCGATTTCGCCGTTCTTGAAGGCGGCGATCTCGGCGCTGGCCTCCAGCTGGCGGAAGATCACCTTGTCCAGGACCGGCTTCTCGCCCCACCACTTGTCATTCGGCACGAGGGAGACAGTCTTCGCGGCGGAGTCAAACTTGTCGACCTTGAACGGGCCCGCCATCCACTCGGGGTGCAGTTCGCCCGTGAAGCCGGTGTTGAAGATTTCGGGAGTGTTCACGGTCTGCGGGATGAAGCCGCCGAACATGTCACTGAGCGGGTACACCGGCTGTGTGGTGGTGACAACGACTTCCTTGTCGCTGCTTCCCGCCTTGACGGAGTCGATGAACTCGTAGGCCCCGGAGCTGACGATGTCGATGTCCTTGTTCTGGCCATTGAGCATCTTCCACGTGTTCTCGAACGTGGCGGCGTTGATCGGGGTGCCGTCGTTGTAGGCGGCCTTCGGGTTGATCTTGATGGTGATGGTCTGCTTGCCGTCTTTGACCTCGCTCTTGAAGTCTTCGCAGAAGTTCTTGTTGAGGTTGGCGGTGCCGTCGAAGTCCAGCTTCCAGCAGCCCACGTAGCCGGCCTCGTCGATCGGGTAGTGCAGTTCGGTGTTGTCCGCCGAGTTGCCCGCGTTGGAGAAGCCGTTGAAGTCCGGTCCGATGTTGCCCAGCGGCAGCGTCACGGTACCGCCCTGCTGCAGGTCGGCGGCCTTCTTGGCGTTGACGCTGACCAGCTTGCTCAGGTCGCCGGAGGCATCCTGTGCCTTGGCGCTCTGGGCGGTGGTTGAGGCGCCACCGCTGCCGCAAGCGGTCAGCGCGAGGGCAGCCACGACGGCGGTGAGGCCGCCGATCCTGGTCCGATTTTTCATGTGATCCCCTTCATTTTTTTCATGCGAGTGTGATGCGTGGGTTCTCGGGTGGTGTGCTGGTCCGGTGATTCAGTGGTTTTCGTGGACAACCAGCATGTCCGCGTCCAGTTCGCCGTCCGGGTAGAAGCAGGCGAACTGCTGGTCGGTGGCGGACGCTTCGAGGGCCGGCTCCAGGGTCAGGCACTTCTCCTGCCTGGCCGGCGGCAGGGCCGCGAACACGGGACAGCGGGTGGCGAAGTTGCAGCCTGCCGGCGCTTCCAGCGGCGAGGGCAGGTCGCCCTGGAGGATGATCCGCTCGCGGGTGCGCTCCAGCTCCGGATCCGGTACCGGGATCGCGGAGAGCAGGGCACGGGTATAGGGGTGGCGGGGGTTGTCGAAGACGGCGTCGACGTCGCCGATCTCCACGATCTTGCCCAGGTACATGACGGCAACGCGGTTGGAGATGTGCCGGACCACGGAGAGGTCATGGGCCACCATGAGGTAGCTGAGGCCGAGTTCGGCACGGAGCTTGTCCAGGAGGTTGATGACGCCGGCCTGCACCGATACGTCGAGGGCGGAGACGGGCTCATCCAGGACCACCAGCCGGGGGTTCACCGCGAGGGCGCGGGCAATGCCGATGCGCTGGCGCTGGCCGCCGGAGAACTGGTTGGGGAACCGGTTGACGTGGTCCGCCTGCAGGCCCACCAGCTCCATGAGCTCCATGATCCGCTTCCGGATGGCAGCCTTGGGCATGCCCAGGTTTTCCATCGGCTCGGCCAGGACCTCGTAGACGGTGAAGCGCGGATCCAGTGCCCCGGTGGGATCCTGGAACACCATCTGCAGTTCCTTGCGCATGGCGCTCTTGGCCCGGGCGTCCGCGGCCTGCTTGTTGCTCAGCCCGCCGATCACCACCTCGCCGTCCTGGTCCTTGTGGAACTCCATGATTTCCAGCAGGGTGGTGGTCTTTCCGCAGCCCGACTCCCCCACGATCGAGAAGCACTCGCCCTCACGGATATCGAAGCTCAGCCCGTCCACGGCCTTCACCGTGCCGATCCTGCGCTTGATCAGGGCGCCCTTCATCAGCGGAAAGTGCTTCCTGACGTCGCGGAGTTCCAGGACAGTCTTGCGTTCGTGCCGGGGAAGGCTGTCAAAGCGGGATACCGGCACGGCCGGGACGGCGAAAACAGTGTGGACATCGACGTCGGCGAGGGCCTCGCTCTTGATGCACGCGGCGCTGTGCCCGGTGCCGGGCGCCACCGCCCGAAGGTCAGGTTCGCCGTCGAGGCAGGCCTCGCTGGCCAGCGGGCACCGCGGCGCGAACGAACAGCCGGTGGGCGGCTGGGTGAGGTTCGGGGGGATGCCGTCGATCGGCACCAGCGACGATTTTTCCGCGACGTCCACGCGCGGGACCGCACCGAGCAGGCCCATCGTGTAGGGCATCCGCGGGCTGTAGTAGATGTCATCGACGCTGCCGGTCTCCACCGGCCTGCCCGCGTACATCACCATGATGTCGTCCGCCATGCCGGCGACCACGCCGAGGTCGTGCGTGATCATGACGACCGCGGCGCCGGTCTCCTCCTGGGCGGCGTGGAGCACCTCGAGGACCTGCGCCTGGATGGTGACGTCCAGCGCCGTCGTCGGCTCATCGGCGATCAGAACCCGCGGGTTGTTGGCGATCGCGATGGCGATCATGACGCGCTGGCGCATGCCGCCGGAGAACTCGTGCGGGAAGGCCTTGAGCCGGTCCTTCGGGCTGGGGATGCCGACCAACCCCAGGAGTTCGACGGCGCGTGCCTCCTTGGCCTGCTTGCTCATGGTCGGGTTGTGGACGGTCAGGGCCTCGATGATCTGGGTGCCGACCGTGTAGACCGGGGTCAGGGAGGACAGCGGGTCCTGGAACACCATGGCGAGGTCGCTGCCGCGGTGGCGGCACATGGCCTTGTCGCTGAGCCCCAGGAGCTCCTTGCCCTGCAGCCGGACCGAACCGGTGATTTCCGCCGTCGCGGGCAGCAGGCCCATGATCGCCATGGACGTGACCGATTTGCCGGAGCCGGACTCGCCCACGATGCCCAGCGTCTTGCCGGGCATCACGTCGAAGTCGACGCCGCGGACCGCGTGCACCACGCCGTTTTCCGTGTTGAAGCGGACGTTGAGGTCCCGGACGGAGAGGACCGCGCTGGTGGGGGCGTGCAGCCCGGCGGCGTGGAGGCGCTCGGCGGTCCCTTGCGCGGTGTCCCGTGCGGTGGTGTTGCTGGTCATTTGCTCTTCTTCTGTGTCTTGCCGGTGGCGCCGCCGGTGGCGTTGCCGGTGGCGCGGCCAGTGGCCTTGCTCCTCTTGGCGCGGCCAACGGAGCTGGAGCTGGGGTCGAACGCGTCGCGGAGGCCGTCGTTCATCATGGCGAGCGAGCCGGTCAGCAGGAACATCACGATCAGGGGCGCCCAGAACATCCACGGAAAGGTGGAAACCTGGGAGGTCGACTGGCCGATCAGGACGCCCAGGCTCACGTCGGGGACCTTGATGCCGATGCCAATGAAGGAGAACGCGACCTCGGCGAGGATGGCGCCGGTGACGCCGCGGGTGACTTCCAGGACCAGCAGGGAGCCGATGTTCGGCACGAGGTGGCGCCAGACGATCCGGCGCGGCGGGATGCCCATGTACTGGGAGGCTTTGACGAAGTCACGCTGCATGAGGGAGAGCGACAGGGACCTGATGAGGCGTGCGGTCCCCATCCAGCTGAAGACCAGCAGCACGATGATGAGCAGAAGCCAGCTCGGGACGGTGTTCTTCAGGCCGTTGGCGCCGCCGCTCGTGGCCACCGCGACAACCAGCAGGGCCGGCATCATGATCAGGGCTTCGAGGATGAACAGCATGACCTTGTCCACCTTGCGGCCGAAGAACGCCATGGTGCAGCCGTAGACGGCGGCGATCAGCACCGAGACGAGGCCGACGACGACGCCGATCAGGATGGAGACCCTGGTGCCCTCGACGGTCAGGGCGTAGAGGTCGATCCCGGCCTGGGAGGTGCCCAGGAGGTGCTCCGCGGAGGGCGGCATGCCGATGTTGAAGGGGTCGATGGTCTCCTTGTCCCAGCTGCCGAAGAAGCCGCCGATGAAGGAGAAGAGGGTCAGGGCCAGGAAGATGGCGAGGCCGGCGACGGCTGTCCGGTTGCGCAGGAAGCGCCGCAGGATGATCCGCGACTTGCCGATCACGACCTCGTCGTCGCCGAACTTTCCTTCGTCCAGGACGGCGGCTGGGTCAATCGTGTTGAGGTTGGTCATGATTACTGCACCCGCACTCTCGGGTCCACGAGCGTGGTGGCGAAGTCGGCGAGGATCGCTCCGACCGCGAAGATGACGGAGCCGTAGGCGAGGGTCGCGGTGGCCGCGTTGACGTCCTGCAGGGCAATTGAGTCGATGGACCAGGACCCGACGCCGTGCCAGGCGAAGATTTTCTCGGCGAAGAAGCCGCCGGCGAAGATGGCCGGGATGGTGAACGCAATGCTCTGCGCCACGGGGATGAAGGACACCCGCAGGGCGTGCCGGCTGATGGCCTGGTTGCGGGTCAGGCCCTTGGCCCGCGCCGTCCTGACGAAGTCGGCGTTGACGTTGTCCAGCAGATACTGGCGCTGGGCGATCTGGTACGCGCCCCAGCCCACAATCGTGATGGCGAACGTGGGCACGGCGTAGTGGGCGAGCATGTCGACGAACTGGGCCCAGCCGTCGCCGTCCAGACCCGGGGTGGAGATGCCGGTGACAAAGAAGACCCGCTCCCCGACCGACTCGTTGATGTTGATGGCGCCCAGCTGCACCAGGAAGTAGGCGATCGGTGCGGGGACGATGTACATGAGGTAGCTGTACGAGGTGATGGCCCGGTCCGAGGCCTTGTACTGGCGGGCCGCGGTGAAGACGCCGAGGGCGACGCCGATCACGAGGGTCAGGATGATCGAGGCCAGGAAGAGCCGGGTTGAGATCCAGACCCGGTCGCCGAACTCGGCGTTGATGAAGGCACCGTTGGGGCTCCGTCCCCAGTCCCAGCGGGTGAGAATGGCGGTGAGCCAGTCGACGTAGCGCTCCCACGGGTTGAGGGTGGGATCGAGCCCCTTGAGCCGGAAGGAATTGACCACCTGCTCGGGCGTGGGCCGCGGAATCCGCTCCTGCTCAAGCAGCGCCGGCTGCAGCGTGCTCACAGCCAGGAGATAGCCGGCACTGGTGGTCAGGAAGATCATGAAGACATACGTGAGCGCACGTTTGGCGAGATATCGAAGCATGGAGCGGCTAGTTCTGGATCGCCGTTGCCTGAGCAGATCCGTGCGTCACGGCTGCGGCCGCACGGGCGGGCCCGCCTGTGCCAGGGACAAGATTATTCACAACGTCGATCCTTCCGTCGTCCCCATCCGGCAGCGGGTTCCGCAGCCGGTTCGGGAGTATGGGCCAGCTGGTTTCCGGCCGCCCGCATGCCTTGCGGCTGAGCCCTTGTGGGCTATGTTGCGGGTCACATTCCAGAGGAAGCTATCACATTAGCCGGGCTCCGCCGGGCTCTCACGGGCCGCGACACGGCGGCTTCGCTACAGATCGTTATGAATAACTCCGTGGAATGGATTTGGACCACGGAACCGGCTGCGCCGCTAGGAGCCGCACACTACGCGCGTGACAAGCTCCCGCCAGGTGTCCGCAAGGCGCTCCGGCGCAATCCCGTGCACGCCGACGGAATGAAGCAGCAGTTCCGGCTCCAGCGACGCCCCGAGGGCCGACGCCATGACCCACGGGTCCGCCGTCACGCCGGCTTCGCGCAGCAGCATCTCGAGATGACGGCGCCAGAGGACGGCCGGCGGGACATCGAACCTGTTGTAGACCGAGGCGTCGGCGGCCCGCGCCAGCTCCCCGAATTCCAGGATCCAGTCAATGCGGGCGGCGCCCACGGCGATCAGCCGCTCCAGGGGCGGCGCGCCGGGACCTACCGGGGGCGGACCAAACATGAACCGGCCCTGGAATTCGGCCTCGGCGTCGCTAAGGAGCGCCATCATCAGCCCGGCACGGCTGCCGAACCGCCGGAAGACCGTCCCTTTTCCAACTCCGGCGCGCTGCGCCAGCCGGTCCATGGTGAGGGCGTCGGCGCTGGATTCCTCAACGATTTCCCGGGCGGCGCAGAGCAGGAGCTCCCTGTTGCGCATCGCGTCGCTGCGCGCTGATTCTGCGGCGGGCGCGACGGGGCGCCCTGCCCCGGACTGGGCACCGGGACGGATCGGAATGAGGCTCACACCGCTGATTCTAGCGCCCCGGAATATAACCGGACCGCAGTCCGTTTAGGATGGGTGAAGGCCCCCAAAGCCTCACGATCCACCAGCCGCCGGAATCACCCCGCGGCGTGATGCACAGGAGTACACATGTCCAAGAAGACCATCCTCACTCTCGTCGGCAGCCTTCGCGCCGGCTCCACCAACCTGCAGCTGGCCGAGGCCATCGCGCTCAACGCCCCGGAACAGGTGGACGTGGTCATTCACGAGAGCCTGGGCAACATCCCCTTCTACAACGAGGACATCGACGTCGAAGGCCAGGTGCCCGCGGCCGCCGCCGCCCTGCGGGCCGCCGCCAACGAGGCCGACACCATCCTGCTGGTCACGCCGGAGCATAACGGCACCGTCCCGGCATCGCTGAAGAACGCCATCGACTGGCTGTCCCGCCCCTTCGGCGCAGGCGCCCTGTCCGGCAAGCCCACCGCGGTTGTCGGAACCGCCTTTGGCCAGTTCGGCGGCGTATGGGCCCAGGACGAGGCCCGCAAGGCCGTCGGCATCGCCGGCGCCCAGGTCCTCGAAAACGTCAAGCTGGCAGTCCCGGGCTCGATGGTCCGCTTCGCCGAGGTTCACCCCAAGGACGACGCCGAAGTTGTCGAGCAGATCAAGGGCGTGTTCGACGCGCTGGCCGAGGCTCCCGCTGCGGAAGCGGCGTAAGCTACCGCACCCCGCACTCCGCTCCAGATACCTCCCGGGCCCCCCGGCAGCACACGGCTGCCGGGGGCCTCGGGTCGCCCGGAGCAGCCCGGTCGCTTTCGGCCCGGGCATCATTTGGAAACAATCGTTTCCCCCAAGACAACACGGGTAGTATCCTTGGGTTTGTGACCCACGAAACACTTGATGCCGCCGCAGCAGTACTTCCGGCCGAGGCCATTGACGCAATCGAACGTGCGGCTACGTCCGCCCACCGCCACGAGATCCTGTTCTCGGAGCGCGCAGCAAATATCAAGCAGTCGGCGGTCCGGGATGTCTTCGACATCTCGATGCGCCCCGGGCTCGTTTCCCTCGCCGGGGGCAGCCCCTACCTGCAGTCCCTGCCGCTGGAACGCCTGGGCCAGACCGCCGCGAAGATCATCGCCGAGCAGGGGATGACCGCCCTGCAGTACGGCGGCGGCCAAGGCACTGAAGAGCTCCGCATCCAGATCTGCGAGGTCATGGCGGCAGAGGGGATCCTGGACGCCGACCCCGCGAACATCGTCATCACGGCCGGCTCGCAGTCCGCGCAGGATGTGGCCACCAAGGTTTTCTGCAATCCGGGCGACGTGGTCCTCGTCGAGGACCCCACCTATGTCGGGGCCCTCAACACCTTCGAGGCCTACCAGGTGGAGGTCGAAACGGTGCCGATGGACGGTGAGGGCATCATCCCTGATCTGCTGGAGGCAAAGATCGCCGCCCTCCAGACCGCGGGCAAGAACGTCAAGTTCCTCTACACCATTCCCAGCTTCAACAACCCGTCCGGCATCACCCTGTCCGCGGAACGCCGGCAATCCGTGGTGGATATATGCCGTCGCGCGAATATTCTGGTGCTGGAGGACAACCCCTACGGCCTGCTCCGCTTCGACGGCAAGCCGCTCATCCCCCTGCGGGCGGCCAACCCGGATGACGTCATCTACATGGGGTCCTTTTCCAAGATCTTCGCCCCGGGCCTGCGGATCGGCTGGGCCCTGGTCCCGGCCCACCTGCAGCGCAGGTACTACCTGGCGTCGGAGGCCGTCACCCTGTGCCCGCCGACGCTGAACCAGATGCTGGTGTCGGCCTATCTGCGCGACTACGACTGGCGCGGCCAGATCGAGACGTATCGGGTGCTGTACCAGGAACGTTGCGAGGCAATGCTGGCCGCCTTGGCCGACTACATGCCGGAGGGACTGACCTGGACGCGCCCCGAGGGCGGCTTCTTCGTGTGGGTTACGCTGCCCGACGGCGTGGATACTTACCCGCTGCTGAGGAAGGCCATCGACGCCGGCGTCGTCTTCATTCCGGGAGCGGCCTTTACAAACTCGGACGACCCGTCGAACAAGATCCGGCTGGCGTTCAGCGCGGTGCCGCCCGAATCGATCCGCGAGGGTGTGCGGCGGCTCGCGCCGGTCCTGCGGGAAGCCCTGGCCGCCCTGTAGCGTGAACACCGGCAGGATCCATGCGGGGCCTCGACTGGGGCGCGCTGGGGCCAGTTGATCGGCCAGGCACACTAAACAGCATTACTCGTTGAAAGAGGAGCGGTCCATGACCGGAATAATCGTTGTCGGCGTCGACGGCAGTGAAACTGCACTGCGGGCGGCGCACACCGCGCGCGACCTCGCAGTTTCCGTGGGGGCGACACTTCATGTGGTCAGCGCCTTTGACAGCGACAAGACACAGGTCTTCGGCAGCGGCAGTGACCAGTGGATCGTTTCCGACGCCGGCAACGCGGAAACGGTTGCGCGCTCGGTCGCGGAAGGCCTGCGCCGCCCGGACATCACCGTCACCTACGCCGCCGCGCGGGGCAAGCCGGCCGAGGCCCTGATCCGGGAAGCCGAACGGACCAGTGCCTTGATGATCGTGGTCGGCAACCGGCGCATGAGCGGAATCGGCCGGGTCTTGGGGAGCGTTGCGAACAGCGTGGCCCACAACGCCCCCTGTGACGTCTACATCGCCAAGACCGACGCCGACTGAGGCGCTACCGCTGCTTCGGTGCCGCTGCTGGCACGGCGGCTTGGCCGGTGTCTGAGCCTGCAGACCCAAGCATCCGCCGCAGGATCTTTCCTGAGGCGGATTTCGGCACGGCGTCGATGAACTCAACCTGTCGGATTTTCTTGAACGGCGCCACCCGGGCCGCCACGAAGTCCATGACGCCCGCCAGGTCCAAGGCATCGCCGTCCGCGCCCGGCTGGCGGACCACGAACGCCTTGGGCACTTCCTGGCCGTCGGCGTCGAGGGAGCCGACCACCGCGGAGTCGGCGATGCCGGGGTGGGTGAGGAGCAGCGCCTCCAGTTCCGCCGGGGCGATCTGGTAGCCGTTGTACTTGATCAGTTCCTTGAGCCGGTCCACGACCGTCACCACCCCGTCCGCCCGCACCGTGGCGATGTCCCCGGTGCGCAGGAAGCCGTCCGCGTCCAGGGTGTCCGCGGTTTCCTGCGGCCGGTTGAGGTAGCCGAGCATCACATTCGGCCCGCGGCACAACAGGTGCCCCGGCGCGCTGGTCCCTTCCGCGGGAACCGGGATCTCCTCCCCCGTGGCCGGGTCCACGAGGCGGCACTGCATGTTCGGCACCGTGTACCCCACGGAACTGACGGGGGCCCTGAGCCCATCGCGACTTTGGCGCGGAATGAGGTGCGATACCGGGCTCATCTCGGTCATGCCGTAGCCCTGCAGGACCTGGCAGCCGAGGCGTTCGGCCAGGCGCTTGCCAAGTTCGCCGTCCAGCGGCGCCGCACCGGAAAGGGTGGTGTGCACCGAGCCGAGGTCGTACTCGGCAACGAGCGGGTGCTTGGACAGCGCCACGGCCACGGGAGGCGCGATGAACAGGTAGCTGCACCGGTGGTCCTGGATGATCCGCAGGAACTCGGGCAGGTCGAACCGGGGCATGGTCACAAGCCTTGCCCGCTGGCGCAGCGCGAGGTTCAGCAGCACGGTCAGCCCGTAGATGTGGAAAAACGGGAGCAGCGCCAGGACCCGGTCTTCGGGGCCGACGTCGAGCAGACCCCTGGCCTGTTCCACGTTGGCGACCAGGTTGCGGTGGCTGAGCATGACCCCCTTCGGCCGGCCGGTGGTGCCGGAGGAGTAGGGCAGCACGGCCACATGCGTGGCGGGATCGAACGAGACGCGGGGTGCCGGTGCGCCCATGGCGAGCAAGTCGGCCAGCGAGGGATGGCCGTCGGCGCCGTCGAGCACCACGAGCCGTGAGGCAGGGATCCCGGTCCTTTCGGCGGCCTCCCGGGCGGCCGGCAGCAGCGCCGATACGGTGAAGAGCCAGTCCGCGCCGGCGTCGGTGAGCTGGGTGGCGATCTCGTCGGCCGTGTACAGGGCGTTGATGGTGGTGACCGTTGCGCCTGCCCGGAGCAGGCCGTGGAAGACGGTCGCAAAGGCGGGGACGTTGGGACACAGGATGGCGGCCACGCCGTGCACGCCCAGGCCCTGGGCGGCGACGGCACCGGCGAGGGCGTCGATCTGCCCGCGCAGCGCCCGGTAGGTGGTCTCCGCACCGCTGGCGCCATCGACGACGGCGATCCGGTCCAGGTCCTCCTCTGCCAGAGCGCCGAAGAGGTAGTCGTAAATGCCGAGGTTGGGAACATCGACGTCGGGGTACGGGCTTGAAAACACGCAACATCTCCTTTGATCCGCTTCCGCCCGGGCTGTCGGCGGCTGGTGCCACTCTAGTGCCGGGCGTAGCCGCGGGACAGGAGGGCGCGGACTTGGCTGTGTCCGGTCGTGGCCGTGTCCGGACTTGATGAGGATCACCCTTTGTCGTGGGCAGCCTCACCGCCCAGCGGGCCGCCCGGCGCGGACCGGCTCAGTAAAATGGGAGGTGCCCTGCGATGGTGCGGACGTCCGAGAACCCACCTACCAAGGGAGCCCCATGATCACTCTTCAGCGCCGCCAGCTGGTTGGCCACGACATCCTGCTGGCCCGGCACGGCAACCACATCAGCGCCATGCGCGTGGACCGCAGTGCCGGTCGCGTTGTCGCGTTCCTGGACGACGGATCGACGGACAGCGCACCCAACCTGATTGCCCCGGGACTGCGCATGCCCGACACCTTGCGCAGCGTGTTCCGGGAGGACTGGAAGTTCCTGACGGGAATCAGCGCGTGCTGCGCGGGGCTCGCGGGCCTGATGTTTGCCGCCTCGGCCGCCCTCGCCGGCATGAGCGGCGATCCCGCGCTGGTCCAGATCCTGACCGCATACTCGGGAAACTGAGCGGCCCGGGCCAGGCTGGCCACTGAGAAACCCCAACACTGAGAAACCCCGCCGCTGAAAGGTTCAGCGGCGGGGTTCTGCGGTTTCGCGGCCGGTTTCGTGGCCGGTTTCGCCGGCTAGTCCAGCAGCAGGGCCGGCTCTTCCAGGATGGCGGCGACGTCGGCCATGAAGCGGGCCGAAAGGTCGCCGTCCACCACGCGGTGGTCGAAGGAGCCGCCGAGGGTGGTGATCCAACGCGGAATGACTTCGCCGTCCAGGACCCAAGGCTTTTGCTTGATGGTGCCGAACGCCACGATGGCGACCTCGCCAGGGTTGATGATCGGCGTTCCGGTGTCGATCCCGAGGGCGCCGATGTTGGTCACGGTGAGCGTGCCGCCGCGCATCTGGGCAGGCTGGGTCTTGCCGGCCCGCGCAGTCGTGGCGAGCTCGTTCAGGGCCAGGGCCAGTTGCTTGAGCGAGAGGTCCTGGGCGTTCTTGATGTTCGGCACCATCAGCCCGCGGGGCGTGGCGGCCGCGATGCCCAGGTTCATGAAGTGCTTGACGTGGATCTCCGCGGAATCGCTGCCGTCCGGGTTGTCCACCCACGTTGCGTTGACACTCGGGTTTCGCGCCGCGGCCCAAATGACCGCCTTGGCCAGGATCAGCAGCGGGGAGACCTTGATGCCTTCGAAGTCGCGGGAGGCCTTGAGGCGTTTGACGAATTCCATGGTGCGGCTGGCATCGACGTCGACAAAGATGCTGACGTGCGGCGCGGCAAACGCGGATTCGACCATGGCCTTCGCGGTGGCTTTGCGGACTCCCTTGACCGGGATCCGCTCGATCCGCTGGTCCTGCGGGCGGCCGGACTTGCCCCAGAACGAGTCCGCCTTGTCCACCTCGGCGTCCCGCTGGGCCTGGTAGCTCACCAGGTCCTCGCGGGTCACTTCACCGCGGGCGCCGGTAGGCACGACATCGGCCAGGTTGATCCCGAGGTCCCGGGCGATCTTGCGGACCGGCGGCTTGGCCAGCACCTTGCCGACCAGGCCGCTGATGGCACCGCCGAAGGTGGGGCGCGCCTCAACGGAGCCGGCCGGGCCCGCGGCCGCGTCGGCAGGGCGGCTGGCCGCGTCCGGGTTGATCCATATGTCGTGGGCCTCCACCCCCACCTGCTCCACCACCGGGGCGGCAGCGCCGGTGGCTGCCGCGGCGGACGGGGCGTCGTGGCCGGCTGCCGCAGGGGCGGAAATCCGCCGCCGGCGCTTGACGGCGTCGGCCTTGGGACCGGAGCCCACGAGCGGCCCGCCGGCCGGGCGCCCGGCTGGTTCGCCGGCGTCGGAGTCATCAGCCGGAAGCGTGCCGTACATGGGCGCGGCGGCAGCCTGCTCCTGGGCTACAGGCGCCGGGGCGGGTGCCGCAGCGGCCGGCGCCGGGGCGTCGACGGCGTCGCTCACGCTGATGATCGGCGTGCCGACATCCACCGTGACTCCCTCGGGCACCAGCAGTTCCGTGACGGTCCCGGCGAACGGTGAGGGCAGCTCCACCAGGGATTTGGCCGTCTCGATCTCGCACAGGACGTCGTTTACGGCCACGGTATCGCCGACCTTGACCTTCCAGGCGACGATTTCGGCCTCCGTCAGCCCTTCGCCGACGTCGGGAAGGTTGAACTTGTTGAGCGTCATGGGTCCTCGTCAGTACGCCAGGGCGCGGTCGAGCGCCTCAAGGATGCGGTCGATGTCCGGCAGGTAGTCTTCTTCGACCTTGGCCACGGGATAGGGCATGTGGAATCCCCCGACGCGGATGACGGGGGCCTCCAGTGAATGGAACGCCCGCTCACTGATCCGCGCGGCGATTTCGCCGCCGATGCCGCCGAATGTGGGGGCCTCGTGGGCCACGATCAGCCGGCCGGTTTTCCGGACCGAGGCCGTGACGGTGTCGAAGTCGATCGGCGAGATGGAACGGAGGTCGATCACCTCGACGCTGTGGCCGTCCTCGGCGGCGGCCTCGGCCGCTGCGAGGGCCACGGGCACCAGCGGGCCGTAGACGACGACGGTCGCGTCGGTGCCCTCGCGGAGCACATGCGCCTTGAAGGGGTCAGCGGACGCGCCCGGGGTCTCGGTGTCGACCTCGCCCTTGAGCCAGTAGCGGCGCTTGGGCTCGAAGACGATCACGGGATCCTGGCAGTCGACGGCCTGCTGGATCATCCAGTAGGCATCGTGCGGATTGGAGGGGGTGATGATGCGCAGCCCGGCTGTGTGGGCGAACAGTGCCTCCGGCGATTCGGAGTGGTGTTCAATGGAGCCGATGCCGCCGCCGTACGGGATCCGGATGACGACGGGAACGGTCAGATTGCCGTTGCTGCGCGAGTGCATCTTGGCCAGCTGGGTGGTGATCTGGTTGAACCCCGGGAACACGAAACCGTCGAACTGGATCTCGCAGACCGGCTGGTAGCCGCGCAGGGAGAGGCCGATCGCGGTGCCGATAATGCCGGATTCGGCCAGCGGGGTATCCACCACGCGGTCGGCGCCGAATTCGGCGATCAGCCCGTCGGTGACCCGGTAGACGCCGCCAAGGGCCCCGATGTCCTCGCCCATCAGCAGCGAGCGGGGGTTGTTGTTCAACGTGGCCCGCAGGCCCTCATTGATGGCTTTCGCAATGGTCATGGTGGTCATCAGCGGGCCGCCCTGTCTGTCTCGGCTGTGCGTGCCTCATCGGCGGACGCCTCATCGGCGAACCCTGCGCTGTATTCCTCGAACCAGGCCAGTTCCTCGGCCACCAGCGGGTGGGCCTCCACATAGGTGTTGGCGAAGGCGGTCCGGATGTCCGGGGTTTCGAGGTCGTGGGTGGTCTTGCGGACATAGGCGGCGAGCTCGTCGCCGTCGGCCTTGACCTGCTCGAAGAAGCTGTCATCCGCGAGGCCCTGGGCCCGGAGATACTTCTCCAGCCGCGCCAGCGGGTCCTTGGCACGCCAGAGGCCTTCTTCGGCGGATGCGCGGTATTTGGTGGGGTCATCGGCCGTGGTGTGCGCCCCGACCCGGTAGGTGAACGCCTCGATCAGTACGGGACCATGGCCCTCGCGGGCCCGCTCCAGCGCCCATTCCGTGACGGCGTGGACGGCGATCACGTCATTGCCGTCCACCCTGATGCCGGGGAAGCCGTAACCTTTGGCGCGGTTGGCGAGCGGGATGCGGGTCTGCACGGAGCTTGGCACGGAGATGGCCCAGTGGTTGTTCTGGCAGAAGAAGACCACGGGCGCCTGGTAGGAAGCGGCGAACACCATGGATTCATGGACGTCCCCTTCGGAGCTGGCGCCGTCGCCGAAATACACCATGACGGCGGCGTTCGGCTCCACGGCCTGTCCCGCCTCACCGCTGGCGACGGCGTTGGCGGCCGCCAGTTTCTGGTCCCGCTGGATGCCCATGGCGTACCCGACGGCGTGCGGGGTCTGGGCGGCCAGGACCAGCGTGTAGAGGTGGAAGTTCGTGTCCTTCGGGTTCCAGCCGCCGTTGGAGACGCCCCGGAACTGGCGCAGCAGCTCGGCCAGGTCCACGTTCCGCGTCAGGGCCACGCCGTGCTCGCGGTAGGTGGGGAAGATGTAGTCCTGCGGCTGGCTGGCCCGTCCGGAGCCGATCTGGGCGGCTTCCTGTCCGGTGAGCGGGACCCACAGGGCCAGCTGGCCCTGCCGCTGCAGGGCGGTGGCCTCCACGTCGAAGCGGCGGATCTTGGCCATATCCGCGTAGAAGCCGCGCAGGGTGCCCGGGTCCAGCTTCTCGGCGTATTTTGAGAAAACCGGGTCCGAGCCCAGGGTGCCGTCCGGGTCCAGCAACTGCACCATCGGCTCGGCCGGGGCACCCAGTTGGGCCTCGGCCTCCGCTTCGAGCTGGTCATCCATCCCGGTTCCGTCGAACTCGGTAGAGGGCAGATGTGTGGCGCCCATACCGTCTCCTTGCTTGCCGCATCCGAATGCGCCGCAATCGCTGGGATATATGCCGGACCAGGAATACATTCCAGGTCCGGCATATATTTTGGCTTACTGGTCCTTACTTTATCCGCACGGGGCGGCCTGAGCGCGCAGTGTTAAGCGCTAGGAACGCCGCGGCGGTTTTGTATAGATCGCACAGAGCTCCAGGAAACGGGTGTTGGCTTCCGTTTCGCCGATGCTGACCCGGACGCCCTCGTTGCCGAAGGCCCGTACGGACAGCGCCCGTTCCGCCGCCAGGGCGGCAAATTCCGCGCTGTTTTCGCCCAGATTGAGCCAGACAAAGTTGCCCTGGGCCTCCGGGACGAACCACCCGAGCTCACGCAGTCCCGCCGTGACCCTGTCCCGTTCGTCCACCAGGCTTTGTACCCTTTCTACAACATCGGCGAAGTGCTCGAGCGACGTCACGGCTGCCGTTTCCGCGATCTGGGACACGGCGAAGGGGGTGGCACTGACGCGCAGGTGCTGCGTCAGTTCGGGCCTGGAGACGCTGTAGCCCACGCGGAGTCCGGCGAGGCCGTGCGCTTTTGAGAAGGTCCGCAGGACGACGACGTTGGGGTACTTGCGGTACATGGCGATGCCGTCCACGGCGTCGCCGGCGCGCACGAATTCCTGGTAGGCCTCGTCAATGACCACCACGACGTCGGCCGGAACGGCATGGATGAAGCGCTCCGTTTCTTCGGCCGTCAGGATGGGTCCGGTGGGGTTGTTGGGCGTGCACAGCAGGATCATCCGGGTCCGCGCAGTCACTGCGGCGGCCATGGCGTCCAGGTCATGCCGCCCGTCGGATGTCAGCGGGATCCGGACGCTCTCGGCGCCGGCCAGTCCGACGCAGATCGGGTAGGCCTCGAACGAGCGCCAGGCGTAGATGACCTCGTCGGCCTTGCCGTCGTCGTTCTGGCCGGCGAAGGTGGTCAGCAGCTGGTTCAGGGCGCCCAGGCTGCCGGCGCCCGTGACGATGTCCTCGGCGGGAACATCCAGGAAGCGGGCGAGCGCTTCACGCAGCCTGCTGCTGAGCGGATCGGGGTAGCGGTTGAAATCGGTCTGCGCCGCGATGGCCTGCTGCACTGCAGGGATCGGGGGCAACGGGTTCTCGTTGGAGGACAACTTGTAGCTGGTCAGGCCTTCCACGGGAACGGGGGGTTTTCCGGCCGCGTAGCGGGGGAGGAGGTCTACCACCGGACGGGGCCTGATGCCCCCGGCCGGATTCTCTGATGAAGTCATGCCAACTAGCCTACTTCGGGTCGCTGCCGCAGTTGCGGGAGCCGATTGCTGTCCGTAGGGGATAACCGTTGCTGACATGGGGAATATGGTCCCTGCCGTCGCCGCCGGGCGTATGACAGCATGGGGCCATGCGCTCAATCATCGTACGAGTCATCATCAACGGACTGGCCCTTGCAATCGCCTGCTGGATCCTCACCGGGCTGGATATTTCCACCCAGAGTGACGGCACCATCAGCATCATCTTGGGCTACCTGTTCATCGGCTTGATCTTCGGTCTGGTCAATGCCTTCGTCAAGCCCATTGTCAGCCTCCTCTCGCTGCCGATCACTATCCTCACCCTGGGCCTGTTCACCGTGGTCATCAACGCCGCGATGCTCTACCTGACGTCCTGGATCAGCAGCTACACAACTGTGCACTTCACCATCGACTCGTTCTTCTGGACTGCCGTGTTCGCCGCCATCATCATCAGTCTGGTGTCCCTCGTGGCGAGCTTCCTTCCTGCCCTCGATCGTTAGAAGCGCCCGTGCCGCGCGGCGTGCCCGAAGTGGTTGCGGGCGTTGCCCGCGGTTCCGGCCGGGCCTCGCGCCGGAGCGAGAACCTGGTCACCGACGCCGCCCCGCCGGTCCCCACCACTGCGGCCAGTGCCGCGGTGGAGTCCTGCAGGGTGTTGTCCCGGCTCGCGGAGACGAGCGCGGCCCCGTCAGCGTAATTCTCCAACCGGTGCCCGGGACCCAGGCCGAAATCCTGTGGCGGCGGCACCGCCAGCGGGTTGGTGAGGGTCACGGTCACCCGGTCCCTGGTGTCCGGGTTCGCCAGTCCGTCCGCCCCCGGCACCCAGTCCTGCTCATGTTCGAGGTGCAGGCTGCGGATCCCCGGCGCGGGGCTGATCCCGCCCACCGGCGAGCCCGCGGTCAGCACGAACTTGAGGTCGTACTCGGCCAGGACAGCACGGTCCTTGCTGAGATTCATCGCGTGGATCCCGCCCTGGCTGTAGCCGACGGCCACGAGCTGATCCCCGGCCTCGGCCCCGGCCTGCCGCAACGCCTCCCTGATGGCCTGCGCCGTCGACGCCGAGTCATAGCCCAGGGCCTCGGCGATTCCGGCGGGGTCAAAGGGGTTGGTTCCTTCCGGCAGGGCGCCCTGCTGGGTTCCGGGGATGATCACCACCCACGCGGGCCGGGATTCGCCGTCGACCTCGATAACCTCGATCCGGCCGCCTTGCTCTCCCACTGCCCCGGCCCGCCGCAGCAGCCCGGCCGGTGAGAGGTCGACGTCGGCCGTAAACGTCTCCCGGCCCACGATGCTGACGGGGCGGGGCTTGAGGAACACGAGCCCCGGCGCTTCCGAGGCGTCCCGCACCAGGCGGCGGACGTCAGCGGGCCCGGCCAGGGCGCTGGCCACGGCGGCCAAAGGCCAGGGCAGGCCAAGCAGCACGGCGAGATTCCGGGGCGCCATGGCGACCCAGCCTTCAACAGTGCCGCGCACCCCGGGCAGGGCGAAGGGCTCCGGTGCTGCGCCGTACTCGGAGCCGTGCAGTCCCATCCGCAGCAGCAGTGCATTCCGGGCTTCGGCATATTCATATTCGCGGTGACTGGCGCGGACGTCGTCGCCGATCCGCTGAAGCTGGGACCGGACGCGTCCGACCTCCCGGCCGGCCTCCCCCACAGCGATGATGGCGTTGCTGCCGCTGGTGTAGGAGTCGGACTGGTAGGGAAAGAGTGCGCGCCGGACGGTGTCGGCCTCAACCTCAACCGATTGCAGCTGCCGCACCAGCCCGTCCAGCGCCGCGGCACCCGCCAGCAGCTCCTCAAACTGGAAGCTCACCCCGCCGATTCCGCCCCGTATGAGCAGGCTGCCGTCGCGCGGCGGCGCGGAAACCCCGGGGCCGCCGCCGGAGCCCGCCGGAGTCGACTCGGCCATCAGGGTCCCATCTGGTCCGTGGGCTGCGCCACGTTCCGGGCATGCCGGAGCACCACGGCAACAGCATCGAGCAGCGCATCCCGGCTTCGGTGCAGCGCCGCCGCGTGCAGGGACAAGGCCACACGGTAGGCGCGGCCGGCCGGTGACTGCCACGACTGCAGCTCAAGGCGGGCGAGGGCGGCGAGCACCGCATCAGCCTCATCGGCGCACCGCGCAACGCGCGCAGCAAACTGCTGGACTTCATAACTGCGCGAAGCGCACTCAAGGGCGTCGGCGGCCGTCACGCCAAGAACCGCCATGTCCTGCACCGCCACACTGCGCGCCGCACTGCCCGCCGGTCCCGGTGCTATCCCGTTGACCGGCCTCATCCCGGCCTCACCCCGGCCTCATCCCAGTGACCTGCCTCATCCAGCTGCCCATGAACCGACGCTAGCGGGGCGGCCTGTGCCCGCTGAAGAGAGCCGCCCGGCTATGTGGACAACGTCCGGACCGCCATGCGCTGCCAGCCGGCAATGTCATCCGGCAATGTCATAAGGACGGGGGCGCTTAAGGCCCGGCGGCACTTCGTGAAAGAATCGCCATATGCCTGAAACTGCCGCCACAGCTGATACCCGCACGCCGTCCGGACGCCTGGCCCTCGCCGCGTCCGACCACCAGATCGCGCTCGGCCCGCTGGATGGCCGCTACCAGTCCGCCGTCGCGCCGCTGGTCGACTACCTTTCCGAGGCTGCCCTGAACCGCGACCGCGTGGCTGTGGAGGTCGAGTGGCTGATCCACCTGACCGGCAACAGCGTCCTGCCCGGGGCCGGACCGCTCACGGCGGAACAACAGGAGCAACTGCGTGCGATCGTCACGGAGTTCGACGCCGCCTCCGTCACCGAACTCGCCGAGATCGAGGCCGTTACGGTCCACGATGTCAAGGCCGTGGAGTACTACATCGGCCGCCGCCTGCCCGGCATCGGAATCGATCACCTGACCGCCATGGTGCACTTCGGCTGCACCTCGGAAGACATCAACAACCTCTCCTACGCCCTGGGCATCAAGGGGGCCGTGGAGGACGTGTGGCTGCCTGCGGCCCGCGCCCTCGTCGGCCAGATCAGCGCCATGGCCGGGGACAACCGCGCCGTGCCGATGCTCTCCCGCACCCACGGCCAGCCCGCCACGCCCACCACGCTGGGCAAGGAACTGGCAGTCATCGCGCACCGGCTCAACCGGCAGCTGGACCGGATCGCCCGCACCGAATACCTCGGCAAGATCAACGGCGCCACCGGCACCTACGCCGCCCACGTCGCGTCCGTCCCGGGCGCCGACTGGGAGCACGTCGCCAAGGGCTTCGTCGAAGGCCTCGGCCTGACCTGGAACCCGCTGACCACGCAGATCGAAAGCCATGACTGGCAGGCCGAACTCTATGCCGACGTCGCGCGTTTCAACCGCATCCTGCACAACGTCTGCACCGACATCTGGAGCTACATCTCGATCGGGTACTTTGTGCAGATCCCGGTGGCAGGCGCCACGGGCTCCTCAACCATGCCGCACAAGGTGAACCCGATCCGTTTCGAAAACGCCGAGGCCAACCTCGAGATCTCCTCCGGCCTGCTGGACGTCCTCGGCTCCACCCTGGTCACCTCCCGCTGGCAGCGCGATCTCACCGACTCCTCCTCGCAGCGCAACATCGGTGTGGCGTTCGGCCACTCGCTGCTCGCCATCTCCAACGTTGCCAAGGGCCTGGACCGGCTCAAGGTTGCCGAGGACGTGCTGGCCGCGGACCTGGACACCAACTGGGAAGTCCTCGGCGAGGCCATCCAGATGGTCATGCGCGCCGAGGCCATCGCCGGCGTCGACGGCATGGAAAACCCGTACGAACGGCTCAAGGACCTGACCCGCGGACAGCGCGTGGATGCCGCCCGGATGCAGGAATTCGTTCAGAGCCTCGGCCTGTCCGCCGACGCCGAAGCCCGCCTGCTGGCGCTGACCCCGGGCAAGTACACGGGCATCGCGGACCAGCTGGTGGATCACCTCAAATGAGGCTTCTGCTCATCCGGCACGGCCAGACGCCCGGCAATGTGCTGGGCCAGCTGGACACGGCGCACCCGGGGCCCGGGCTGACCGAACTCGGCGAGCGTCAGGCCGAGACGTTGTCCCGCGCCTTGGCGAACGAGCGGATCCTTGCCCTGTACGCCTCCACCCTGGTTCGGACGCAGATCACAGCGGCACCGCTCGCCCGGGTGCACGGGCTGGAAACCGAGGTGCTGGAGGGCCTTCACGAGATCGAGGCCGGGTCGCTGGAAAAGCGCACCGACCACGAATCGCACAAGCAGTACATCGGCACCATTTTTTCGTGGGCGGACGGGGAGCTGGACCGCCGGATGCCTGCCGGTCCCAGCGGCCGGGACTTCTTTGAGCGCTACGACGCCGCGATCGCCAAAATAGCGGGACGGACAAACGGGGCGGGGGGCTCAGGATCCGTGGCCGTGGTCAGCCACGGCGCAGCCATCCGGGTGTGGGCCGGCCTGCGGGCGGACAACATCGAACCGGACTTTGCCATCAGGCACGTGCTGGACAACACCGGAATCGTGGCGCTGGAAGGCGATCCCGCCAACGGCTGGGAACTCATCCACTGGGACGACAGTCCCGTGGGCGGACTGGCACTGGCGGATCCGACGGCGGAGGATCCCACCGGCCGTCCGGCGTAGCGGGCCCGTCCGTCCCCGGCGGGCGAACAGGCCGTCCCTGCGGGGCGTACCGGGTCTGGACTGCTCACGGGAACGCGGCGATGATGAAGACAGGCGTGGGGACAGGATGGTCGGCCGCGGCATGCGGTTGAGCCCGCGCAGTGGAGGCGCAGGGGCATGTCACGCAAATCGGTACACCCGGGGCATGCGCCCGGCCACGTTTTCCCTGGCTTCGATGACCAGTTCCTCGCGGCGTACTACGAGCACGCTGCGCCGGAGGACCTCCAAGGCTACAGTCCAGAAAACCTGGAGCAGCGCTCCAGGCACCATGCGGAACTAGCGGACGGCCGTCCGGCAGGCACGGCGGCCGTCGACATCCTGAACGAAAGCGACGCCAGCGTCCTGCTGGTGGTTGCCGACGCCATTCCGCACCTGATCCATTCGCTTACTGCGGAGCTGGCCCGCCAAAACGAGTCCATTCGGTTACTGGTGCATCCCAATTTCCTGGTGCGGCGGGATCCGCGGACTGATCGGTTGGTGGAAGTACGGCATGGGTCCTCGCAGTCCGGACCGACGGGCCCAATTGCCGGCGTCCCGGGCGCCGCGGCGACCGGCACCATCCAGGCCCCGCCGGGGTGGAGATCAGAAACGTGGGTGGCGGCAGAGATAGGCCGCCTGCCGGGGTCACGGGCCATTGTGGAGCTCACCGCCAACGTGCGGCGTGTCCTGGCGGACGTCCAATTGGTCGCTGATGACACCCCAGCCATCCACGCCCGTCTCGCCCGCACCATCAACTCCCTGGACCTGCTGCCCGCCGGCACGGTTCCGGCTCCGGAGCAGCTCGGTGAGCTCCTGGGCTGGCTGGACCGCGGCAACTTCATGTTTCTGGGATACAGCGAATATGAATACTCGACGGCTGAGGGCCCGGATGTTGTGTCGTTGCTGCCCGGCGCGGGGCTGGGCCTGCTCAGGGACGGGCGGCCGGAGGCCCGCCAGCCTGTTACGGGGCTGCCCCATTCGCAGGTCCTCACCATCTCCATTTCGGATCTGAGATCATCTGTCCCCCGCCCGGCTTACTTGGATGAAATCCTCGTCCGGACCTTCGGTAGCGCCGGGAAGGCCACGGGAGAAGTCAGGTTTGTGGGCCTTTTCGCCCCGGGTGCCACGGGCCGGTCCGTGCGGCGCATCCCGGTCATCCGGGACAAGGTACGCGCCATCCAGGAGCGCTTCGGCTTCACCGAGGCCTCCCACCCTGGCAAGCAGCTCCTCACGGTCCTCGAGTCCTTCCCCCTGGACGAGCTGTTCCACCGGGACCTGGATGAACTTTCCGGGCTTGCCCGAGAGATTCTGCGCCTGCAGGCCCACCACCAGACACGGGTGTTCCTGCGCGCTGACAGCTACGGGCGCTTCATGACCGCGCTGGTGTTCCTCCCCCGGGCCAGGTACAGCACGGCCGTCCGCCTCCGGATTGAACACGAGCTTAAACAGGCTTTCGGGTCCTCCTCGCTCGAGTTCGAAGTCAGGCTTAGTGAATCCCCGATGGCCCGCGTGTTCTTCCGGATACTGTTGCCCGCCGGCGGGATGCCCGACGTCGATCCCGCTGAAGTGGAGCGGAGCATTGTCAGCGCAACGCGGACCTGGGCCCAGGGCCTGGACGAAGCGCTCCGTGACAGGTTGCCGTCGGCGGAGGCCAGCCGGTTGTCGGCGCTGTGGTCCGCCGCCTTCCCGGCCAGCTACCGGGCTGATTTCGAGGTCGAGGACGCGGTCGAGGACATCACTACGTTTGAGCGGTTCGATCTCGACGGCACGGGCGGGCGACCGCTGAACGATCCTCAGCTGGCCGTTTATGTCCGCACCGACGCCTCCCCGACGCTGGCCGAAGACGCACGGATCCGGCTTTACCTGACCACCGCCCACAGCCTGACGCGGATCCTGCCGTTCTTCCACAACCTCGGACTGGAGGTGCTGAACCAACGGCCCTTCGATGTGGTGCGCGGGAGGGACCGGGCCTTGTTCCTCTATGACCTTGGCGTCCGCTACCCGGCCGGCGTGGATCCGTCCCGCACCAGCGGGCTGCTGGGGGATGCCTTCGGAGCTGCCATGCGTGGGGACTCAGAATCGGACCGCTTTGACGGCCTCGTCCTCCGGGAGGGCATCGAATGGCGCCAGGCGGCAATCCTGCGCAGCTATGCCAAGTACCTGCAGCAATTGGGCACAACGACCTCCTACGGCTTCATGGCCGATACCCTGCTGGTCAATGTCCGGGCAACCCACGCGCTCCTGGCATTGTTCAGGGCCAAGTTCGATCCCGAGCTGGAGGCGGCACGCCGGTTCGGGGACACCGACGCGGCTCGGAGGGATCTGCTGGCCGCGATCGACGACATTCCCGTCCTCGACGCCGACCGGCTGCTGCGCACCTTCATGAACCTGGTGGAATCCACGCTCCGCACTAACTACTTCCAAGCGAAGCCCCACCTGAGTTTCAAACTGAACCCTTCCGCGATCGCGGGTGCCCCGCTTCCCCGTCCCAAATACGAAATCTGGGTGTACTCGCCCCGCGTGGAAGGCGTCCACCTGCGCTTCGGGGCACTGGCCCGGGGCGGGCTGCGCTGGTCCGACCGGAGCGAGGATTTCCGCACCGAGGTCCTTGGCCTGGTCAAGGCGCAGAACGTGAAGAACTCGGTGATAGTGCCAACCGGCGCCAAGGGCGGTTTCTATCCCAAACAGTTGCCGGACCCGGCCATGGACCGCGACGCCTGGCTGACGGAGGGCCTGGAATGCTACCGGACCTTCGTCCGCGGGCTGCTGGACATCACCGACAACCTGGTCACCACCGCCCACGGCGAAACAGTGGTGCCTCCGGCGCGAGTGGTGCGGCACGACGTCGACGACTATTACCTCGTGGTGGCGGCGGACAAGGGAACAGCGTCATTTTCGGACGCTGCGAACGCGGTGGCAGCGGAGTACGGCTTCTGGCTGGGGGATGCCTTCGCGTCCGGCGGGACCGTGGGCTATGACCATAAGCAGATGGGCATCACGGCCCGCGGGGCCTGGGAATCGGTGAAACAGCATTTCCGCGAACTCGGGATGGACTGCCAGACAGAGGACTTCACAGTTGCCGGCATCGGCGATATGGGCGGCGACGTCTTTGGGAACGGGATGCTCCTCTCCCGCCACATCCGGCTGGTGGCGGCTTTCGATCACCGCCACATCTTTCTTGACCCGGCGCCGGATGCGGGGGCCTCGTTCGAGGAACGGCGGCGGCTCTTTGCCCTCCCCCGCTCATCTTGGGCGGACTACGATCCAGCACTGATCAGCGAGGGCGGTGGTGTCCATTCCCGCCGGGCCAAGTCCATCAGCATCACTGAACAGGTCAGGAGCTCTCTGGGCCTGGAACCGGGCACCGTGTCCCTGCCGCCACACGCTCTGCTTCAGGCCATCCTCCGGGCGCCCGTGGACCTGCTGTACAACGGCGGCATCGGAACTTACATCAAGGCCTCATCAGAGGCCAACACCGGGGTTGGCGACAAGGCGAACGACCCCGTCAGGGTCAACGGCAATGAGGTGCGGGCGAAGATCATCGCCGAGGGCGGGAACCTCGGAATCACGCAGCTCGGACGGATCGAGGCCGCCCTGGCAGGCGTCCTGCTCAATACCGACGCCATCGATAATTCAGCCGGCGTGGACTGCTCGGATCATGAAGTAAACATCAAGATCTTCGTGGACCGGATGATCGCGGCGGGAAAGATGCCGTCGCCGGAACGCGCCGGCTTCCTGCATTCCCTCACGGACGAGGTGGCCCGCCTTGTGCTGGCCAACAACGCGGACCAGAATGTCCTGCTCTTCAACGACCGGCACCTGGTGCGGGAATGGAGCCCGGGCTTCGAACGGACCATGGACTGGCTCGAGAACGCCACGGACCTTGACCGCAAGCTGGAGGGCCTGCCAAGCAACGAACAACTCAGGGAACGGCTGCGGTCAGGTGAGGGCCTGACCGCGCCGGAACTGTCGGTGCTGGCCGCCTACGCAAAGATCGAACTGGCAGCGGAGCTCAACGCCAGCGACCTTGCCGATGACCCGTGGTTCCGGCGCGTGCTCCGCGGCTATTTTCCACGCCAGCTGTCCGAACGCTTTGAAGCAGAGCTGGCGGACCACCCGCTGCGCCGCCAGATCGTGTGCACAGTGGTGGCCAACGACATGATCAATCTCGGCGGAATCACCTTCGCCTTCCGTGCCATCGAGGAAACCACTGCCACCGCCGCCGCCGTTGCCAGGGCCTTTGTGGTGGCGCGCGAGGCCTACGACCTGCCGTGGATCGTCACCCGGCTGGCCGCACTCCCCGCCGGATATCCCACCGAACACGTCGCCGAGGCGACGCTGCACATGCGCCGGATCCTCGACCGGGCCACGCGATGGTACGTGACGCATGACCATCGCGACCAGCCCGTGGCCGCGGCCTTGGACAGGATCATGCCCACCCTGGAACTGCTGCGGACCCGAACATTGGACTACCTCCGCGGCTCCGACCTGGACCGTGTGGAAGACAGAGTCACGCACTGGGCCGCCGTGGGGATGCCCCGGGAGCTGGGCCTGCGCGCCTCGGACCTGTTGGAGAGTTTCGGATTGCTGGACATCTCCCTGATCTCCGAACAGGTGCGCGAACCCATCCCCACTATTGCTGACCTGTACTACGCGGTGTTCCAGCGCATCGGCGCCGCGAACCTGCTGCTCAGCATCACCGACCTGCCCCGGCAGAGCCGCTGGGAGTCTCTCGCGCGGGCAGCCCTGCGCGACGATGTGTATTCCGCCGTAGCCGACATGACCGTCTCGGTAATGGCGACAACCCAGGGCCTGAATGCCACCGACTCCGGCACGTCCGATGCCGTGGAGCGCATCGTGGCCTGGGAACGCGGGCACCAGGAGCAGCTGGCACGGATCAAGGACACCTTCGCGGAAGTGACCAAACCGGGCCAAGTGGATATCGCCTCGATCTCCGTGGCGCTGAAACTCCTGCGGACACTGGTGCGCCGCTAGGCTGTGGCCGTCGCCACGGCGACCCGGAAAGTCGAGCCGGAAGCCGCAACTGCACTGCCATCCGCCCACAGTTCTCGCGACGCTTACCGGCAGGAAACACAGCCGAAACCGCTGGTGCCTAGCCTTGGACTGCATAACACTTCGGCGAATCGAGGCAGTGATGCAGACCAACCCGCGGCTCAACATCCGTCAGGTCACTTGGGCGAACCCCGTCGGCGCGGACCTGAGGGCAGCCCAGCAGGCGGAACTCGAGGCCCGCTTCGGCCGGCCCGACCACGAACCCGGCCCGCCGCCGTCGGAAGCGGACACGGCGGTGTTCCTGGTGGCGCACGACAAAGCCTCAGGCCAGCCGGTGGGCTGCGGCGGCCTTCGCATGCTGGACGCCACCACCGCTGAAATCAAACGCCTCTACGTACTGCCCTACACCCGTGGCTCAGGAGTGGCGAGCTCCATCCTCGCGGCCCTCGAAGCCCACGCCCACGCGCTGGGAATCACCACCCTGACTGCGGAGGCCGGCTCGGTGCAGACCGACGGCCGGCAGTTCTACGAGAACTCGGGCTTCGTTTCCGTGCCGAACTTTGGGCCTTATGTCGGCCTGGTGCACTCGTACTGCTACGCGAAGCCGATCGATTCGCACAGCGCCGCGCACACCGCCATGGCGTGAGGCCGCGCGCCTCCCCGGGCCGGCTGCGTCACACAACGCCGCCGGTCACGGAGTCGGCTAACCTCGCACTATGGAATCGGCCGACATCACCTTCCGTACCCGCAAATGGGTGCGGCCCGAGGACCTCAACGCCAACGGCACCCTGTTCGGCGGGAGCCTGCTGAAGTGGATCGACGAGGAGGCGGCCATCTACGCCATCCTGCAGCTGGGCAACGGCCGGGCCGTCACCAAATACATCTCCGAAATCAACTTTGTCAGCTCCGCGGTCCAGGGCGACCTGATCGAAATGGGCCTAACCGCGACCCGTTTCGGCCGGACATCGCTGACCATGCGGGCCGAAGTCCGGAACATGATCACGCGCCGCAGCATCCTCACCATTGATGAGATCGTCTTCGTGAACCTGAGCCCGTCCGGCAAGCCAGAGCCGCACGGCTATACCGAGATCACCTACGACCGGGACCGGATTCCAACGCACCATCTGACCGAGACCCTGGACCAGGACTAGCCAAGCCCAGCAGCGCGTCCCGCACAGGCTGGCCCCGCTCCGCCAGGGCCAGCCGCATCACGGCCGACGACGCCCACCGCAACGCCTGCGTGCGGAGGTGGCGCGCCCGGTTGTAGGCGCCCAGCGCCCCTCGTCCACGGGCCGGGTATTGAGCAGCGCCGCGAGGGTCACGGCATCGACCAGCGCCTCGCAGGCACCCCGGCCAAGGTTGGGTGTCATCGCGTGGGCGGCATCCCCGAGGAGTGCCACCCGGGCGCGGACATAGCTGCCAAGCGGCGGCGTCGTCCAGATCCGCTGCACCAGGGTTGTTTCCGGTTCCGCAGCGGCCAGGACGTCGCGGATGCCCGGGGCGTAGCCTGCGTAGCGGGCGCGGGTTTCCGCCAGGACCGCGGCGACGTCGAGGCTTCCGTGTCCCGCCCCGGAGCGGAACGCCGCGTACCAGTTGGTCCCGGCCGCCGCGGGACCAATCCCGAAGAGCTGCCCGCGGCCCCAGTATTCGCCCGTGTGCCCCCGCCACAGCGATCCGGGAACCACGCCGCGGACCGCGAGGTAGCGGGTGTACCGGGCACCGGAGCGGGCACCCCAGCAGCTGCGGCGCACCGCGCTGTGGACACCGTCAGCGCCCACCACGAGGCCGGCAGGACCGGGACGGACGACGTCGAGGCGGCCGGACACCCGGCGCACGCTGGCCGGGACTGCACCGTCGAGGAGCCGGACGAGATCAACCCGGGAGACGCCGATCAGCCCCGTCGCCTGCGCTGATGTCCATGCCCTGCCGGAGGCCGCCCGGACGGTCATGCCGTCGATCACCGGGCTGGCCTCCCTGACGGCGTCCAGGATGCCCAAATCGCCGAGGGCGCGCTGGGCCGCGGGCCACATGGCCAAGGATGTCCCCACGGTCGGGAGCCCGCACCGCTGTTCTGTGACCGTGACCTCGAAACGCGCGGGATCCAGCCGGGCTGCAAGAGCCAGCCCGGCGATGCCGCCGCCGATGATGGAAACAGCCTGCGGGCGGGGCCGATCAGGCGGTTGTTCGGTCAGGTCCAGAAGTCGTCTGCCTTGGCCGTGTCCTCGAAGAACTCCCGCCCTTCCGCGATCTGTCCGTCGCGAACCACGAACGTGATGACGGTAGGCATGTCCAGGGTTTTGCCGTTGGCTTCCCCGTGGGTTTGCTGGATCGCGACCGTGTGGTTTTCCCCGCCGACGATGTCCTCGACGTTGGCTTGGAAGTGACCTTGGGTGCGCGCGCCCAGTTCACCGAAGTACGCCAGAATCGCGTCGCGGCCCTGTTTGGTTCCGGATAGCACGCCGCTTCCGGCAACGTGCCAGACTGCGTCCTCCGCGAACAGGTCGCTGAGGGTCGCCATATCCCCTGCGTTGAAGGCCGTGTAACCCCGCCGGACCAGTTCAACATTCTCTTCGGTTCCCATGATCGGACACCTCTCCGTCATCCTTGTCGGGTCGTGCTGGGACGGTTCAAGGCTAGTCCTGGCCCCGGTGCCTGTCGACGGAAAATATGAGCCCCGCCGGGCCGCCCCTGATGTTCACGCCGGGTTAATCCCGCGGGCGCAACCCGTTCCGCCTGACCGAGGAGACTCAAAGGCCCCGGTCCGGCTATTTTATCGAATCGATAGCTATAATCGCCGAGTCCTGCATTTGCCCCTATAGGCTGACCGGACAAATGCTCTCTGGTCCCGTTCAGAAATGAGTTCACTCGTGCGCAGATTGAAATCCATGGTTGCCGCCGCCGTCGCAGTTACCGTGCTCTCCGGCTGCGGAGGGGGCGCCGCCGACCCGGCGGCCTCATCCGAAAAAGCCCCCGGGCCCGCAGCCGTTGCTCCCGCGGGACCGCCCTCCGGCGAGACTCTCATCGTCTACACCAACTCCAACGGTGAAGGTCGCGGCGAGTGGCTAACGCAGAAGGCCGCGGAGGCCGGCTTCAAGGTCGAAATCGTCGGGGCCGGCGGCGCGGACGCCACCAACAAGCTCATCGCCGAGAAGAACAACCCGATTGCCGACGTCGCGTTCGGGCTGAACAACATGTACTTCGAACAAATCAAGGCGGCCGGTGCGATTGAGCCCTTCACGCCCTCCTGGTCCGGGGAAGTCGACGGCACCAAGGGAGACAAGGCCGACAGCAAGGCCTACTGGCCGCTGGTCCAGCAGGCGATCCTCCTCGGCTACAACTCCGGGAAGTTCAGCAAGGACCAAGCCCCCAAGGACTGGACTGATCTGTGGACCCAGGACAAATTCAAGTCCCGCTACGAGCGTGTCACCGGCCTCGGCACCGCCACAGCGCAACTGGTCTTCGCCAGCATCCTGACAAGGTACAAGGACGACGGCGGCGATCTGGGCATCTCCGACGAAGGCTGGAAGCAGGTCGAAGAGTACTTCAAGAACGGAACCCCGGCGGTGGCCAAGACTGATCTCTTCGCCCGAATCGCCTCCGGCGAAACAGACATGGGCCAGATGCCCTCCTCGATCATTAGCGAACGCGAAAAGTCCTTCAAGGTCAATGTGGAGACCGTCATGCCTTCCGTTGGCGTGCCACTGGCCATCGAGCAGGTCGCCCTGGTCAAGGGAACGAAGAAAAAGGACGAGGCCCTGAAATTCATCAACTGGTTCGGAAGCGCGCAAACGCAGGGTGAGTGGGCCCAGCCCGGGGGGGGGGGGCGGCCCCCCGCGGGGGGGGCCGCAGCCCTGCCCTCCGTGTTCGCCGTCCAGCTGTTCTGCCGCCAGAAAGACAGGTTGCCATGATCCGTTTCGAGAACATCGAAGTCACTTTCGGTGATTTCACCGCCATACCCGAGCTGAACCTCGATGTGAAGGAGGGCGAGTTTTTCACGCTGCTCGGTCCCTCCGGCTGCGGAAAGACGACGGCGTTGCGCACCCTGGCCGGGTTCATTGAACCGTCCGCCGGCGAGGTCTACGTTGACGGCAAGGCCGTCACCCGGTTCCCCAGCGACAAACGCCAGGTCGGTATGGTCTTCCAGAACTATGCCTTGTTCCCGAGCATGAGCGTGTGGGAGAACATTGCCTTCGGACTGCGGGTCCGCGGGGAGAAACCGGCCGAGAGTGACCGGCTGGTCCGCGATATCGCCAGGCGTGTTGATCTCTCCGATGAGCAGTTGCGCAAGAACGTGGCGGAGCTCTCCGGCGGGCAGCAGCAGCGCGTCGCCGTCGCCCGGGCGCTGGTGCTGCAGCCCAAGATACTGCTGTTGGACGAGCCGCTCTCGAATCTGGATGCGAAGCTCCGGCACCAGCTCCGGCAGCAGCTCAAGGACCTCCAAAGCGAATTCGGCATCACTACGGTCTATGTCACCCATGACCAGGACGAGGCACTGGCCATGAGTGACCGGGTGGCGGTCTTCAACCACGGGGTGGTGGAACAGGTCGGCACTCCACAAAGCATCTACGACGAATCTGCCACCGAGTTCGTCTGCAATTTCATCGGGGACAGCTCCCACCTCACCGCCGGGTTCGTCGCGGAACTGAACCGGCGGTCCGGGCACACCCTCGATCCCACAGCCAGCTCTTACTTGCGGGTGGAAAAAGCGTCCCTCGACTCCTCGGGCGGGGACGGCTCGGCCGTTCCACTGGACGGAACGGTTGTGTCCAAGACGTATCACGGCCTGCACAGCAGGTACGTGGTCCGCTGCCACGGCGCCGATATCCGGCTGCTGGTCAAGGAAGACGGCGGCGCCCATCCCGGCACGGGCAGCCAGGCAACCGTGTACGTCCAGCCCTCCCACGTCCTGCAGTACCACGCGGAAACCGGCGCCGCTTTGGGAAACCGGCTGCAGGAAGCTTTCCTCCCGTGAGCGGCGCGGGCAGGCGGGGCAACTCTAAAGGCGCCAGCACCCGCAGCATGCTCCGCTCCCCCGCCGTCCTGATCGTCGGGGTCGCCCTGACGTGGTTCATCGCGGCGTTCCTGGTCTGGCCCAATGCCAACGTGCTGATCCAGACATTCTTCCCGGACGGGAGCTTCTCCGGCCGGGCCGCCCAGAAGCTCTTCTCCTCCCAGCGGGCGATGAAGTCGCTGGGCAACAGCTTCCTTCTTGCCGTGGCCTTATCCATCACCGTCAATGTGGTGGGCATCTTCATCGTGCTGGTCACGCAGTACTTCAGGATCCGAGGCTCGAGGATTCTGTTCCTCGGCTACGCCACGACGTTTATCTATGGAGGCATCGTGCTGGCGGCCGGCTACAAGTTCATCTACGGGGACAAAGGCATTGTCACCGGCTTCCTGCTCGGGATGTTTCCCGGCATGGATCCGGGCTGGTTCTCCGGCTTCTTTGCCGTCCTGGCCGTCATGACGTTCGCCACCACCACAAACCACATGCTGTTCGTCACCAACGCGCTGAAGGGCGTCGACTACCAGACCATCGAAGCGGCCAGGAACATGGGAGCCTCGACCTGGACCATCCTGCGGCGGGTCGTTCTGCCGATGCTCAAGCCCACCCTGTTTGCGGTGACGGTGCTTTCATTCCTGACCGGACTCGGCGCGCTGTCCGCTCCGCAGGTCCTCGGCGGACGGGACTTCCAAACCATCACGCCGATGATCCTCACGTTCAGCAACAGCCCGACGTCGCGAGATCTCGCCGCGCTGCTTGCCGTGATCCTTGGCCTGGCCACCATTGTGATGCTGGCTGTCATGACGCGGCTGGAAAAGGGCGGAACCTACTTCTCGGTCTCAAAAGTCGCCTCCGGTCTGCAGAAGCAGCAGATCCGCAACCCCGTGGCGAATGTCGCGGTCCACGCCGCCGCCTATCTGCTGTTCGCTGTCTACACCCTGCCGGTGGTGCTGATCGTGCTGTACTCCTTCGCCGACGGCGCCGCGATCCAGACCGGACAGCTCTCGCCCGGCAGTCTCACTTTGGACAACTACGTCCGGGTGCTGACGCAGCCTTCGGGACTGCGGCCCTTCATCATCAGCCTGGTCTACAGCGCCTTGGCCGCGGTGATCGCCGTCGGCGGGCTGCTGTTCGTCGCCCGACTCCTGCAGAAGCACCGAAACTGGATCACGAGCGCCGTCGAGTATCTGCTCCACATTCCGTGGATCCTGCCCTCGGCATTGCTCGCCCTGGGCCTGATCCTCAGCTACGACCATCCGAATCCGCTAGTGGGCGGCGCGGTGCTGACCGGCACGACTGTAATCCTGCTCATCGCCTTCGTGACCGTCAAGATCCCGTTCACCCTGCGCATGCTCAAGGCCTCCTTCGCGTCAGTCAACTCCTCGCTCGAGGAAGCCGCCAACCTCATGGGCGCCAAGACTCTGTACGTGTTCCGCCGGATCCTGCTCCCGATCGTGCTGCCGGCGGCGGCCGCCATCGCAGCCCTGAACTTCAACAGCATGCTGGACGACTACGACACGGCAATCTTCCTGGCCCACCCGCTGTTCCAGCCCCTTGGCCTCGTCATCAAGGCCAACACGGACGGCTCCGAGGGCGTAGACGGGGTCTCGAACACCTTCGTCTATACGGTGCTGCTGATGGTCATCACCGGAGTGACCATGTACCTCGTCTACGGCAGAGCGGGGCGGAAAACCGCGAAGACCGAAAAAGTCCGCCCCGACGACACGGAAGCCACGGCGCCGGTCCTGCCAGAAGCTGCGCGGGAGCCCGTCCGCGTTCCGTGAGTGGTGCTGACTTGACGTCATCCCGGCCGCCGGTCTAGCGGGCGCCCGGCCAGCCGGTGTAGGCCTCCGCGAGGTAGGCGCTGCCGTGGCGGGAGGACACCACGGACTGGAGCTCGCCAAGCTGGCGGGCGCGGGAGAAATCATCGGCGCCGGCCGGGGTGTGCAGCATGGAAGTCATCCAGTAGGAGAACTGCTGGGCCTTCCACACCCTGTTCAGGGCGCGGTCGCTGTAGGCGTCCAGGAGCGCGGCGGAGCCGGTGGCGTAGAAGCTGTCGAATCCCTCGAAGAGGACCTTGACGTCATGCAGCGCCAGGTTCAGGCCCTTGGCCCCGGTGGGCGGCACCGTGTGCGCGGCGTCTCCGGCGAGGAACAGGTTGCCGTGCCGCATGGGGGCGTGGACAAAGCTGCGGAATTTCAGGACCGTCTTGTCGATCACGGGCCCTTCCTTGACCTCGAATCCGTTGCCGTTGACGCGGCTGCGGAAGGCCTCCCAGATGCGGTCCTCATCCCAGTTGTTGACGTCCTCGTTGGGGTCGCACTGGAAGTACATCCGCTGAACCGTCTCCGTGCGCTGGCTGATCAGGGCGAAGCCGTTCTCCGAGTTGGCGTAGATCAGCTCGTCGGAGCTGCGCGGCGCCTCGGCCAGGATGCCGAACCAGGCGAAGGGGTACTCGTGGAAGTACCACTTGCGGTGCGCCTCGGGAATCTGGAACCGGCAGTGGCTGCGCGAGCCGTCCGCGCCGGCGATGAAGTCGGCCTGGAGCTCGTACTCGACGCCGTCCGCATCCGTAAACCAGACCTTGGGCTTGGCTTCGATGTCGTGGATGGTGGTGTCCGTGACGCCGTAGCGGACATCGCCGCCGTCGGCCTTCCGGCGTGCGGCGAGGTCCAGGAACACGTCCGTCTGCGGGTACAGCCACACCGACTCCCCGACGAGGTCCTGGAAGTCGATCCGGTGGCTTTCGCCGTTGAAACGCAGTTCGATTCCGTCGTGCCGGTCGCCGTCACGCAGCACGCGGTCGGAGACACCGCTGTCGACGAGCATGTTGACAGAGCCGTGCTCAAGGATGCCGGCACGGACCGTCTCGGAGATCTCCTGGTGGCTGCGTATCTCCAGCACGGTGGATTCGATGCCGGCCTTGGCCAGCAGGTGGGACAGCATGAGTCCGGCCGGGCCGGCCCCGATGATGGCTACCTGGGTGGTGATGACTTTTCGCTGTGCCATGTGCGTCTCGCTTCGTTGCGGGGTCCGGGCGGTCGGGGCCGGGGCCGTTTTCGTCTTCCGGCTAACAGTGTGCTCCCCCGGGGGTGATACGCGTTACATGGATTCCGCTGAATGGAATACAGGATTCTCGCGGGGCTCTCCCAGCCGCCGCCCGATCCCCCGCGCCGCCGTCTGGAGGGCGGGAACAAGCGCCTGCAGGCGCACCTCGCGAAGGGGAACAACGACGCCGAGCGCCGCCACGGCGTGCTTCCTGCGGTCCAGCACCGGAACCGCGATCCCCCACGTGTCAGGGTCCACGACGCCGGCCAGCTGGGCATAGCCCCGGTGGGCGGCCTCGCCAAGGAGGGCGCGGAGATCCTCCAGGGCCAGCCGGCCGGTCGGATCGCTGAATCCCTCGAGGTACTCGGCCTGGACGGGGCGGGGCTGGTTGGCCATGAGCACCAGCCCGGCGGAGGACACGTGCACGGGCATCCGGCCGGCCACCTGCGCCCGGTTGGCGACGGAGCCGCGGCGGGACAGCCGCTCCACAAAGAGCGCTTCCCGCCCGTCCAGCACGGCGAGGTTCACGTTTTGATGCAGCACCTGCTGGATGTCTTCCATGAAGGGCAGGGCTGCCTGGCGGAGCTCGAGCGTGGGGGAATTGCGGTTGGCGAGCTCCCAGAGCCGCAAGCCCAGGCTGACGGAGCCGCCGGGGCCGACGTCGAGCAGGCCATGCCCGGCCAACTGCCGGACGAGCCTGTGCGCGGTGGTCAGGGGGAGCTCCGCCCTCGCGGCAAGCTCCGAGAGCGGCAGCGCCGTGACGCCTTCAGGGAACGCGGCAATCAACCGCAGGACCCGGTCCACCACCGAGTCGCCGGAGTTCGAGTTGGCCACCATATCCCTTCCGTTGAATGGTTTTAAGTGTCCCATGCAACACGGTGCGGTGATAGAACTCTCACAATGGAAAGAGGCCCCGCGAACGCCGGCCGGGGCACGGAATCACCTAAACACTAGCGCTGAGGTAACAATGTCAACGTCGTCATTGGACAAGTCGTCGTCATCGGGGGAGAAATCACGGTGGCCCGTGTGGCTCTGCTGGCTGGCCATGGTGCTGGACGGCTTTGACCTGGTGGTGCTCGGCACGGTCATCCCGACCCTCATCAAGTCGCAGGAACTTGGCTTCGACGCCGTTGGGGCGACGTTCGCGGCAACCGTCTCCCTGGTGGGTGTGGGGCTCGGCGCGCTCTTCATCGCCCCGCTCTCGGACCGCTTTGGCCGGCGGAACCTGCTGGTGGCCTGTGTGGCGTGGTTCTCCCTCTTTACGATCGCCGTCGTCTTCGCACCCAACGTGGCGTGGTTCAGCACGTTCCGGCTGCTGGCGGGCCTCGGCCTGGGCGCCTGCCTGCCCGCCGCGCTGGCGTACATGAACGACTACGCACCCGCCGGAACGGCCGGAAAGTCCACCACCCGGACCATGACCGGGTACCACGTCGGCGCCGTGGCCACCGCGTTCCTGGCCCTCATGGTCATTCCAAGCTGGCGGACCATGTTCGTGGCCGGCGGCCTGGCCGGCTTCGCCCTGGTCCCCTTCCTGTGGTTCAAGCTTCCGGAGACCCTCCCGCCGGTCCACCACATCCCTGCGGCCGCCAAGTCCCCGGCCGGCAGCCAGGCCCGCGCGCAGGCTGCGGCCGCGCCCGCGGAAGAACGCGCCAGCTTCCGGGATTTGGGCCGAAAGCCCTACCCGCTGATAGCGGCCGGTGTGGCCGTGGCGTCCTTCATGGGGTTGCTGCTGGTCTACGGCCTGAACACCTGGCTGCCGCAGCTCATGGCCTCCGCCGGTTACAGCCTGAACGCCGGCCTCGCCTTGCTCCTGGTCCTGAACGTGGGCGCCGTGGTGGGCCTGCTGATCGCCGGCGTCCTGGCCGACCGGCACGGGACCAAGAAGATCGTCCTGCTCTGGTTTGGCCTCTCCGCCGTGTTCCTGGCTGCGCTCAGCGTCCAGATCCAGAACGAAGTGGTGCTCTATGCCGCCGTCTTCGTCACCGGCGTGTTCGTCTTCAGCTCCCAGGTTCTGGTCTACGCCTGGGTCACCCAGCTCTTCCCCGTCCGCCTGCGCGGCACCGCTTTGGGCTTTGCCGCCGGCGTGGGCCGGCTGGGGGCAATTATGGGCCCGGCCGTCACTGGCGCGCTGGTGGCCGCCGGCATCGCCTACCCGTGGGGCTTCTATGTTTTCGCCGCGGCCGCGGTCCTGGCGGTGCTCGCCCTCGCCTTTGTCCCGCAGACCGTCCCGGCAGTGTCCCGCGCCGGCGCCAGCGTCGGGCACTCGTAGCCGTCAGTCGCGCCTAGGAGAAGCGCCCCGGGGTCCGCGCCTCGCGGCGGCCCCCGAGTTTGCGCCACGCGCCGGGCGCCAGCACGACGGCGATGCCGACGGCGGCGCCGATGATGGTCTCGACGATTCTGTCGCGGAGCAGGAGGCCGGGCGGCACGGGCGCCACGAGAAGCGTCGAGGTCAGGGCCAGCGGCGTGACGAAAACCTGCGCCAGCATGTACTGGCGGGCGATGAACATCTCGGCGCCGAACTGGCACGCGGCAATGACCAGCACCGTCTGCCAGGGCGTCGGCTGCAGGAGCAGGATGCCGGCGAGCAGCACCAGCCCCAGGGCTGTGCCCGCGATTCGCTGCAGGCCGCGGCTGACGCGGTGCCGGGTGGTGTGGCCCACCAGCGGAACGACGGCGGCCACCATCGCCCAGTAGTTGTGGCCAATGCCCAGCCATTCCCCGGCCAGGGTTCCCAGCGTTCCCGCCAAGCCTGCCGCCACGAGGTAGCCCCAGCTTTCATGCCACGCGGTGCGTGTCTCCCGCGGAGTGAGGGCCGCCGGTCTCGGATTCACCCACGGGGTCCGGTGGCTCCGGGCCACCCGCGAGGACAGGCCGAGCAGCAGGGAGAAGGCCACCGTGAGGACGGCCACCAGCATGGCCTGCCACAGCGGCGGCTGGTTGGGGATTGACGCGATGGCCGCGAACGCGAAGATATGGAACAGCGAACCGGAGGGGCGCAGGCGCCACCACGCGACAACCAGGGAGCAGCCCCACGCGATCACGGTGGTGGCCACCACGAGGACCCAGGTGGTGCCTGCCGCCGACAGCCCGGCCAGGGCGTCCACCCGCGCGGTGAGGGCGGCCAGGAACATCACCAGCAGCATCAGCCCGCCGCCGCGGACCTGCAGGGTCAGACGCCTGGCGTGCGGCTCGTTGCGGCCGTAGATGCCGGTGAAGGCGCCGAAGGAAGCGAAGATTGCCAGATCCAGGCGGTCCAGCAGCACCAGCGTGATCAGCGGAACAAAGACTCCCACGGCGCAGCGGAAGGCAACCTGGTGGTCCTTGTTGCCCGGCGCGATGGTGAACATCTCGGCGAACACCTTCATAGCGCCGGCCTCAGAGCGAAAAAGCTCTTCATGGGCGGGTTCTCACGCATTTGTTCATGAGTTCAGGCGCCTTTCGTTACAGCCGGAGTGTTACGACGGCGGCGCTGGCATCCAAGAGGGAGTTTACGCCGGAACGGCGCGGCGGCGGCATCGGAATCCGTTGATCGGGATCGGCCGGCTGCACCGCGAAGTGGTAGCGTCTATCGGTTGAATCAAGCCCGCAACGCACACCGGAGGTTCCCCATGCTCAAAGGATTCAAGGATTTCATCCTGCGCGGCAACGTGATCGAACTGTCCATCGCCGTCGTGGTCGGCACCGCTTTCACCGCCCTGGTCAGCGCGTTCACCGCAAACATCGTCAACCCGATCCTGGCTGCCGCCGGCGGAGTCGAGACCCACGGCCTGGGCTTCTACGTCTGGCCTGGCAACGACAAGACCTTCGTCAACATCGGCGCCGTGGTGACGGCCTTCCTGACCTTCCTCATCACCGCCGCGGTGGTGTACTTCATTTTCGTGGCCCCCATGAACCGGATCAACCGAATGGTCAAGAACCGGCTCAAGGCAGCCGAGCCCGAGGAGAAACCGATCCCGGCCGACACCGCGCTGCTGGCCGAGATCCGCGACCTGCTGGCCAATCTGGCCGGCCCGGACTCCGCCGCCACCCGTGCCCGCGTCGGGGAACACCCGGACTGGGAACACCGGGACGGGGAGTACCCAGACGGGAGGGCACACTCGTCCGAGCCGGCCGGAACCGCAAGCCGAACTCACGTCTGACCCGTCCTTGCCGGGCCCTCTGGCGGGCGGCCGGACCGGAGTGCTTTGATGTAGGGGCCCGCCGCGCGAGCTGGGCTGCCAAGGAGGAACACCATGCCGGACCTTAGTTGGAACCACGAGCTGGTGGACCAACTGGACTGGCATTTTGCCAATAAGGCCCGGCCGCGGCTGGAGGGGTTGACTGACCACGAGTACTTTTGGGAGCCGGTACCGGGCTGGAATGTCCGCCGCAAAGACGCCTCAACACCGCTGGCCGCGCCGGGTTCGGGCGAATTCACCATAGATTTCAGCTACCCGGAGCCCATTCCTGCTCCGGTGACAACCATTGCGTGGCGCCTGTGCCACATTCTGGTCGGCGTCCTCGGCGCACGCACGGCATCGCACTTTGGCGGCCCACCGTTGGACTACCAGAGCTTCGCCTACCCCGGCACCGCGGCCGGGGCACTGGCCCAGCTGGACGAGTACTACGGCCGGTGGATCCACGGCGTGAAGGGCCTCCACGAATCGGGATTGGCGGCACCCTGCGGGCCGGCCGAGGGCCCGTACGCCGATGCCCCCATGGCAGCACTGATCCTGCACATCAACCGTGAGATGATCCACCACCTGGCCGAGGTCGCCCTGCTCCGCGACCTTTACGCCCACCGCCACCTGCTCCAGCGCGGCCCGGAGGGTGGACCGGGCCTGTAACAGCACGATCACCTGGCCTGGCCCGGTCCCGGTCCCGGCGCGAAACCGTCACCCGGCGGCAACCGGGCCGAAACAGCCGGCCGGGATCATGGGAGCATGACGCGCACCTCCGCAGGCAAAAACCCTGCCAAAACCACCGGCAAAGCCCAGTCCCCGGCCACCTCCGAGTTGAGCTGCGAAGTGTGCGGCCAGATGCCCGAACCGACCAAGGCACGGCTGACCCTGGCCAATGTCGCCGTGATGCTCCCGATCGAACTGCTGGTGCACGCGGCGGCGGTGGAAACCCACCTGCCCTACGTTGCCAAGGTCCTGGTGCTGACCCTGACCGCGACCATCCTGGTGATCTGGGTGGCCGAGCCCTCGGCGGCCCGGATGCTCAGGGGCTGGCTGCATGCCCCGGCCCTGCGGCACCGCAAACGGCTCGACGCCGCACCCGCCCTGTGGCGGGCGCGGACCGTCCTGAAAGACAAGCCCGGGTCGCTGCAGAAACTGACGCAGGCCCTGGCCGCGCTGAACACGAACATCCTCAGCATTCATGTTCATCCCGTGGCCGGCGGTGTGCTGGACGAGTTTGTGCTCTCGGCTCCGGGCGAAGTCCGCGAAGCCGAGCTGCTCCGGGCGCTCCGGGCCGGCGGCGGAGCGGACCCGCACGTCTGGCCGACCACCGCCCTGGCCATGGCCGACGGGCAAACCGGGGCACTGAGCCTGGCCGCCCGGATCGCCGCCAGCCCGGAGGAGCTGCCGCTGGCGGTCGCGGAACTGCTGCGGGCACGGATCATCCCCGGAACGGCCGCCGGCATCACCGAGGGCCCGCCCTCCACGGGCGGTGACGGGACGGTCCTGAAAATCCCTACGGCGTGGCACGGGCCCATTACGTTTTCCCGGCCCGGCGAGCCGTTTACGCCTGCCGAGTCTGCCCGCGCACACCGTTTGGCCGAACTCGCGGAGATCCTGGCGCACCGGCCGGCGGCGCGTTAGCCGGCCCGGCAGGCCGGCGGCCCGGCTGGCCGGTGAAATAGCCGCCCGATGGTTGGCGCGGGGTCAGATGCCTGTCATCCGGATGGTGAGGGCATCCTGCTCGACCGTGACCTTGAGGTGCTTGGCCTTGCCGAGCGGGTCGCCGTCGAGCTGGAATTCCTGCTCGTGGGCGAGTTCGATCTCGGCTGACTTTCCGGCGAAATATTCCACCGACGCGTTCTTGGAGTTCCTCCGGCCGAAGACACCGGCCAGCACATCCAGCCAGCCGAACCGGCCGATGGGGGCCAAAATCACGACGTCCAGGATGCCGTCGTCGATCTTGGCGTCGGGAAAGATCTCCACGCCACCCATGATCTTGCCGCAGTTACCCACCATCACGCTGCGGATGCGGCGCCGTACCGGGTGCTCACCGTCAATGCTGATTTTCGCCCTGATGGGCTTGCCCGGCAGGTGCCGGATGCCCGCCTCAACGTACGCGAGCCAGCCCACGCGGTCCTTGAGTTCGTCGACGGTGTTGGCCATGATGGCGGCGTCGTAGCCAAGTCCGGCCATCACCAGGAAGGTGGATTCCGTCTCGGCGTGGTCCAGCGTGGCCTTCACTACGTCCACCTTGGTGTCCGTGCCGCTCAGGACGTCGTAGCTGGCCGCCACGGGGTCGGTGATGTCGATGCCGAGATTGCGGGCCAGCAGGTTCCCGGTCCCCAGGGGCACCAGGCCCATCGGCGTTCCGGTGCCTGCGAGGACTTCCGCCACGCAGCGGACCGTTCCGTCGCCGCCTGCGGCGATTACGACGTCGACTCCGGCCTCCTGCGCCTCGCGGGCCTGGCCCAGCCCGGTGTCCTCCTTCGTGGTTTCCAGCCACAGCGGCTCCGCCCAGCCCTGGGTCTCGCACAGGCGGAAGAAGGAGGCGCGGAAGCTCTCACCGGGAGACTTCATGGGGTTGATAACCACGGCGGCGCGCCGGGACGCTGTATTGTCCCCGGTTTCCAGGGTCTCCGACGTCGCGGTGCTGTTCTCTGTCATGGCGTCCTTAGGGGCAATTCGGCGGAGGGTTCCCGAACTAAAATCCTAGCCGCAGTGCCCGCGTAACCTGCGCAGGGCTGGCGCGAATCGTGGACGTGCGCTCCGCAGGCTCACTAGACTGGACTTCGTGATGTGCCGGAGGCTGCGCTCCGGACGCCGAAAGCGGGGGCAGATGACTGAAACAGAGAATTACTCAGCGACGGCAGAATCGTCCAGCGTCGATCCGCACGACTGGGGCCGGGCGATGGCGCTGGCGCTCACACGGCTGGCCGAGCAGATCGCGCCCGGAGGCAGCGAAGACATCCATGCCCTGCTGGTGGGCAGGGACCTGCACTTGAAAATCGGTGACGAACCCGGTGGCGTGACGATCACGGTTTCAACAGAGCCCATCCCGGATCCCGCTGCCTGACGGTTCTCTTCCCAGGACGTACCACTTCCCAGACGTACCCCTTCCCGGACGTCCCGTCTGAGACGCGGTTCACCGGCCCGAGGTCAGGTCCTCGGAGATAATTTCCGCCGTGGCCAGCGCCGCCTCACGCACGGCCTTGAGGTAGGCGTCCGGTTCGGGCTGCGCGGACACTGTCTGGGCCTGCAGCGAGACGTTGATGGCCGCCACGACTTTCGGCCCGTCGTGGACGGGCGCCGCGATGGACATCAGGCCCAGCTCCAGCTCCTGGTTCAGCAGGCACCAGCCCTGGGCGCGAACAGTATCCAGCTCCGCCAGGAGGGCGGCCCGCGTTCCGATGGCTCCGGGAGTCAGGGGCCGGATCTCGGCGGCCGCAAGGTACTCTTCCAGCTTCGCCGGCGGGAGGGCCGCGAGCAGCACCCTGCCCATGGAGGTGGCGTAGGCGGGGAAGCGGGTGCCCACCGTGATGCCGACCGTCATGATCCGCCGGGTGGACACCCGGGCGATGTAGGCGATGTCGGTGCCTTCGAGCACCGCGGCCGACGTCGACTCCCCCAGTTCGAGGGAGAGCTCTTCCAGGTGCGGCTGGGCGAGCTGCGGCAGGGAGAGCCCGGACAGGTAGGCGTAGCCGAGCTGCAGCACTTTGGCAGTCAGGGCGAAGATCTTGCCGTCCGTGCGGACATAGCCCAGCTCCGCGAGCGTGTGCAGGAACCGCCGGGCGGTGGCCCGGGTCAGCTCGGTCCGGGCCGCCACCTCGGTCAGCGTCATCTTGGGGTGTTCCGTGTCGAAGGCACGGATCACTGCGAGCCCGCGCGCCAGCGACTGCACGTACTGGTCGCTGGCCGCGGGCGCGCCGCCGCTCTTGGCTGGCTCAGTCATTTTCCGCCTCTCGGTCCCGCATCACTTTAGCGGTGCCCACAGCTTGTCCGGCCGCAGGCCCGTCAGCTTGGGTCCGCCGCCCGGAGCGGCATCGGGACCATGGCCTGGAGTTCCTCGAGCGTGCAGCCGAAGGTCTCCCGCACCTGGACGCCGTCGGGTCCGGTCAGGAAGACGGCCTTGTCGGTGTAGACGCGGGTCACGCAGCCGATCCCGGTGAGCGGGTACGTGCAGGTCTCCACGAGTTTGGACACGCCGTCGCGGGTCAGGAGCGTCATCATGACGAAGACGTCCTTGGCGCCGGTGGCGAGGTCCATGGCGCCGCCGACGGCGGGGATCGCGTCCGGGGCCCCGGTGTGCCAGTTGGCGAGGTCGCCGGTGGCGGAAACCTGGAAGGCGCCCAGGACGCAGATGTCCAGGTGTCCGCCGCGCATGATCGCGAAGGAGTCAGCGTGGTGGAAGTAGGACGCCCCCGGCAGTTCGGTCACGGGGATCTTCCCTGCGTTGATGAGGTCGCCGTCGATCTGGTCCCCGGTGGCCTCCGGGCCCATGCCGAGCATGCCGTTCTCGGTGTGGAGCGTAATGTTCTGCTCCGGCTCGAGGTAGTTCGAGACCAGGGTGGGCTGGCCGATGCCGAGGTTCACGAACGATCCGGGGACGATGTCGCGGGCCACGAGGCGCGCGAGATCGTCACGGCCCAGCGGCTTGCCGGACGTCTGGAGATCAGCCTGGTTGCCGGTCCGCAGACTCTGGTCATTGGTTGGGATGCTCATCTCAGGCCACCTTCACAATGCTGTTGACGTAGATGCCGGGGGTCACGATGTTTTCCGGGTCCAGGCCGCCGGTGGGGACGATCCCGGACACCTGGGCGATGGTGTGTTTCGCGGCGGCGGCCATGATGGGGCCGAAGTTCCGCGCGGTTTTACGGTAGACCAGATTGCCCCGGCCGTCCGCCGTGAGGGCCTTGATCAGGGCGACGTCGGCGTGGATGGGGGTCTCGAACACCTGCCACTTGCCGTCCAGGAAGCGGGTTTCTTTGCCTTCGGCGAGCATGGTGCCGTAGCCGGTGGGCGTGAAGAAACCGCCGATCCCGGCGCCGGCGGCACGGATCCGCTCGGCGAGGTTTCCCTGCGGGACCAGTTCGAGCTCAACCTCGCCGGCGCGGTACCTGGCGTCGAAATGCCAGGAGTCGGACTGCCGCGGGAAGGAGCAGATCATCTTCTTCACCCGGCCTTCCTTGATCAGCAGGGCCAGGCCCTGGTCGCCCTGGCCGGCGTTGTTGTTCACCACGGTCAGGCCGGTGGCGCCGCACTCCAGCAGCGCGTCGATGAGCTCGAACGGCTGCCCGGCGTTGCCGAAGCCGCCGATCATCACGGTGGAACCATCCTTGATGCCGGCGACGGCCTCGCCGACGGTGTCGATGAAATTCAGCATCTGTCTTTGCCCTGTCCTCTATGCCGCATCGCGGGAAGTTACGTTTTCGAGCACGACGGCGAGGCCCTGGCCGACGCCGATGCAGATCGCGGCGACGCCCCAGCGCTGCCCGGAGGCCTGCAGGGAACGGGCCAGGGTGCCGAGGATGCGGCCGCCGGAGGCGCCGAGCGGGTGGCCCATGGCGATCGCGCCGCCGTGCCGGTTCACGATTCCCGCATCGATGCCCCAGGCGTTGATGCAGGCCAGGGACTGCGCGGCGAACGCCTCGTTCAGTTCGACCGCGCCGACCTGGTCCCAGCCGATCCCGGCCTTGGCGAGGGCCTTGTTCGCGGCCTCGACCGGGGCGTAGCCGAAGTACTGGGGATCGTTGGCGTGCGCGCCGCGCCCGGCGATCCGGGCCAAAGGCTCCAGGCCCAGGATCCCGGCGGCCTTTTCACTGCCCAGCCACGCCGCGGACGCGCCGTCGGAGAGCGGGGACGCGTTCCCGGCCGTGACGGTGCCGTTCCCGGTCCG